>NZ_CP102931.1:6089500-6396000 GCF_024734665.1 Variovorax paradoxus
GCCGCGGCAGTAAATCTTTCACAAATGTCAACCCAGTGAGATAGATTCATGCCTGCAACGCTCGCTGCGTTCCCGAACGACTTCTCTCTGCCTTCCATGCCGGACCGTCCTCCCACGCGCAGTGTGGAAACCCTCTATGGCGACCACCACGGCTGGCTGCTCGGATGGCTGCGCCGCAAGCTCGGCCACGCGGGCGACGCCGCCGACCTCGCACAGGACACATTCGTGCGCGTGCTGGGCCGTCCGGGCGATGTCGAAGAGGTGCGCGAGCCGCGTGCCTGGCTCACCACCATCGCGCACGGCCTCGTGGTCGACCACGTGCGCCGCCGCACGCTGGAGCGCGCCTGCATGGAAGCCATCGCGGCCCTGCCGGAGCCGCAGGCGCCCTCGCCCGAGACGCAACTGCTGCTGGTCGAGGCGCTGGTGCGCATCGACACCATGCTCGACGGCCTCCCGCCCAAGGCGCGCAGCGCCTTCCTGCTCTCGCGGCTCGACGGCCTCGGCTATGCCGAGATCGCGCAGCGCCTGAACGTGAGCCTGAGCTCGGTCGAGAAATACATGGCAACTGCCATCCGCCACTGCTTGGCGCTGCGATGAAACCTGCATTCCCCTCTTCTTCTCCTTCGTCCGGCGACGGCGGCAACGCCTCCGACCTGCTCGAACAGGCCATCGCCTGGGTCGTGCGGCTGGGCTCCGGCAGCGCGGACGAAACAACGCACA
Organism: Variovorax paradoxus; assembly: GCF_024734665.1. Taxonomy (NCBI): domain Bacteria; kingdom Pseudomonadati; phylum Pseudomonadota; class Betaproteobacteria; order Burkholderiales; family Comamonadaceae; genus Variovorax; species Variovorax paradoxus. The sequence continues at coordinate 6,090,221 of NZ_CP102931.1, forward strand.
ACGCCTGCGACGCATGGCGCGCCGCGCACCCCGCGCACGAACAGGCCTGGCAGCAGGTGCAGGCCGTGGAAGACGCCTTCCGCCAGGTGCCGCGCATCGGCAGCGGCATGAGCAGTGACATGGGCGACGCAGGCGGCGCGCTGGCCCACGGCGCGCTGCAGGCCGCGACCCTGATGCGCGCGCAACAGCAGCGGCAGCAGCAAAGCCGGCGCCGCGCGCTCAGCGTGCTGGGCCTGGCTGTCACCGGCGGCGTTGTCGGCCTGTTCGTCTGGCGCGAAACGCCCTGGGAACGGCGCACCAACTACGCCACCGCCGTGGGCGAGCGCCGGCGCGTGACGCTGGCCGACGGCACCGAGCTGAACATCAACACCGGCTCCGAGGTGCAGGTGATCTTTTCGCCGCGCCAGCGGCGCATCGTGCTGAGCCGCGGCGAGCTCTTCGTGCGCACCGGCGCCGACAGCGGCGCGCTGCTGGGCCACCGCGCCTTCTGGGTCGAGACGCCGCATGCCCGCTTCGAGGCGCTGGGCACGCGCTTCGGCGTGCGCGAGCAGGACGACCAGACACGGCTGTCGCTCACCGAAGGCCGCGTGGCCATCCACACCGAAGGCGCACCGCCGGTGGTCGCGCAGGCGGGCGACGGCTACATCGTGCGCGGCGGCGCGGCACAGCCCCAGCGCATCGTGGACCGCAGCTTCGAGCCCGACGCCTGGACCGACGGCGCTCTGGTGGCCCGGCAGATGCGCCTGGACGCCTTCGTCGCCGAACTCGCGCGCTACCACGGCACGCCGCTGCTGTGCGATGCGGACGTGGCCTCGCTGCGCGTGTCGGGCGTGTTCCAGCTCAACGGCCCCGACCCGGTCGGCCGTGCGCTCGAAGCGCTGGTTCGCACACTGCCTGTACGGCTCGAACATGGCACAGGAGGCACATTGACTGTTGCGCGACGTTGAGACGGCTTTCTCCGGACCGCCCACCCGGGTTCTGGCGGTTCCGGCCGGCAAGGCCCACCCTGCTTCCCGCGCTGCTGCTGGGCGTCGCGGCGGGATGGGCTGCGCCCGCAGGATCCGCACGCGCACAGGCGCAGGCTTCCGCGCGCGCCGGTTTCGATGTTCCGGCCGGCGCGCTCGAAGACGCGCTCAGCACCTTCGCGCGCCAGGCCGGCATCACGCTGTCTTTCGATCCGGCGCTGGTGCATGGCAAGAGTGCCGCCGCGCTCCAGGGCAGCCGCACGGTGCCCGAAGGCTTGGCCGAGCTGCTGTCGCCCCACCAGCTGGAGGCCGTGCCCGGCAGCAGCGGCGCCTATGCGGTGCGCCCGGCCGTCGCCACGGCGGCAACCCCGGGCACCGGCAGCACGCTGCCCACGCTCACCGTCACCGCGCAGGGCGAGCGCGCTGACGGCCAGGTGCAGGGCTACGTGGCGCAGCGCAGCGCCACCGCCACACGCACCGACACGTCGCTGCTCGAAACGCCGCGCGCCGTCACCGTCGTCACGCGCGCGCAGATGGACGACCAGGCCGTGCACACCGTCGAGCAGTCGCTGCGCTACTCCGCCGGCGTGCTCACCGAGGTCAGCGGCTACGACCCGCGCTTCGCGTCGCTCACGGTGCGAGGCTTCACGCCCGCCGAATACCTCGACGGCTTCAAGCTCCCCACCACCAGCCTCGTCACGCGGTGGCTGGTCGAGCCGCAGGCGCTGGAACGCGTCGAGCTGCTGAAAGGACCGGGCGCGGTCTACGACCCGTCGGCGCCGGGCGGGTCCATCAACATGGTGTCGAAGCGCCCTTCGGCGGAGGCGGTTCGCGAGGTGAGCCTTTCGGTAGGCAATCGCAACCGCTACCAGGGCAGCTTCGACCTCGGCGGCGCGATGACCGCCGACGGCAGCCTGCTCTTCAGGCTCAACGGCGTGCTGCGCAACAGCAACGGCCAGACCGACTTCTCGCGCGACGACCGCGGCTTCATCGCACCGTCGCTGACGTGGACGCCATCGCCGCGCACCAAGGTCACGCTGATGGCCGAGGCCACGCGCGACCGCATGACGCCCAAGAGCATCTGGCCCGAAGGCGCGCTCATCTCGCCCAACCCCAACGGCAGCATTCCGCGCGAGCGCTTCATCGGCGAGCCCGGCTTCGACCGCTACAACCGCGACGCGTTCTCGCTCACCTACCTGCTGGAGCACCAGCTGAACGACAACTGGACGCTGCGGCAGAACGCGCGCCACGCGACGCTCGACATCGACTACCGGCAGGTCTACGGCACCGGCTTCGAGAGCGACCTGCGCACGCTCGACCGCTCGGCGGTGCGGATGAAGGACAGGAGCCGCACCACCACGCTCGACACCCAGCTCGAAGGGCGCTTTCGCACCGGGCCGGTGGAGCACACGCTGCTGATGGGGCTGGAGTACCAGCGCCAGAGCAGCACCACGCAGACCAGCGTCGATCCGGCCTCTTCCATCGATGCCTTCGCACCGGTCTATGGCGCGCCCGTGCCCGAGCCCGCGTTCTCCGTTCAGTCGACCAACGGCATCACGCAGCGCGGGTTCCATGTGCAGGACCAGATGCGCGCGGGGCCGTGGTCCCTCGGGCTGGCCGTGCGGCAGGACCGGGCGCACAACAGCGCCAGCCCGGGGCCGCAGGCGGCAGCGTCGTCCATCGGCCTCGACACCAACACCAAGACCACCTACAACGCGGGCCTGCTCTACCTCGCGCCGAACGGCCTGGCGCCCTACTTCAGCTACTCGACCTCGTTCACCCCGCTGCTGGGCACCATCGCCGGCGGCGGCGACCTCCTGAAGCCCGAGCTCGGCCGGCAGTTCGAGGTGGGCCTGAAGTACCGTCCGCCGGACGTGGACGCACTGTTCACCGTGTCGGTCTTCGACCTGAAGAAGAACAACTCGCCCACGTTCACCCCGTACGTGCTCAACCCGGTTTCGCAGATCGGCGAGGTGCGCACGCGCGGCCCGGAGTTCGAGGCGCGCGCCTCGCTGACCCGACAGCTCAAGCTGGTGGCCAGCTACACCCTGCTCGACGCAAAGATCACCCGCAGCCTGAACCCCGAAGAACTGGGCAAGCAGCCGCTCAACACAGCGCGCCAGACCGCCGCGCTGTGGCTCGACTACCGCTTCGGCAGCTCCGAGCTGCAGGGCTGGAGCGTGGGCGGCGGCGTGCGCCGTGTCGGCAAGGTGCCGGCCAGCGTGGACAACAGCAGCTACAACCCGGCCTACACACTGGTCGACGCGGCCATCCGCTACGAACGCGGCCCCTACAGCTTTGCGCTGAACGCCACCAATCTCTTCGACAAGAGCTACGTCGCGGGCTACGGCCAGTACTTCGGCCAGGGGCGCACGGTGCAGGCGAAGCTCACCTACCGCTGGTAGCCACCACGGCAGCGGCTGGTCAGCGCAGCGTCGCGTGCGGATGCAGCGGATGCGCCAGCGTGTCCGCAATCAACCGCAGCGCCTGATCGCACTGCTCGCGCGACATCGGCCCGCCCAGGCAGATGCGCACCGCATCGGGCGGGTCGCCATCGGTGGAAAAAGCCGCACTCGCCACCACGCCCACGTTCTGCGTGCGCAGGTACGACGCGAACTCCACCGGGCTCCATCCCGGCGTGAGCGGCAGCCAGGCATGAAAGCCCTCGGGGTGCGCCTGCAGGCCGCTGTCGCCCAGGTAGCGCGTGGCCAGCAGTTGCCGCGCCACCGACTCCGCGCGCACCGCCTGCAGCATCTCTTCGGTCGTGCCGTCTTCCACCCACATCGTGGTCAGCGCGTTGGTGATCGGCGAGGCCATCACCGTGGTGGCGCGCATCGCACCCGCCAGCCGCTGCGACTGCACCACCGTCGGCGAGCACACGTACGCGCTACGCAGCCCCGCGCCGAAGCACTTGGAGAAACCGCTCACGTAATAAGTGAGCCCCGGCGCCAGCGTGGCCAGCGACGCGGGCGTCTGGCGCGGCAGCATGCCGTAGGCGTCGTCCTCGATGATCGGTACCGCATAGCGCAGCGCCACGTCGGCCAGCGCCTCGCGCCGCGCGCGCGACACGGTGGCGGCCGTGGGGTTCAGCAGCGTGGGGTTGCAGTACAGCGCCTTGGGCTTGAGCGTCTTGCAGGCGTGCTCGAAGGCATCGGCGATGGGGCCGTCGTCGTCCATCTGCAGCGCGTGCAGCTGCACGCCGAGCTGCGCCGCGATGGCTTTCACGCCGGGGTAGGTGAGCGACTCCACGCAGATCAGCTCGCCCGGCCGCGCCAGCTGCGAGAACAGCGCGGTCAGCACGCCGTGGATACCAGGGCACACCAGGATGCGGTCGACGCTCGCCTCGGGCACGAAGGGCCGCAGCCAGTGCATGGCGGCGGCGCGGTCGTGCGCGGTGCCGCCGAAGTCCTGGTAGCGCAGCAGGTCGTGGAAATCGACCTGCGCAAAGGCGCGACTCGCGCTGTCGTGCAGCCGTGCCATCAGGTGCTCGTCGCCGGGCTCGGGCGGCATGTTCATCGTCATCTCGGCGCCGCTGCCGCCGCGCAGCCGCAGGCTCGGGCTGCCCGAGCGAATGAAGGTGCCGGTGCCGGCGCGCGAGTCGATCAGCCCGCGCTTGCGTGCCTCGGCGTAGCCGCGCGCCACCGTCGTGTAGTTCAGCTCCAGGTCGGCAGCCAGCTCGCGCAGCGTGGGCAAGCGGTCGCGCACGCCGAGGCGACCGGTCTTGATGTCGTCGGCGATCAGGTCGGCCAGCAGCAGGTAGGCCGGCCGGGAGGTGTTGCGCAGCTGCTTGCGCCAGTGGGCGGTGATCGTGGTCATCGGTGATGGTCCGGCGAAGTTGATTGCATTCATTGATTGCATCTGGCTACCGATCAACATGCAGGATCCGCGCCCGCTCCAGAGGGGAAGAATGCTTCGATCAGGTGCGATCAACCCCATTGATCGGGTGCATTGATCGCATGGCATGTGCGTCGTCACGGTGCAGAACAGGCCGCGCAGGCCCACCTCGAACCCGCGTTTCCGGGTGCCGGAAAAAATTTTGCGCGCACGCAGCCCGCACTGCTGCACGTTGATCGCGCATTGATCGCATGAGCCCGGCAAACCGCTGGCACATCGCCTGCGAAGGAAAAGGCACGCAACACCTGCGTACCCACCACCCAACCGGAGTACCCCATGCCCAAAGTCACCCGCCCCCGCAACGAGAAAGGCGAGTTCCTCGTCGACTACGAAGAGAAGGTGTTCGAAGACGTCAAGGCCGAGCCGGGCCAGAAGGCGCTCGTCACCTTTCATACAGTGGCCTTCGAGGGTTCGATCGGCTTCGTGAACCTGCTGCAGGCCACACGGCTGCGTCGCAAGGGCTTCGAGACTTCCGTCCTGCTGTACGGCCCCGGCGTGACGCTGGGCGTGCAGCGCGGCTTTCCCACGCTGGGCGACGAAGCCTTTCCGGGCCACCAGAACTTCAACAAGCAACTCGCCAAGTTCATGGAAGAGGGCGGCAAGGTGTACGCCTGCCGTTTCGCGCTGCAGGCGCTGTACGGCCACGGCGAAGGCGCGCTGATCGAGGGCATCACGCCGATCAACCCGCTCGACGTGCTTGACCTCGTGCTGCTGCACAAGAAGGCCAACGCAGTGGTCATCGACACCTGGACGCTGTAAGGCAGCACGAGCGATGGCTTCCACCTCCCGCATCGTGCGCGCAGCGGCGATCCAGATCGCGCCCGACTTCGAGCGGCCCGACGGCACGCTCGACCGGGTGTGCAGCGCCATCGACGAAGCCGCATCGAAGGGCGCGCAGATCGCGGTCTTTCCCGAGACCTTCGTGCCCTACTACCCCTACTTCAGCTTCGTGCTGCCGCCGGTGCTGCAGGGTGCGCCGCACCTGCAGCTCGTGGAGCGCGCGGTGGTGGTGCCCGGCCCCGTCACGCAGGCGGTGGCCGAGCGGGCCCGTGCGCGCGGCATGGTGGTGGTGCTCGGCGTGAACGAGCGCGACCACGGCAGCCTCTACAACACGCAGCTGGTGTTCGACGCCGACGGCACGCTGGTGCTCAAGCGCCGCAAGATCACGCCCACCTATCACGAGCGCATGGTCTGGGGCATGGGCGACGGCGCCGGCCTCAAGGTGGTCGACACCGCCGTGGGTCGCGTCGGCGCGCTGGCCTGCTGGGAGCACTACAACCCGCTCGCGCGCTACGCGCTGATGGCGCAGCACGAGCAGATTCACTGCGCGCAGTTTCCCGGCTCGCTGGTCGGCCCGATCTTCGCTGAGCAGATGGAAGTGACCATCCGCCACCACGCGCTGGAGTCGGGCTGCTTCGTGGTCAACGCCACCGGCTGGCTCACAGACGAGCAGATCCGCTCGGTCACGCCCGACGCCAATCTGCAGAAGGCGCTGCGCGGCGGCTGCCACACGGCCATCGTCTCGCCCGAGGGAAAGCACCTCGCGCCGCCGCTCACAGAGGGCGAAGGCATGGTGGTGGCCGACCTCGACATGGCGCTGATCGCCAAGCGCAAGCGAATGATGGATTCGGTCGGCCACTACGCGCGGCCCGAGCTGCTGTCGCTCGCCATCAACGACCGGCCGGCGCAGACCACCGTGCCCATGCACCTCACGCAACCTTTCGCCCAACGGAGCCCCGACCATGACGACAACACCCACGACGATGCATCCCCAGGACAGCCGGCAGCTGATGACAGAGCTCCAGTCCTTCGGGTTGCGGCTGGTTGACCCTTCGGCCGGCGTCGCGAGCCGCCGCGGCGGCGCGGGCCCGTCGGACCACAAGGCCGTGACGGTCGACGGCCACACGATCATGGTGCCGGTCCACACCTCCACCGCCTGGCACTCGCCCTTCACCGCCGAGGCGCCCGATGCCACCGGCATGAGCCGCGTGATGCGCGGCAGCATCCCCATTGCGAGCATCAGCTTTCCGAAGCAGCCGCGCTTCTACGCGATGCAGACCTTCGACGGCGTGCCCTACTCGCACATCGCCACGCTGCACGGCAGCGACGTGCTGGCAACCACCGTGCTGCAGACCTGCATCCGCTACGAAAGCCGCAAGAAAAGCTGCAAGTTCTGCGCAATCGGCCAGTCGCTCGCGGCCGGCCGCACCATCGCGCGCAAGACGCCAGAGCAGCTTGCCGAGGTGGCGCGCGCCGCCGTGCTGCTCGACGGCGTGAAACACATGGTGATGACCACCGGCACGCCCAACGCCACCGACCGCGGCGCGGCCGTGCTGTGCGAGAGTGCCTTCGCCATCAAGGCCGCGGTCGACATTCCCATCCAGGGCCAGTGCGAGCCGCCCGACGACGACCAGTGGTTCCACCGCATGAAGGCCGCGGGCATCGACACGCTGGGCATGCACCTCGAAGTGGTCACGCCCGAGGTGCGCGAACGCATCATGCCGGGCAAGGCCAGCGTGCCCGTCTCGCGCTACATGAGCGCCTTCGACGCCGCCGTGGGCGTGTTCGGGCGCGGGCAGGTCAGCACCTACATCCTGGCCGGGCTGGGCGACACGCGCGAAGCCATCCTCGACACCTGCGACCAGCTGCTGGCGCGCGGCGTGTACCCCTTCGTCGTGCCCTTCGTGCCGATCAGCGGCACGCCGCTCGAGGACCATCCTGCGCCCACGCCGGAGTTCATGAAGTCGCTGCTCGCGCCGCTGGGCGAACGCGTGGTGGCGGCGGGCCTGCGCTCGGCCGACATCAAGGCCGGCTGCGGCAAGTGCGGCGCATGCTCGTCGTTATCGGTCTACGAAAGCTGAGCATGCTGTGCATCGACGACCTCTGCGAGATGTGCGAACGGATGGGCGACCACTACGCGCCCGTCGAATACCTGGTGCGCGAAGCCGCCCAGCAGTGGGAGCGCGACGAGGCCATGGCGCTGCGCCGCGCGGTGTTCTGCATCGAGCAGGGCATCTTCGCGCGCGACGACCGCGATGCCATCGACGACCACGCGCGCCTGCTGGCGGCCATGTCGTGCAACGGCGGCATGCCCGAGCAGGTGGTGGGCACGGTGCGCATCCATCGCGGTGAAGCCGAAGGCGAATGGTGGGGCTCGCGGCTGGCGGTGCACCCCGCGTTCCGCAGCCAGGGGCATCTGGGCGCGACGCTGATACGGCTGGCCGTGTCACGCGCCAATGCACTGGGCTGCGAGACCTTTTTCGCGCAGGTGCAGATGCAGAACGTGCCGCTGTTCAACAAGCTTGGCTGGACGGTGCTCGAAGAAACGAGCGTGCATGGCCGCCCGCATGCGCGCATGCAGGCCGACCTCGGTCGCTACCCGCCCTGCCACGACCCCGTGAGCGGCTTCGTCACGCGCGCCAAGGTGCTGGCATGACGACGAACGTCCGCGAGATTGCCGAAGCCCTGCGCGCCACGCGTGGCTTCGCCCACAAGCGCGACATCAGCGACGTGGTGTCGGCCCTCGGCCGCTCGCTGCCCGGCGGCCATGCCGCGCTCGCGCAGGCCGTGCCAATCGGCGACGACTGCGCGGCCATTCCCGACGGCCACGGCGGCTACCTGCTGTTCGCCATCGAAGGGCTGGTGGAAGACTTCATCGTGCGCATGCCCTGGTTCGCGGGCTATTGCGGCGTGATGGTCAACGTGAGCGATATCTACGCCATGGGCGGGCGCCCCACCGCGGTGGTCGATGCGCTGTGGAGCAGCGGCATGAGCCCCGCCGACGACGTGCTGCGCGGCATGGCCGAGGCCGCCGTGCGCTACGGCGTGCCCATCGTCGGCGGGCACAGCAACAACCGCAGCGAGCGGCCACAACTGGCAGTGGCCATCCTCGGTCATGCGCGCCGGCTGCTGACCAGCTTCGACGCGAAGCCGGGCGACCTGCTCGTGATGGCCGCCGACCTGCGCGGCGCCTACGAAGAGCCCTTTCCATACTGGAACGCCTCGACCCACGCGCCCGCCGCACGGCTGCGCGCCGACCTGGAGCTGCTGCCGGCCATCGCCGAAGACGGCCTGTGCGGCGCCGCGAAAGACATCAGCATGGCCGGCGCGGTGGGCACGGCCATGATGCTGCTCGAATGCTCTGGCGTAGGCGCGCGCATCGACCTCGATGCGCTGCCACGGCCCGACGGCGTGCCGCTGCTGCGCTGGTTGTCTTCGTTCCCCAGCTACGGCTTCGTGCTCAGCGTGGCGCCCGCGCAGGTGGCCTCGGTGATGGCGCGCTTTGCCGCGCGCGACATCGCCTGCGGCGTGATCGGCGAAGTCGATGCCACCCGGCGGGTGCGGCTGCGCGCTGAAGGCGAAGAGGCGCTGCTGTGGGACTTCGGCAGCGATGCCTTCATCCAGCCGCCCATCGCCCTGCGGGAGCCCGCCACATGCCTGTAGTGCACTTTCGCGTGCGCTGGCCCGATGCCAGCGAAACCCGCTGCTATTCACCTTCCAGCGTGGTGCGCGACTACCTCGCGCCCGGCGAACGCTATGCCCTGGCCGACTTCATGCGGCGCACGCGCGAGGCACTGGGCATGGCCTCCGAGCGGGTTCGCGCGAAGTACGGCTTCGCCTGCTCGCAGGCCATGGACCAGCTCGCCGAGATCGAACACATCGCCACGCGCTTCAGCGAAACCGCAGAGGCCCAGGTCACCGTCGTCTCCTTCGACTGACCGTCCCCACATCCAGAGAGAAAGAAGAAACCCATGTCACACCCCTACGGCGGACGCAGCCACTACAGCGTCGTTATCGTCGGCGGCGGCCAGGCCGGCCTGTCGCTGAGCCATTGCCTGCAGCAGCGCGGCATCGACCACCTCGTGATCGAGAAGCGCAGCCTCGTGCACACCTGGCGCACGCAGCGTTGGGATTCGTTCTGCCTCGTCACACCCAACTGGCAGTGCCAGCTGCCGGGCTGGGGCTACATCGGCAGCGATCCGCACGGCTTCATGGTCAAGGACCAGATCAACGAATGGCTCGCGGGCTTCGTCGAGCACGTGAAGGCGCCAGCCATCGAAGGCGTGACTGTCGAACGCGTATCGCGTGATGGCGAACGCGAGCGCGAGCGCTTCAGCGTACAGACCGACGCCGGCCTCTACACCGCCGACCAGGTGGTGGTGGCCTCCGGCGGCTACCACCGCCCCATCGTGCCGCGCCTGGCCGAGAAGCTGCCTGCAAGCGTGGCGCAGTTCCACTCCGCGCAGTACCGCAACCCGGCGCAGCTGCCTGAGGGCGCGGTGCTGGTGGTGGGTTGCGGCCAGTCGGGCGCGCAGATCGCCGAAGACCTGCACCTGGCCGGCCGCAAGGTGCACCTGGCCACCGGCAACGCGCCGCGCTGTGCGCGCTTCTACCGGGGCCGCGAGGTGGTCGACTGGCTTGCCGACATGAAGTACTACGACATGCCGGTCACCGAGCATCCGCTGCGCGAAGGCGTGCGCGACAACACCAACCACTACGTGACCGGCCGCGACGGCGGACGCGACATCGACCTGCGGCGCTTCGCACTCGAAGGCATGGAGCTGTATGGCCTGCTGAGCGGCTTCGACAACGGCAGCTTCGAGCTGCAGCCCAACCTGCGCGACAACCTCGACCAGGCCGACGGCACCTACAACCGCATCAACGCATCGATCGACAAGCACATCGCCGCGCAGGGCATCGAGGCGCCGCCGCCTTCGGTCTACGCGCCGGTGTGGGAGCCGCAGGAAGAACGCACGCGGCTCGACCTTGCGGCGGCGGGCATCACCAGCGTGGTCTGGTGCATCGGCTTCTCACCCGATTTCGCATGGGTCGACGCGCCGGTGTTCAACGGGCGCGGCGCACCGGTGCACCTGCGCGGCGTGACGAACGAGCCGGGGCTTTACTTTCTCGGGCTGCCCTGGCTGTACACGTGGGGTTCGGGTCGCTTCTCGGGCGTGGCGCGCGATGCCGAGTTTCTGGCCCAAGCCATTGCGCAGAGAAAAGAGGGGTTGCGCGGCAGTGCCGAAACCGCACCGCCCCCCGAGTTGCGCGCAGCCTAGGCCTGCTGCGCCTCGGTCAGCGCCTGCGCAGCCACTACCGCCTCTGTGCGGTTGCGCACATTGAGCGCCCGAAAGATGGCTGCCAGGTGGATCTTCACGGTGCCTTCGCTGATGCCCAGGCTGCGCCCGATCAGCTTGTTGGGCTTGCCCTGCGACAGCAGCTGCAGCACCTCGACCTGGCGCTCGGTGAGCACGTTGCGCAGGTGCTCCAGCGTCTGGGTGCCGCCATTGCCGCCGCCTGCGCCGCGCGTCAGCGCCTCGGTGGCCGCCTGCGGCCCCATGCCGGCCACGATGCCCGGCGGCAGCGCCGTGAGCATCATCGGCGGCACATACACGCCGCCGGCCAGCACCAGCCGCACGGCCGAGAGCATGACCTCGGGCGAATACGCCTTGGGAATGAAGCCGAGCACGCCGCGCTCGAGCGCGCTGCGCATGATGGCCGGGTCTTCGTAGCCCGACAGCACGATCACCGGCACGGCCGGATGGCGGCGGCGGATTTCGTCGATGTGGGCCTGGCCGTCGGCGCCTGGCATGTTGAGGTCGATCAGGGCCAGGTCGAGATCGTCGGTGGCTCCGGCAAGCAATTCGTCGACGCTCATCGCCAGAACGAATTCGATGCCAGGCTCCAGCTCCGACAACTTGGCTTTGACCGCCTCGATGACGAGCCGGTGGTCGTCGGCGATCAGGATTTTCATGATGTCTTTCCCCGTGTCCCAGCGTGCAGTGCACTTGCAGACGCTGAAGATACCGGCGAATGCCCCGCTCAGCAAGGCCGCCCGCCCCACCAACGGCATAGACCCCAAGCGATATGGCGCCCGCCGCGCCCCCTTTGAAAGAATGAACGCCTACTCGAAGGAACCGGGGACATGGGCATGTGCCATCGCAGCAGACTCTGGCGCCGGGCATCCTTCGCAACGCATGGCTGAGCGGGCCCGCCCATGGCTCGCCTTCTAGACTGCTTCTCCAGCTTCATCTCGTTCGGCCTCGCACTGGACGCATCGATCGCGGCCGGCACGCCCATGCTGGCGCACGATGCTGCACAGCAGCAGGCCCGCCAGCGGCTCGACGCGGCCCGCGCCGCCGCCGAGGCCTCGGGCACGCCCGCGGGGCAGATCGAATCGGCGGCTTTCGCAATGGTGGCCTGGATCGACGAAATCCTCGCGCGCCACCCCGAGGCCACCTTGGCGGCAGGCGCGGCGGCCCCGCTGCAGGTGCAGCTCTTCAACTCCAACAACGCGCACAGCGAGTTCTTCCACCACCTGTCGGCCCTGGGCGCGCGGGACGACGCGGTGCGCGAGGTGTACTGGCATGCGCTGGCGCTCGGCTTCAAGGGCCAGTACTACTTCGAGGACGGCGACCAGGGCGAGCTGGGCAAGCTGAAAGACCTGCACGGCAGCCAGCTGCTGCTGCGCCCGCTGTCCACCGGCAGCCTGGTGCAGGACCGCATCACGCCGCAGCCCTACGAGGTGCCCGACCCGCGCGGCCCCAACGACACGCGCCGGCGCGACCGCACGCTGCTGCTGAGCAGCGCCGCGCTGGCGCTGGCGCTGCCCCTGCTCTACCTGCTGTGGCTGTGGTCCACCGGGTCGCCCGCGGCCGCCACCGGCCTGAGCCAGCGCGTCGAGCAGCACCTGCAGACTTTTGCCTGCGCCGACCTCACTGCCACCGTCGACCGCGACGGCCGCACGCAAGTGACCGGCTTCGTCTCGCTGCCGGGCGACCTGCCGCGCGTGGAGCATGAAGTGAGCGCGCTGCCCGGCGTGAAGGCGCCGCGCTTCGACATCGGCCTGCGCGTATGGCCGCACTGCGAGGTGTTCGCCATCCTCAAGCCCTACCAGATGCGCAACAACGAGAAGGTCTACGGGCTGGACGTGACCGCGCCCTCGGCCCGAGAAGGCCAGCTGCGCGAGGGCGACAACGTGCGCGTGCAAGTGGTGGCGCCGCGCCACGACAGCTACATCTGGGTCGACTACTACACGGTCGACGGCTCGGTCATGCACCTCAATGCCGGGCAGATGCCCACGCGGCTGCACGCCGGCGAAACGCTGGAGCTGGGCCGCGACATTCCGTCGAGCTGGCTGGTGAGCCCGCCCTTCGGCAACGTGCTGGTCACCGTGCTGTCGTCGCCGACGCCATTCAGCGAAACCTCCGATCGTCCGCCCTACGAGTTGGCCTCCGCCTACCTGCTGCGGCTGCGCGAGGCGCTCGCGGCCGGCAAGAGCAGCGAGCGGCTGATCGCCGACTTCGTCTTCCTCGAGACCGTTTCCCGATGAACGCCCTGCTCTCGCCCACCCATCGCTTCTGGCTGCTGCTGGCGCTGTGCCTGCTCGGCTTCGGCCTGCTGTACGCGGTGGTGCGCGATGCGGGCCGCGGTGCGCGCCGACGGGGGCTGCAGAAGCGCATCGCGGCGCTCGGCGCGCCATCCACCGGCGCCGACGAGGCTGCCATCGACGCCCTGAGAGACGGCATGGCGCAGGCGCAGCAAGCCCTGCGCCGCTCGCCACGGCCGAAAGCCGTGGTGCCCGCGCCGTGGTTCCTGTGCTTCGGCGACGCGGCAGCCAACCTGCCCGGCCTGTTCGCTACAGCGCACGCCGAACGCGTGCCCCCGCCCGCCCCCGCGAGCGGAGGTGGCAGCGGCGAACCCTTCGGCGCGACGTGGTGGCACTGGTGGCTGACAGGCGCGACGGTGTCCATAGAGATCCATCCGGGCGCGCTCGGCGACACGGCCGGTACGCCGCCGCTGCGCGGCTTGTGGCTGCAGTCGCTGCTCGCGCTGGCCGAGCGGCGCAACCGGCTGCCGCTCAACGGCCTGGTGGTGGGCGTGGCGGCGGGCGAGCTGCTGCATGCCGATGCCACGGAGCTGAAGTCATTGGCCGCGCGAGCGCGCCGCCTGCTCGACGAAACCAGCGACACCCTGCGCCTGCAGCTGCCCACCTACCTCGTCGTGACCGGGCTCGAACAGCTCACGGGCTATGCGGCCCTGCGCGGCGCGCTGCCGCCTGAGGTGCTGGCGCAGGTGCTGGGGCACCGGCTGACCGACGCCTCGCCCTTCATCGAGACACCGGCCGGCGAGCGGCTGGATACCGTGTTCGACCCCATCGCGAAGCACCTGCACGCGCTGCGCATGGCGCTGCTGCGCGAGCAACCCGGCGCCGCAGGACGGCTCGCCATTCATGAATTCGTGGAGGCCGTGCGCGCGCTGCAGCCCGGCCTGCGCCAGTTCGCGCAGGTGCTGTTCGAGAACCACGGCAAGTCCTCGCGCACGCCGCGCTGGCGCGGGCTCTACCTCACGGCAGCCGCATCGGACTCAACCCGCGGGGCCTTCGTGAATGATCTGTTCGAGCACTTCCTGCCCGCCGACCAACCGCTGGTGCGGCCAGGGCGGCCGTCATGACCCGCCCCCGAGGAAAACCGCAGCGCCTACTTCGCGTCGATGCGCATTGCGCGTGCGCCGAAAGTCACGTCGAGCGCCTGCGCCTTGCCCGTGGTAACCGGACGCACTTCGCGCCAGCGCGCACGGTCGAGATCGCGGAACGCCGCCATCACGCCGATGGACTTCGCGTCGGGCGGCAGGTTGAAGTCGAGCTTCTTCGTCTCGCCGGGCCGCAGCAGCACTTCTTCGCGCTGCACGAGTTCGGCGCCGAGCGTGGCCTGGTCTTTCTCGAACAGCGAGAAGAAATCGGCGCCCTCGAACGGGCCAGGCGACTTCAATGCATACACGCGCACGGTGAGCGGCGAGGCCCGGCCGCGCGCATCGGGGTTGGCGTCGGCGCCGGCCGTGAGGGTCACGGCCACCGTGGTGACCACCGGTTTGCTCGCGCAGCCCGCGATGAAAAGACCCGCTGCAGCAAGGCCAAGAGCTGCGATGCGGCGCCGCGTTGCCGCGCCAAGGAGGCCTTCATAGGACGAATGGTGTGTACCCAGCGTGCGCATGCTATTCCCTTCGTTGCATTGACCGGTCAAGACGCATCTTTGATTATCACCAGCGAACTCCAACAGGCAACATGCTGACCAACGAACTCGCAGCCACACTGCTCGCGCCCATCGGCGAGGCCTCGCCGTGCGGCGACGATCTCGAGTACGACGCGGACTTCATGACGCTGGTCTCGGCCGCGCAGGGAAAGCCCGAGCAGCAGTTCGGCGACACCGTGATCCCCGCGGTCGAACCCGAGTGGCGCGAAGTGGGCGAACGGGCCGACGGCATCCTGCGCCGCAGCAAGGACGTGCGCGCCGCGGTGCTGCTGCTGCGCGCATCCACCCGCATGCAGGGCGTGGAAGGCTTCGCCGCCGGGCTGCGCCTGCTCAACGGATTGCTCGACACATTCTGGGACGGCATACATCCAAAGCTGGATGCCGACGACGACAACGACCCGACGATGCGCCTGAACGCGCTCGCGCCGCTGACCGACGAGAGCATGGGCCTGCGCGACCTCTACGAGGCGCAGATCGGCATCGCGCGCGGCGTGGGCCCGATCCGTGTGCGCGACATTGCCATTGCCCACAACACGCTCACCGCCGTCGGCGGCGAGGCCGCCTACTCCGCAGCGCAGGTGCATGGCGGGCTCGAAGCCATCCAGGCCGAGCGGCCCGAGGCGATCCAGGCCGCACTCGGCGTGCCCGCGCTGGTGGAGCAGCTGAAGAAACTCGTCGCCGATCACACCGGCCGCGCCGATGCCGTCGACCTCGAGCCGCTGCGCACCATCGCCCGCGTGCTGCAGAAGGCCTGCGCCGCCGCCAGCGGCGCGCCGGCCGACGCCGCTTCGGATGCCTCCGGCGACACGGCCGCCGATGCACAGGCGAACGGCAGCGCGGCCGCCCGCCCCGCCGCAGCACGCGGCGAGATCCAGAACCGGCAGGACGCGGTGCAGATGCTCGACCGCGTCATTCGCTACCTCGAGCAGGCCGAGCCGGGCAACCCCGCGCCGCTCTTGATCGAGCGCGCCAAGAAGCTCATCGGCGTGAGCTTTCTCGAAATCATGGCCAACCTCGCGCCGAACGCGATGGACACCATCGAAACGGTCACGGGCCGCCGCCCGTCCGAGTAAGCCAACACCACCCCACACCCGCCCCCATTCACACCCGCAAGGAGCATCTCCATGGCCAAGAGCAGTCAGAAATTCATCGCCCGCAACCGGGCGCCCCGGGTCCAGATCGAGTACGACGTGGAGCTCTACGGGGCAGAGAAAAAGGTGCAGCTGCCCTTCGTGATGGGCGTGCTGGCAGACCTCTCGGGCAAGCCGGCCGACCCGCTCGCGCCGGTGGCCGATCGCAAGTTCCTGGAGATCGACGTCGACAACTTCGACTCGCGCATGAAGGCCATGAAGCCGCGCGCGGCCTTCGCGGTAGAGAACTCGCTCACCGGCGAGGGCGACCTGAAGGTGGAGCTCACCTTCGAGAACATGGAAGACTTTTCGCCCGCCGCCGTGGCACGCAAGGTGGGCGCGCTGAACAAGCTGCTCGAAGCGCGCACGCAGCTGTCGAACCTCGTCACCTACATGGACGGCAAGGGCGGCGCCGAAGACCTGCTGGCCAAGGTGCTCGAAGACCCTGCCCTGCTGCAGACGCTGGCCGCGAGCAAGAAGCCCGAAGACGCCGGCGGCACACCCGCCGCCTGACGACGACACCCATCCGACCGCCACACAGGATCACGAGGAGTAAACCACCATGGCCACCGAAGCACTCGAACAGAGCGCGCTGAAAGATGTCGCGTATGCGGGCAGCGACTTTTCGTCGCTGCTGCAAAAGGAATTCAAGCCGCGCAGCGACGAAGCCAAGAGCGCCGTCGAAGCCGCGGTGCTCACGCTGGCGCAGCAGGCGCTGGCCAACAGCACCGTCATCGGCAAGGACGTGACCAAGTCGATCCAGGCCATGATCGCCGCGATCGACGCCAAGCTCACCGACCAGGTGAACAAGATCATCCACCACCCCGAATACCAGAAGCTCGAGAGTGCGTGGCGCGGCCTGCACTACATGGTGAACAACACCGAGACCGACGAGAACCTGAAGATCCGCGTGATGGACATCTCCAAGACGGATCTGGCCAAGAGCCTGAAGAAGTTCAAGGGCGCGGCCTGGGACCAGAGCCCGATGTTCAAGAAGATCTACGAGCAGGAGTACGGCCAGTTCGGCGGCGAGCCCTTCGGCGCGCTGGTGGGCGACTACCACTTCGACCAGAGCCCGCCCGACGTGGAACTGCTCGGCGAGATGGCCAAGATCGCCGCTTCGGCGCATGCACCGTTCATCACCGGCGCCAGCCCCAACCTGATGCAGATGGAGTCGTGGCAGGAGCTCGCCAACCCGCGCGACCTGACCAAGATCTTCCTCACGCCCGAGTACGCCGGCTGGCGCAGCCTGCGCGAGTCGGACGACTCCAAGTACCTCGGCATGTGCATGCCGCGCTTCCTGGCGCGCACGCCCTACGGCGCCAACACCAACCCGGTGGAAGAGTTCGACTTCGAGGAAGACACCGCCGGCGCCGACCACAGCAAGTACGCCTGGGCCAATGCGGCCTACGCGATGGCGACCAACATCAACCGTTCGTACAAGCTCTACGGATGGGGTTCGCGCATCCGCGGCATCGAGTCGGGCGGCGCGGTGGAAAACCTGCCGCTGCACACCTTCCCGAGCGACGACGGCGGCGTGGACCAGAAGTGCCCAACCGAGATCGCCATCAGCGACCGGCGCGAAGCCGAACTGTCGAAGGCCGGCCTGCTGTCGATGATCCACCGCAAGAACTCCGACTTCGCGGCCTTCATCGGCGCGCAGTCGCTCAACAAGCCGGCCGAGTACGACGACCCGGACGCCACGGCCAACGCCAACCTGGCGGCGCGTCTGCCCTACCTCTTTGCCTGCAACCGCTTTGCGCACTACCTCAAGTGCATCGTGCGCGACAAGGTGGGCAGCTTCAAGGAGCGCGAGGACATGCAGCGCTGGCTGAACAAATGGATCATGAATTACGTGGACGGCGACCCGGCCAACTCGTCGGAAATCACCAAGTCGCAGAAGCCCCTGGCGGCCGCCGAAGTGGTCGTCGAGGAAGTGGAAGGCAACCCGGGCTACTACACGTCCAAGTTCTTCCTGCGCCCGCACTACCAGCTCGAAGGCCTCACGGTTTCTTTGCGCCTGGTGTCGAAGCTGCCGACGGCCAAGGGCGCCGGCTGAAAAAAATCTGGGGATTCTTCTTGAATTCCCGGTTCCGTTTCGTTCTATGAGTAGCTGCCGGGCATCGGAACTTACCTCCCACCGCCGGCAGCCATTTTTCTCGTTTCGATCATCAACCGCCCGAACGCAATCGGGTTCCAAGGAGTAGGAACATGTCATCTGACTTTCACATCAAGCTCGACGGCGTCAAGGGCGAGTCTTCCCACAAGGACCACAAGGACGAGATCGAGATTTCGTCGTGGTCCTGGAGCGTGGCCAACGCGTCGGGCGCGGGCTCTGGCGGCGGCTCGGGCAAGGGCAAGGCCACGCCCGGTGAATTCCACTTCACGCACACCTACGACAAGGCCTCCCCGGTGCTGGCCAAGAACTGCGTGAGCGGCAAGCACTTCAAGGACATGGTCCTGACCTGCCGCAAGTCGGGCGAAGGCCAGCAGGAGTACCTGAAGGTCACGCTGAAGGAAGTCTTCATCTCCAGCGTGGGCCCCGGCGGCGCGCAAGGCGGCGACGTGTACGAACAAGTGATGTGCTCGTTCAAGGACATCGAGTTCGCCTACAAGGCCCAGGACGACAAGGGCGCCGGCGGCGGCGAAGTCAAGTTCGGCTGGAACGTGGCGACCACCGAAACCCGCTGACGGGCGACGGACCGCCGGGCACGGCATCGGGCGCGCCAGTGCCCGGTGCGGTTTCCATGCGTCCTCACCGCACCGGAGCAATGCAATGGCATTCAGCACCCCAACCATCAGCAGCAGCGGCGCGCTGCTCACGACCTACAACACCGACTGGTCGGTCGGTCGGATCGGCTCCAACACACGTGAAGACGTGATGCTCGTGCAGGCGCTGTTCAAGATCTTCTACTACGAACTGCTCGGCTTCAACCACGATCTGGAGCCGCCTCCCGGCCAGACAGAGGTGATCGTCGTGGACGGCTACTACGGGCAGATCACGCAGAAGCACATTACGCACTTCCAGACGCAGGCGATAGCGCTCGGATACAAGGTTCTGCCGGACGGCATCTTCGATCCGTTCCGGGAGCCCGGTGCGTCCAGCACGATCAGCAAGACACGCTATGCGCTCGACCTGCTCAACAACGCCTGTGCCAACTGCTGCAAGGAGCAGGGCATCGACAACTACACGAACCTGCCGAACCGGGACGACATGCCCCTGTTGCTGCGCAGCGCGTTGAAGAAGGTCAAGAAGACGGCCAGGAAGTACAGCTGAGCGGCCCCAGCGACCGCCAGCCTGGCGCCCGTCCGATGGACGGGCGTTTTTCTTTAGGGGCTCAGGTGTCCGTCGATGCGGCGTTCTCGGGCATCAGCCGCGTCGCGTCGTCTTCGTCGTCCTCGATCACCCACAGCGTGAGCGCCGTGTAGTTGTCGTAGCCCGGCTTCGCATTCGCCTTGACCTGCGCGTCGAGCAGCTCGGTCCACTGGCTGGGCGTGCGCGAGGCGTGCAGCGTGTCGATCAGGCATTCGTCGCCCAGCGGCTCCCACACGCCGTCGCTGCACAGCAGGAGCACGTCGCCGGGCAAGAGGCGCATGCGGTCCGACACGGCGATGTCGGGCGCTTCCTCGACCGAGCCCAGCGCCGACAGCAGCATGTTGCGCTGCGGATGCAGCCGCGCACCCTCTTCGTCGAGCATGCCGCCAGCCACCATCTGCTGCACCAGGCTGTGGTCGGTGGTGCGCGCCACGATGGCGCCGCCACGGAACAGGTAGGCCCGGCTGTCGCCACTGTGCACCCATGCCAGAGCCTGGCTTTCGAGGTCGATGGCCGCGAACACGATGGTCGAGCGCATGCCCGCGAGCTTGCCGCCCTCGGCCTGGCGCGCCACCACGTCGAGGTTGGCCTGCTCCACCAGCCGGCGCAGCGTGGCTTCGTCCAGCCCCGGCGCAGCCGAGAAGCCGCCGAGCATGCTGCCGCGCGCGGTGGCCGCCGCCACGTCGCCGCCGCCATGGCCGCCCGCGCCGTCGGCCACCAGGCAGGCGACATAGCGCTCGTCGTGCCAATGGCCGTGCACGTCCTCGTTGTAGGTGCGGCCTCCCTGCCGGGAGAGCGTGACGATTTCGATTTCCAAGCGGGGTGCCTCGCGGGTGCTGGGGTTGTTCTGGTTTTCTTCAGGCGTCGGACTTCAGGCGCGCCATCTGCTCTTCGTAGGCCTCGAGGAAAGCCTTGCCGAAGAGGCTGTGGAAGTCGTCCTCCGCCTCGCTCGCGATGCCGCCGTAGAGCGACACGAACTGGTCCCAGAGCTTGGCCTTGCGGTTGGCGCTGAAGAGCGCGTCGAGCGCCGACTTGGCACTGATCTTCTTCTCAAGCTCCGCCGGCTCGAAGCGCCCGATGACGTGGGCCAGCGCCGCGCGCATGCCCACCATCACGCCGAATTGATGCGCGCGCAGGTCGTTGAAGGCGTCGCGCATCGCGGCCTCTGGCGGCATGAAGCCGCGCACGCCGGGCCCCAGCAGATGGGCCAGCGCCACCTCGACAGTAGGCGAGAACTTCAGCGGATTGTTGGCCTGCGCCGCGATCATCGTGACCTCGGCGCGCACCTCGCGCTTGAACTCCTGGCGCGTGAGCAGCAGCTGCAGCGTGCCCTCGGTGGCGCTGCGCAGCATCGAGCCAATGCGCTCCATCAGGCCCGGCGTGAGCATCTCGGGCGGCTGGTGCGTGCTGGCCAGGCCGCGCAGGAAGGCGGCGAGCAGCTCGTCGTCGGTGGCGATGCGCTCGGGCGGCGTTGCTGCGCGCCTGGCTGGCGGCGCGGGCGCGATGTCGATGGGCGGCGGCAGCGACTCGACGGGCCTGCCGGAACTCTCGGGTCCGCTGATGCGTATCGGCTGGCCGGTGATGTCGTCGAACTGCGCCAGCGGTTGCACGGGCGCCGGTGCAGCCACCGGAGGCAGTGCAGGCGGCGGCGGTGGTGGTGGCGGCTCGATGGCCTTCGGCGGCGTAAAGCCGAACTGGTCGATCGGCAGATGGTCGGAGCGCGGCGTGGGCGTACGCGGCGCCGCGTGCTGCAGCGCGGCCAGTGGATCGGCTTCGGAAGCGGTGTTGGGCTGCAGCAGCGGATCGGCCAGCGGCGACAGCGCGAGCGGATCGCCTCCGATGCCGCCGCCACCACCCATGCCACCGAACAGCTCGTCGATGCCCGCGGCCTTGCCATGCGCGGGCGGCGCGCCGAGGTCGGAGAAATCGTCGAGCGCACCAAGGCCGGCCGCTGGCGTCGACGACGGCGTGGGTCCGAGCAGGTTCGCGAAAGGATCGATCTGCGCGGCCTGCACGTTGCGCGAGCCGCTTTCCATCGGGTCGGGGAACAGCAACGAATCGGGCAGTGCCGCGGCAGGGGTCGGGGCAGGCGCCGCGGCTGGTGCGGCCGGCGGCGCGAGGCCGGCCAGCAGGTCGGCGAAGGGGTCGTCGCTCGAAGGTGCGGCTGGCGCGGCCATGGCAGCCCCTCCAAGCACCGTGCTCGGGATGGCCAACGACGGCGGCGCGACGGCGGCAGTCACGCGCACCGTGAGCTCGAAGCTGCCTACCACCAGCCGCGCGCCATCGGTCAGCGCGGCCTCTTTACCCGAGCCCAACGACACGCCGTTGCACTGCATCGGGTTGCTGCCCCGGTCGATGACGAAGTACTGCCCGTCGCGGCACAGCACCTGCGCATGCACGCGCGAGACGGTGCGGTCCGGATCGTCCAGCACCAGCGTGTTGGTGTCGGCCCGGCCGATGGTTCCGCCATTGGGTCCGAAGTCCGCGGCAATGGCCTGCCCCGCCGGAGCGCCTTGCCGGGTGATGACAGCGATATGGATCATGAATCGGCCCCCGAAGGCTCTGTGCCTGAATGCGCCCGAACAAACTCGCAAGGAGTATTCATTCCGTGGGGCATGTTGGCAATCTCGCCTAAAGAGGTATGCCGTCGCCAAGCCAGCGCTGCTGCCGCCACGCCGGCGCGCTGGTTGCGAACAGCGGCGCGCGCGCATCGAGCAGCGCAAGGTGCAGCGCCGCTGCCACGCGCTGGCGCTGGAAACCCTGGCGCAGCACACCCGTGCAGCTGTCGGGCGAGACCGGCTGCCCCATGAAGAGCCGCACACCAGGGGCAAAGCGCGCGCCGTTCTGCTGCCACCACGCGCGGATCTTGTCGACATCGGGCCAAGGCAAGGCTATGTCCTCGGGCAGCTCCACGTTGTCGTCGTCGGGGTCGTCGGTCGGCCCATCCTCGAAGCCATCGGGCGGCGGAACCTCCATCTGCGCGAGATTGAAGTCCACGCCGGTAATGGTCACGAAGGCCTCGGCCGCAATGCGTGCCGTGGCCGGCTGCGCCATCTGCTCGATGAGCCAGGGCACATAACGCGCATCGCCGATGAAACCGGAGCCGATGACGCGCAGACGCTGCGCCTCGGGCAGCGCGGCACTGTCGAGCAGCAGCGCGTGGCCAGGTGCGAGCTCCATCACCTGCAGCGCGAGCTGGAACGCGCGCGGCTGGCGCGGCCCGCTCTTCAGCGCAAAGGTTGAGAGCGCATCGAGTGCCTGCGCCCGGTCGCCGAGCAGCACCGCCGCCCACGCGGCCCAGAAGCGCAGCTCGGGCTTGGCCTCGCCGAGCAGCGATTGGGCCTGCGGCAACAGGTCGGCACGGCCCAACTCGCCGGCCGCGCGCAGCGCGCGGATGCGCACGCTGTCTGGCGCACTCGCGAGCAGTTGCCCGAGCAGCGAACCTGCGTCGCGCCGATGCAGCGCGCAGGCTGCCACGCCGAGCTTCTGCCGCAGCGGAGAGGTGTCTTCGAGCAAAGCCCTGACGCGGCCGCCGAGATACTTCGGCTCGACCCAGCCCAGCGCAGAGATCAGGCCGGGCACGACTTCGGGCAGGTCCTTCGCGCGCTCGACCAGATCGTCGAAGCGACCATCGACCGCTTCGATGGCGAGCACGGCGGCGACGAAGAAGTCTTCGGGGCCTTCGTTGTCGGTAAGCGCCAGTGCTTGCTGCCAGCCTTCGTCACCGGCAACGCGCAGGCCGTCGATGTGGGCGGCGAGGCGTTCGTCGAGGTCGGCGAATTGCTGGGGCGAGTAGTTGGGGGCGTGGACTGCGCTGGCGCGTTGGAGCCAGAGGAAGGAGGCTTCGTCGGCGTGCTCTGCGACAACGGAAGACAGCGTGTCGGAGTCCATGGGCAAACTCCTATTCGAAGTGCAGCCGCACGATGGGCAGCGTCTCGTGCCAGGCGCAGCAGAGATTGATGATGAGATCCCACGCCTCGGCGTCGGCGTTGTCCCAGACCCATTCGTGATAGTGGATCGTGCGCGGATCGTTGAACATGGCCTGCGCGCCGCCGGCTTCCACGGGAAGGTCAGGATCCAGAGGGTAGGCCAGCGTGAGGGCATCCCACAACGCCAGGGTGGAGAGCAGCTTCTGGCCCACATCCGGGGGCACCGGATGCGCGAATTCGATCTCCACCAGCAGGGCGTAGTTGCCGCCCATGTCCTCCGGGAACTCGACCTCGAAGGGCGGGAATTCCGACGCCGCCGGACGCACCCCACTGTCGATCTGCAGGTCGAACTCGCGCTGCCCCAGAACGGCACGCGCGGACTGGATGAAGGCGTCGCGGTGGCGCCCGTCCGCCAGCATGCCGGCCAGCACGGCCAGGGCCGCCACGGGCAGATCGTCGACGTCCACCCGGCCGTGCACTGACGCACCTGCGACGTAAAGTTCCAGCGGCGCCGAAGGACACAGCCTTGCGGGGAAGAAGAAGCCAGCGCCGATCGCATCGATGAAGCTGCGAAGCTGCCGCTCCACCACCTCGATCGCGTCTGCGGGACCCTGCGCCGGTGTCACCTCCAGCAGGAGCAGACCGCCGTAGCGCTCAGACGAAGAAACGTCGAAACCACTCATAGGCGTCGTCTCCCTGCATGCCATCGACCGCGACCTCGTCGAGTGCCTCGTCGGGCGCCACGACGGGCGCCACCATGCGGCCGACTGCGTGGTAGACGGGCAGAGGGTCCCGCCGATTCACATCCCCCAGCGCCGGCGCCTCTCCGGCGCGCAAGATCGCCCCGCCCGGACTCAGTGGCAGCACGCTCACTTCCGTGGGTGCGTTCTGTGCCAACGCCTTGCCTCCCCCCAGCGCGGCCGTCAATCCGGGGCCGAGCAGGGTCAACCAGCTCACCACGGCCAGGCCCGCCTCGGAGGCATTCGCGACAGACAGCGGCTTGCCATAGCCGAGGCCCGGATGGCGTCGCAACAAAGGGGCGGCCCACTCGCAGATCGCCTGGTCCACCGAAGGGTCGCGGTCCCACAGCAGCGAGTAGCCGCAATAGCCGCTCGCCAACGGAAACTCGGCGAGCGCATCCTGGGCCAGCCGCACCACCTGGTCCGGGCTGTCGCCCGACTCGACGGGCAGGACCATTCGAAACACATAGCGCTGGGGTTCGAAGTTGCCCATCAACGATATGTCGAGCGCCGGCGCGGCGATGTCGCGCGCAGTGGCGCCCGCATGCGCCTCGAATCCCAGCACCTTGGTCGCCAACAACGCGGGGTCGGAGAACCAGTGGCGCGGTCCCTCGAGTGCCTTGGGATCGAAGGGACGGAAGCGCTTCATGTCGCCGGTGCGATAGACCGAGAGGCGATCACCGAATGCCTCGCAGAACACGCGCAGGAATCTCGCGAACCCGGCGCCGTCGGCGGGAACTCCGAACGAAAAGGCGACGAGCTCGAGACAAGGCACCGCCGCCACGCGCTCGTCGAACTTCAGGGTGAGTTTCTCGGCATCCATCTGGAGTCCTTTCAGGTGCACAGGCAGTCGGGAGGGGGTTTGGCATTGGGGTCGGTGCCGACGGTCATGGTAGTTACTTTGTCCTTCTGCGATTTCGGCATCGAGTCCATCAGGGACTGCTGATTCTTGGTGAGCGTGTCATTCGGAAACTTGACCTCGACGAAATGCTTGATGTCCTTGACCCCCAGCGACTTCACTCCGGGGGTGACTCCGGCCGCGGTAATGACGATGTCCCACTTGACGAAGGCACGGCCATTGGCGACCTTGGAACCCCATTTGCCGATGAGGTCCTTGCCCGCCTGTCCCACCTCCGTGATCAGCCCCGGGTTCTTGGTCCCGCGCTTGCGCGGGTCCAGCAGGTTGCGCATCTCGTTCTGGAACTTGCTGGTCGAGGGCTTCTGCTTCTTCTTGTTCTGCTTGGCCTTCTTCTTGGCCTTGTTGTCGCCCTTCTTCTTCTTTTCCATCGCCTTGCAGGCGGCTTCGCAGAGCTTCTGCGCCAGGGCCTGGTCCCCGTCCAGCGCATCGATCAGCGGCTGCTGCGCCACCCCACCCAGATTCGCCGCGTTCTCCGAGTTATGGAACATCTTGTCCGTGAGCCGGGCCGTGTTCTTGCCGTCCATCTTCACGTCGAAGGAGTAGAGGATCCAGGTTGCCTCCTTCATGAAGGTGCTGGACTTCACGCCCCCCGCCACACCTGCGTTGTCACCGTTGGACAGCGCGAACTTCGAGCCCTTGTTCGCGGCCATCGCCTTGTCGCCTTTGACGGTGCTGGTGCCGCTCGACAGCGTGATCGAGTTGGCGATGTTCGGATAGGGAACCGGCACGGGACCACCGGGGCTCGGCGTCTTGCACACGTCGGGGATGGTCGCGGTGCTGATGCCGATGCTGAACTTGTGGACCAGCGTGAGACTGGTGCCATTGACCCTGATGGTGAGCGGCATGACTCAGCCTCCCATCGGTTCAGCGCAGCGCACCAGCACCGCCCCGCGTTCGCCCGACTCGGAACTGCCCCATATCATCGACAGCGGCCCCTTGGCGTAGCGCTTGCGATTGGCGATGACAGCCAGCGCCATGTGCAGCGGCGAACCCGCCGCACCCACGTCACCCCAGCAGTCGGCTGGCGCGATGAAATCCGATGCTGCGCGAAAGTGTTCTCCGTTGCGCAGCGTGGCAAAGCCGAACTCGTCGGCCCGGTAGGGCTCTCCGTTGAGATCGCAGAACACGTTGTGCACTTGCTCGCCAGGCGCGAGGGCCCGCAGCGCGGCGCGGAAGGCCTGGGTCAAGCCCTCGCCGATGCACACCGCATCCGTCTTGATGACCTTGGACTCCATGCCAATGCCAACCGACACCAGTTCCCCCAGGGGCACGATGCCGCACAGCTGAGCCAAACGGGGCGTGCCAAGCAGCACCGCACCAGCGGCCTCGCCGGGGATGAAGCCCCAGGCATTGTTGAGCGGGCCGCCGCCGTGGAGTTGATCGCAGGCTTCGACCCATTCGAGCGTCTCGGGCGTGAGGTACGAGTCGGTGCCCGCCACCACACAAGCATCGAAAGCATCACGCGCGCAACCTGCCTCGGCCGCAGCTATGGCCATGTGGCCCGCTGCGTGGCCGACTTCGAAGCGCGCGATGCGGGCGAATCGATCCCCCATGCGTTCCCGTATGGCCTCCAACACGTCATCGGCCAAGCCATCAGGCTGCCCGGGGCGCGGCGGCGGCAGCGCCAGTGCAAGGCCGATGCGCGGCGACACGTTTCCGCCAGGCTCCGTCAACGGTGCCAACGCCTCCTCGATGGCCGGCAGCAGCAGCGCGCCCAGGCGCGCGGCGCCGTCGAGGCCAACGTCGAGCCAGGGCGCTCGCGCGATACGCATCGCCTCGCCGGCCGTGTCGACCATGTACGGGTGCTCGGAAAATCCACACACGCCAGCGCGCGCCGCCGCGGCACTGGCCCACACATTGCGTCCTATCGGCGTGCTGGCGCCGAGCCCGAGGATCTGCAATGCGTTGCCGGCCATGCTCAGGCCTCCACCGCCTGCTCGGGCACAGTCTCGCCCAGGCGCAGTAGCCGTTTCTCGACGATGCGCGTCTTCAGCAGCTTATGAACCTTGGGATGGCAAGGCAGCGCGCTGTGCCAGACCAACGAAACGCGCATCACCGCCGGCTCGAGGATCACCGTGTGCAACTGCGGTCGCTCATGCAGCACCTTCGTGTCGTCGGAGAAGAAGGTTTCGAGACCCAGCAGCACGCGCGGCAGCGTGAAGCGTATCTCGGACTGCTGCGCCAGATGCACCATCAACACCGGCTCGTCGCCCACCAGCAACTGCGGCGCCTGCTGATCCACAGGCGCACACTGATAGTGCCGATCATCGAAATCCACCGGCAGCAGCGGCAACCGATCTCGCTGCCACGCCTCGTCATACGTCCCCGCAAACCCCGCGCGTGGCTGCCAGTGATTGCACAGCGGCCCGAAGCCCGCCGGCTCCGGCCTGTCGCTCCACGCCCGCACGCATTGATCCGGATATTCGATATTCGGCAGTCGCACACCTTCCGCATGCGCAGCCTCCATCACAAAGCCCGTACCCACCGGATTGCGCACATCGAACTGCGGCAACGGCGCATCGCGCATCCACGGATCGACACCGCCGTATGCGCGCTCCCACACCAGCGGCATGGTGCTGAAAGGCTCGGGCTCCGATGGCGTGCCGCCGAGCCACACGCGGTCGCCTGTCACGCGCAGCCGCTTGGCAATCGGGCCGACGCGCAGGCCCACGTCGAGCTGCGTCACGGGCACTCCACCGGGCGCATGCGCATTGCCGATCAACAGCACGTCGGTCGTCAGCTTGGTGCGCACCAGGTCCATCTCGTAGAGCAGGCTGGGCTGCGGCGCGGCCTCGTCGACGAAGACGGGCGCCTGCGCGACGGGTGGTTGTTCGGGGGCAACGCTCGTCTCGCCATCGGGCGAAATGTCGAAGCTGCACTTCACCGCCACGAGCCAGATCTCCGCACCATCGCGGTCGCGCACCCAGGTGCGTTCGGCGGCATAAGGCGTACGGTTGTCGAGCTGCCACATGGCGTGTGCCTCGTTCGTCAGTTGATGCCCACGTAGGCACCCTTGACGCGATTGGCGCCGCGCGAGCGAGACAGCACGTAGTTGCCGTTGATCAACACCTTGCCCGCACGCGTGAGCACGATGCTGGCCTCGCCGCAGCGCAGCTCGATGCGCTCGCGCCCCTGCAGCACGACGCGCTCGCCATCCACGCGCGCATCGAGTGCCGGTGGTGCCTCGGTGCGCAGCGGCTGCACGCGTCCGACGATGACTGGGTGCCGCACCTCGCCCTGCTCGAAGGCCACGACGATCGCCGTGCCTGCATCGCCAGGTGCCAGGCCTACTGTCGAGAGCGCCTGCACCGGCGCCATGCCTTCGCCCAGCGTGACCAGGAAGCGCCCCTCGGCATCGAAGCCGGCAAAGGCGGCCACCGCCACGCCCTGGCCCGACAGCTTCGACCAGGCCGCCACGCTGTGCAGCACGCTGCGCGCGCTCTGGAGATCGGTTTGGTCTTCCACGGCGTCAGTCCTCCCCCAGGTTGGAGCCCTTGATCTTGATCGAGCCACCGGCCTTGAACGATGCGCTGCCGTCAGCCTTGATGGTGATCTTGGCGCCCTTGATGGTGATACCGCTGGCGTTCATGACGATCTTGCTGCCGCCCGCCTTGAGCATGATGGTGGGCGCCTCGACCATGCAGATCGCGCCCGCCTTGATCTTGATCGGCCCCTTCGATGTCTCGGAGATCACCGCGGCCGAGAGCTTGTGCGGACCACCCACCGAGATCGACTGCAGCGCGCCCACGCTCACCTTCTGCACGCCGCCCACACTGACCATCTGCGCGCCGCCGACGCTCACGGTCTGCACGCCGCCGACATTGATGGCCTCCCCCGCGCCCACGCTGTGCATGCGGCCCGCGCCCACGGTGTGCGCCTCGGCCACCGAGATGGTGGTGGTCTGCATGCCATTGACGGTGTGACTGCGCCCGCCGTTCACGGTCACGGTCTCGCCGCCGTTCACGGTCTCGGTGCGGTGGCCGGTGATGACGATGGTCTCGGTGCCGCCCACAGTCTCGCTTCGGTTGGAGCCTATCGACACGGTCTGGTCGACGCCCACGTGCTGCTTCTGGTTGTTGCCCACGCTCTCCGAGTCGTCCACGTCGATGGTGTCGGTGCGGCTGTTGTGCACTGTGGTCGTCTGGTTGTTCTCGACCGTGGTGTTCATGTCGTACTGGCCGTGGATGGTCACCTTCTCCTTGCCGGCGGTGTCGTCCATCGACAGCTCGTTGTAGCCCTTGCCCTTGTGCGTGTTCGACTTGATGCCGCTCACCACGGCACCGGCCGGCAGGCCGAAGGGCGCCATCGATTCGCCGTTGTAGAAGCGGCCGACGATGATGGGCTGGTCGGGGTCGCCGTCCAGAAAATCGACGATCACTTCCTGGCCGATGCGCGGAATGCTGATCGCGCCCCAGCTCTTGCCGGCCCAGGGGTGCGACACGCGCACCCAGCACGAACTGTTCTCGTCGTTCTTGCCGTAGCGGTCCCAGTGAAACTGCACTTTCACGCGGCCGTGCTCCTCGGTCCAGATCTGCTCGCCGCTGCGGCCGGTGACGATGGCGCTCTGCGGGCCGGGCATGGTGACGCGCGGCGTCAGGCGTGGCGGGCGCCAGGGCGTGTTCAGCGGAATTACCGTGAGCAGAAAGCTGCTGCTCGCGCGCTGGCCGGTGCTCAGCGCCGGCGTCTCTGCGATCAGGTCGCCCACCAGTTCGCCCAGCCCGGTGTTGACGGGGTCGTCGGCCAGCGCGTCGTGCAGCACGACGTCGATCGAACGCTGGCTCTCGGGAAAGTTCGCGCCCTCGTAGCCGGGGTGGCTCGCGACGAAGGTGCAGGCCGCGATCAGATAGTCGCCGTCGCGCTTGCCGTCGGGGTCGCCCTTGAACGCGAAGCTGCGCCCGGCCGTCACGTCGGGCCAGCTGGTCAATGCCCAATGGCGCTGCCGCCGGCCGATGAGTTCGTCGAGCCGCAGTTGCGCAAGGTTGTCGGTGTCGTCGCCCGACTGATAGCCGCCCGGGAACTCGAACACTTCGAGGTCCGACAGCTCGTGCGTGTCGGGATCGCCCTTGTCGGCGCGCAGCTGCTTGCTGATGACCTTGAAGTCGCGGTCGCGCGACGCGAACTTGCCCGATTCGAACTGGCGCGAGCTGATCCAGCGCGTGATCTCGTTGAAGCGCCCTTCCGACGCACCGCGCTCTGCATGGTTCAGCGTGTCGGCAACGGGCAGTTTCTCGTGCGCCAGCGTGCTGCTGTCCGACAGGTACAGGGTACCGGGCGCGTCGTGCGCGTCGAACCAGTAGTAGATGCCCTCTTCTTCCAGAAGGCGCGAGAGAAACTGGTAGTCGCTCTCCCGGTATTGCACGCAGTACACGTGGGGTTCATGGGGGCCGACCACGCCGCCCGCCTTGAGCTTCTTGAGGCTGCCGATGGGGCTGTCGTCGAGCACGGCATCGATCACGCCCAGCACCGGCTTGTTCTGCAGGATGCGCGCGTTGACGCGCTTGCTCAGCAGCCAGAACCACGAGCGCAGGCTGATGCGGTATTCGAGGAAGCGCCCACTCTGCGCCACGCGCGTGAAGCGCACGGCATGCCCCTGGCAGTGCCGCTTGTGGATGTCGCCGTCGGCATCGGCGAACTCGATCACCACGTCGAAGGAGCGGCCCAGCACGTCCGCTGCATCGATGCTTTCGTTGTCGGTCAGCACGGTGAGTTCGTAGGCCGACGGGCGCGCAAGCACCTCGTGGCCCACGATGCGCCAGAACATGAGCTTGTCGACTACGGGCGAATCGCCCTGGATGCTGAACTTGTGATCGGCCATGTTTTCCGTCCCTTTTTTGCGTTCCCTCTCCCTGGCGAACCGCACCGTCGTGCGGCCCGCGCGGCCACCCCGCCTAGGGCGCCAGCAACAGCACCAGCGGCTGGCTCGGCACCGTGCGCACACCGGGGCAATTCGTGCTGTTCTGCAGCGACGTGCTGGTGAGCCGCGACGCGGGCATGCCCATCCACAGCACCGTGAAGGCGCCGGTGAGATGGCGACTCGGCCCCATCACCGTGCCCGAGGCCACGCCCAGCATCACGCCCGGGTTGTCGCCGTTGGTCATGGGAATGGTGGTGCCGAGGTTGTGCGCCGGCCCGCCCATGATGAGGATCGTGGGGCAGTTCGGAATCGCCATCGGCCCCATCGCGATGTTCGGATACGGCACCGGAATGGGCGACGGCGCGGCGGGCGTGATGCAGACATCGGGAAAGCCCATGTCGGTGCCCATCAGCTGGCAGTTGGCGAACATTTCCTGTTCTCCCTTTTCGCTTCAGCCGAAGTGGATCTGCGCGCCGCGCGCCTTGATGAGCTCGCGGCCGTTGACCAACGTGTGCTCGCCTTCGAGCCGCAACAGCTGCTTCGCCTCGCACTCCAGGTGCGTGGCCGCCACGCGGTCGATGCCGTCGGTGGTGCGCAGGTAGTGCTTGCTGAAATGCTGCACGCGGTCCATTACCGAAGACAGCACCGAGCCGACCAGCTTGATGCCGGTGCCCACCACGGTGAGCTGGCGGCCGATGACGTCGGCGGTGTCGGTGGCGAGGCGGGTGCGCTGGGTGGCCACGTCGAGCTCTTCGGCCGCGAGTTCGAGCCGGCCGCCTTCCACGGCGATGCGCATGTTGTTGCCTTCGCAGCTGACGACGTTGGCGGTGCCTTCCTCGCGCTGCAGCACGGCCATGACCCAGACCTCGTCGGGCGCGATGCGCAGGCAGGCAACGCTGTCGCCGGCGGCGGGTTCGAGCAGGCAGCTCGCCGCTCGCCGCGTGCGAAGCCGCAGGCCGCCGCTGTCGACGACGAGCGCCCCGACCTCGTCGAGGCCGAGCACGCCGACGCACCACTGGCCGGTGATGGCCTGAGCGGGCGCTGGTTTCAGGCTGCTTGTCTTCATGGTGTGTTCCTCCGTTACGTGCTTCGATGTGGTGTGGCTGCGATGTGGCGTCATGCGACCAACGGCTGCCAGCGCTCGGATTTCTCCAGCTCCGGGTCGCTCTCGATGGCGCGTGCGCGGTCGGTCATCTGCGCGTCTTCCGTATTGGCGCCATGCAGCACGGTGCGCATCAGCGTGGCGTGGCGCAGGTCGGCGGTGCCCAGGTCGGCATGGCGGAAATCGGCATAGGTGAGTTCGGCGCCCGTGAAGTTGGCGCCGCGCAGCTTCGCGCCCGCGAAGTGCGTCTGGTACAGGTCGCAGCCCGAGAAGTTGGCCTGCGGCAGCGTGGCTCCGGTGAACAGCGCCTGCCTCAGCTTCGCGCCCGAGAAGTCGCACCCCGTGCCGCTCGCCTCGCAGAAGATCGACGAGGGCGCCACCGCCTTGGTGAACTTCGCGCCGTCGAGCCGTGCACCCTGGAAGTTGCACTGCCGCAGCACGATGCCGCTGAAGTCCGCGCCGCCCAGGTCGGTAAACGAGAACTGGCAGCCCTCCAGCTCCAGCCCCGCGAACGACATGCCCTTCAGCGAAGTCTTGAAGAACACGTTGCGCAGCATGCGCGCGCCGGTCCACGTGAGGTGCGACAGGTCGCACTCGTTCACCGTGGTGTAGTGCCAGCTGGTGTCGTCGGCGCACACGTCCAGCAGCACCGACTGGCTGAACACCGCCGAGTCGAGCTGCGCGCCGCGCAGCACCGCGTGGTCGAGCCGGCACTTCGCGACGGTGGCCATGGTGAGCACGGTGCCGGCCAGCTGCGCGTGCGTCAGGTCGCATTCGGTGAACACCGCGCCGTGCAGGTTGGCCTCGCGCAGGTCGACGTGGTCGAGCAGGCAGCGATTGAACACGGCCTTGCGCAGGTTCGCACCCGAGACGAGCGCGCCGCGCAGGTCGCACTGGTCGAACACGGTCTCGCGCAGGTCTGCTGCGCGCAGGTCTGCTTCGGCGAAGTTGACCTTGGAGAACACGCCGCCGCCCAGCAGCAGTTTCGCGAACTGGCCCTTGCGCAGGTCGAGTCCTTCCAGCGTCTCTCCGACGCCCACTGCAATGGCGAGCAATTGGGGTGTCATGCTGCAGCCTGCTGTTCAGGGGTGAGCCGGGGCCACGTGCGCGCACGCTGGAGCAACGCGCCGTCGAAGCTGGTCGAGCCGTCGAGCCGCACGCGGCTCAGGTCGGCACCGAAGAGGTTGCTGCGCCGCAGGTCGGCGCCGCGCAGGTCGGCCGACTGGAACACCGCGTCGCTGAAGTTCACGCCCGACAGCAGCGCGCCAGTGCACACGGCTTTGCGCATCAGCACGCCCTTGGCGCTGGCCAGCCGCAGGTCGGCCCCGTCGAGCCGCGCATCGCAGAGGTTGGCGCCGTCGAGCACGGAACGCACCAGCTTCGCACCGCGCAGGTCCGAAGCGCCGAAGTTGAAGTTGCGCAGGTCGGCCAGGCCCATCTCGGCATCGGCGAGGCTGGTGCCCTTCACGGCCACGGCGCCGGCGCACTTCGCGCCCATGAGCCGGGCGGCGTCGAGCTTGCAGGTGACGAAGGTGGCGGCTGCGAGTGTGGCGTCGTGCATGTCCACGCCCGTGAGGTCGCATTCGATGAAGTTGCAGGCCGACAGGTCGGCCTCGGGCCAGCGCATGCCCTTGAGGTCGAGCTTGTGGAAAACCTGGCCCGCGAGCAGTGCACCGGTCCAGTCCGCCTCGCCCCAGGTGGTGTCGAGCAGCTGGGCTTTCGTGAAGTTGGCGCGCCGCATCTGCGTGCCGCCGAAGGCGCAGTGCATGAGCATGGCCTGCGAGAAATCACAGCCGTCGAACACGGCGCGCGCGAGCCGCGCTTTGCCGAGGTTGGCCTCGCGAAAGCTGGCGCCGATGGCAATCGCGCCCTCGAGGTTCGCATGCGCGAGCACGGCCCCCGCGAAAGTGGCGCCCGAGAGGTTGGCATTGCTGAAGTTGACGCTCTCCAGCCATGCGCCTTCGAAGTTCACCTCACGCAGGTCGAGGCCCGAGAAGTCGGCGCCCGTGAAGTCGGCGCGCGAAAACAGCTTGATGCCGGCCGCGATGGCACGCGTCATTTCCGCACGCAATGCTGCTGCCGCTTCGGCCGGCATCGCAAAGGCCGGCGGCTGCACATGGGCGGACTGCAGGTAGCCCTTGCGCTGCACTTCCTCGAGTTCGCAGAGCTTGGGGAACATCGGCGTCAGGTCGACCTTGCGGGTGCTGCCTGCCGCCTGCGCCTGCATCTCGGCCAGATGCTTCTCGGCGTGGTAGAGCGGCGGCCCGCGGTGCTGCACCTTGGCGAGGTCGATGCGGTGCTGCTCCGCCGCTTCCAGTGCCTTCTCGAGCACGGTCACGGCGTCTTCGACGGCAGCCCAGCCCTGCGCGTTGGCCTCCTTCATCTTCTTCTCGAGGTACGGTGGCAGCTCATCGCCCACCGGCACCTTCTCGCGCGGCGGCATCTTGATGCCGAGCGCGTCGGGGTCCTTGCCCATTTCCACGGCCTTGTCGCGCGCGAACTCGACGTCCATCTCGGCCCGGCGGTACTGCGCCTCGCCCTGCAGGCCGTCCATGCCGAACGGTGCCTTGGCGGCTTCGACGTCGGGATCG
This sequence comes from Variovorax paradoxus, assembly GCF_024734665.1. Classification (NCBI taxonomy): domain Bacteria; kingdom Pseudomonadati; phylum Pseudomonadota; class Betaproteobacteria; order Burkholderiales; family Comamonadaceae; genus Variovorax; species Variovorax paradoxus. Next base: position 6,124,692 of record NZ_CP102931.1, read on the forward strand.
AGCGTGCTGATGCCTTCGGGCAGCAGGTCGCTGTCGATGATGGCGTAGACGGGGCCCATCTTCGGGTCTGCGCGCTTCGCGGCGGCCTCAAGGTAATGCGCGTCGCTGCGCGGCTCGCCGGTGCGCTCTACCGCACCCATCAGGCTGGCCACGTCGGAGCCGTCGTCGGTGCCGACCTCGGCCAGCCCCTGGAAGATCGCGATGCAGCGCTCAGCGTGCGGGAAGAACCACACGGTGGTCAGCCGCAGCGGCACCTCACGCACCTTGGGCTCGCTGCTGCCGGCAATCCTGTAGCCGACGAACACGCGCGCGCGCAGGCCCGGCAGGCGGCCTTCGATGCGCGGCTTTTGCGGGTGCATGTTGTCGAAGGCGAAGGGCTCGTCGCCGGCGAGCGGCACGGCCATCCACTGGTCGGGAGGCGCGAGGTTGAAGTAGCGCCAGTCGGTGTCGGGCGCAAAGCCTGGCGCATGCAGCTTCAGGTAGTCGGCGTCGTAGGTGCCGCGGTACTGCGCGCGCTGCGGATGCATCAGGTCGAGCGCGCCGAAGCCGGCCGGCGCAATGGCCTGGTCGGGCCGCAGCAGGCGGTCTTGCGGCAACTCGGTGTTCGGCAGCCACAGGACGCCGTCACGCGCCTGCCGGCCCCGGCCTTGCGGGTTCTGCGCGAAATCGGCGCCGCCGTATGCGGCAGCCCAGTCGAGCGGCAACGACTCGAAGGACTGCGGCGCGGTGGCGCGCGTGCCCTCCCAGTGCCGCTCGCCGAAGACGAGCAACGTCTTCTCGCACGCGCCGAAGCGCGCGCGCACCGCGCAGGCATCGGGTCGGTCGGCCGGCGCGAAGGCCTTGCCGTGCACCAGGAACTCGGGCGTGAGCTTGGCAACGCCTTCGTCGATCAGCGGCTGAGCCATTTCCTTCGCAAGAAAGGACCACATCGACTGCTCGGCCCACAGCGTGCCGCGCTCGCCCTGCGCGAACGGCAGGTGCAGGTACGCGCTGACGCTGAGTCCGAACCGCTTGCGGAACTCGATGGGCCGCGTCGAGAGGCCGAGCGCCTGGGGCTTGAGGACTTGCATTCGGCGCCCCGGCTAGTCGTCTTCGGGCTCGCGCTCTGCGGGCGGCCGGGCCGAGCCGTCGGGCTCGACGGCGTTGTTGACCTTGCCGAGATCGGCGGTGCCGCTGGGGTCGCTGGTAAAGACCTCCGCGATCGGCAGCCCCAGCCCCATGATCGGCACCAGCCCGAGGATGGCGTCGAAACGCCGGTTGCTGGCCTTGCCCGCCAGCGACCGCAGCCGGTCTTCCAGGCTGTGCAGGCCTTCTGCATGCGCGTCGTCGGCGGCCTTGCCCAGTGCCGTTGCCGCATCGGCGTACTGCTTGAGCGTGGCGCCGATGTCGACATAGGCCGAGGCGGCACCCGCCACGGCGGCCAGGCCGCCGGCCACCGCGGCTGCCCCGGCGCCCGCGCCACCAGCGCCCGGCGTGAAGGTGTGCAGCGCCGATTGCTTGACATCCATCGCCACCGCCGCGATGTCGGGCGCCGCGCAGTTGGTCAGCTTCACGCCCGCCGTATTCTCGATGTTCACGCCAAGCACGTTGGCCATGGCCAGCGCCAGCGCGTTCTCGATGCTCATGCCGATGAAGGTCGAGCGGGTCACGCCCATGTTGGCTTCGCTGTTGGTGCCGATGTAGCCGCTCGAATTGGAGCCCAGTACCGTGGTGTTCGAGCCGATGGAGGTGGCGTTGATGTCGCCCACCGCCATCATCTCGATCTTGGTGTTGCTTATCAGCTTGATCTTGTCCGCCATCAGCCCCAGCGGGCCGCTGGGCACGGTGATGTACTTGGAGTTGGAGCCCGTCACCAGCCAGTCGATGTGGGCGGCCTCGAAGCTCATCTTCGCAGCCTTGTAGGTGACGTTGCCGCTGACGGTGATGGTCTGGTTGCCGGTGACGTTGCGGGTTTCGCCGGCGCGCGAGGTGTCGGTGCGCGCGCCGGTCACGTCGCTCAGGCTGGTGCCCGTGACCATGGTCTTGTCGTCGCTGTCGATGAAGGTGGTGCGAGTGCCAACCACCTGGTTGTTCTGCTTTCCCTTGACCGTGTTCTTCTGGTCGACCACCACCATGTTGGTGTCGTTGCGCGTGACGGTGCTCTTGCGGTCGCGGTCTACCAGGCTGGTCTGGTCGCGCTTGACGGTGACGGTCTGGTCGCGGTCGATGGTGGTCGAGTCGTCGCGCTCCACGCTGCGGCTCATGTCGAGCTCGGCGTGGATGTTGATGTTCTCCTCGCCCTTCTTGTCCTCGAACATGATCTCGTTGTAGTTCGCAGGACCGCCGCCGGGCGTGGAGCGGGTCTTGAAGCCGCTCTGCGTGGGCGACTTGTACGGAATGGGCTGCTCGTCGTTGTAGACGCGCCCGACGATGATCGGCCGGTCGGGGTCGCCGTTGAGAAAGTCGACGATCACCTCCTGCCCGATGCGCGGAATGAAGTAGCCGCCCCAGCCCTTGCCGCCCCAGGGCTGCGACACGCGCACCCAGCAGGTCGACTTCTCGTTGCTCTCGTCGTAGCGGTCCCAGTGAAAGTGCACCTTCACGCGGCCGTGGTCGTCCACGTGCAGCTCGTCGCCCTTGGGGCCGACCACGATGGCGGTCTGCGGGCCCGGCATGGTCACGCGCGGCGTGAGGCGCGGCGCGCGGAACAGGCGTTCGGCCGGCAGCACGGTGAGCAGGAAGATGCTGCTGCCGGTCTGCGCAGCGGCCAGCGCGGGCGTGGCGGCGATGATCTCCTCGAGCACCGGCAGCGTGTCGGCGTTCACCGCGTCGTCGCGCAGCACGTCGGCCAGCGCGTTGTGCACGGGACGCGCCGCGGCGCTGGCGCTCACGCCTTCGTAGCCGCGGTGGCTGGCGACGAAGGTGCAGGCGGCAATGACGTAGTCGCCGTTGCGCGTGCCGTCGGGGTCGCCCTCGTACTTGAAGCCGCGCCCGGCGGTGACGTCGGGCCACGGCGTCACCGCCCAGTGGCGGTCGCGGCGCGCGTTGAGTTCATCGCCGCGCAGCTTGGCGCGGGTCTCGGCTTCGTCGCCGGTGAAGTAGCCGCCCGGAAACTCGAACAGCTCCAGGTTGGCCAGTTCGTGGTCGTCCGAGGCGTCGATGTCTGCACCCAGCTTTTTCTTGATGGCCTTGAAGTCGCTGTCGCGCGAGGCATGCTTTCCGGTGTCGAACTGACGCCCACTGACCCAGCGCGAGATTTCGTTGAAGCGCGGCTCGGCGGCGTTGGTGGCCATGTGGCGCAGGGTGTCGGCGGCGGGCAGCTTGTCGTGCGCCATGTCGCTGGCGTCCGAAAGGTGCATGGTGCCGGGGGCGTCATGTGCGTCGAACCAGTAGTAGATGCCTTCGTCCTCCAACAGGCGCGACAGGAACTGGTAGTCGCTTTCCTGGTGCTGCACGCAGTAGCGGCGCGGGTTGTGCGTGCCGACGACGTTGTCGGCCTTGGTCTTCTTGAAGCGCTTGATGGGGCTGTCCTCGAACACGGCGTCGAGCACTTCGAGAACTTTCTTTTCTTGCAGGATGCGGGAGTTGGCGCGCTTGGTGAGCAGCCAGAACCACGAACGCAGGGTGATGCGATATTCGTAGTGCCGCCCCATGTGGCCGGCGCGCACGAAGCGCACCGCGTGGCCCTGGCAGTGGCGCTCGTGCGTGCCGCCGTCGGCGTCCTGGAACTCGATGACCACGTCGAAGGCATGTCCCAGGATGTCCTTGGCCTCGATGGCCTTGTTCTGCGAGATCACCGTGAGCTCGTAGGCCGACGGACGCGCAAGCGCCTCGTGGCCGACGATGCGCCAGAACATCAGGTCGTCCTTCGCGGGTGAATCGCTTTCTATGCGGAACTCGTGGTCGGCCATTTTCTTTTTTCTCAGTTGGGTCGTTCGAGGCGTTCTTGTTCGGGGCGCGTGCACAGGACACCGGGTACTCCCCTCCGCGAATGTCCCCCGCCTTCGGCTCCTCCTTTATTTCGCTGCGGGGAGCACCCGATGCCCTGTGCACGGTGAGCGCCGCGCTTGTGCTGGTCGTTCAACCGCTGCGCTGGACGATCACGCCGATGGGGTGCCTTGCGCAGCGAAATAAAGGAGGAGGCCGCAGGCCGGGGGACATTCGCGGAGCAAGGCACCCCGTCGGCGTGATCGCGCCCCGAGCCAACGCAGCGAATAAAAGAGCAAGGCGACATCTCAGTCGAACGCGTAAGTGAAGTCAGCATCCTTCACGTCCAGCGCAACACGGCGGATCTCCCCGCCGGAAGCAAGACGCTGCAGATACTCGACAGAAATCGTAGGCAGCACGGTGTTGGTAAGGATCGCGTCGATCACGCGCCCACCCGACTCCGGGTCCTGGCATCGCGCGACCACCTGCTCGACCACCGCTTCGCTGTACTCGAAGGGCACGCCGTGGTTGGTCTCGACCCGCTTCTTGATGCGGCCCAGCTGCAGCCGCACGATCTTCTTCATCATCTCGGGCGACAACGGGTAATAGGGAATGGTGACGATGCGGCCCAGCAGCGCGGGCGGGAACACCTTCATCAACGGCGCCTTCAGCGCATCGGCCAACGCGTTGGAGTCGGGCAGCAACTCGGGGTCGCGGCACATGCTCATCACCAGCTCGCTGCCGGCGTTGGTGGTCAGCAGGATGATCGTGTTCTTGAAATCGATCATGCGACCCTCGCCGTCTTCCATCCAGCCCTTGTCGAACACCTGGAAGAAGATCTCGTGCACGTCGGGGTGGGCTTTTTCCACTTCATCGAGCAGCACCACGCTGTAGGGGCGGCGGCGCACGGCCTCGGTCAGAATGCCGCCCTCGCCGTACCCCACGTAGCCCGGAGGCGCGCCCTTGAGCGTGGAGACGGTGTGCGCCTCCTGGAACTCGCTCATGTTGATGGTGATGATGTTCTGCTCGCCGCCGTACAGCGCCTCGGCCAGCGCAAGCGCGGTCTCGGTCTTGCCCACGCCGGAGGTGCCGCAGAGCATGAACACGCCAATGGGCTTCTGCGGGTTGTCGAGCCGCGCGCGAGAAGTCTGGATGCGGCGCGCGATCATTTCCAGACCGTGCTTCTGGCCGATGACGCGCTGGTTGAGCGTGTCGGCAAGCTTGAGCACCGCCTCCACTTCGTTCTTCACCATGCGGCCGACGGGAATGCCGGTCCAGTCTGCGACGACCGAGGCCACGGCCTGCTCGTCGACCGAGGGCAGGATGAGTGGCGACTCGCCCTGCACCGCGTGGATCTTGGCCTGCAGCTCGTGCAGCTCGGCGAGCAGCGCTGCACGGTCGTGCGCGGGCTCTGCCGCGGCGGCTGGTGCCGCATCGGTGACGGTGGCCGCAGCAGGCGTATCCACCGGCTTGTTGCCCGCGCGCAGCTTGCTGCGCAATTCAAGCAGCCGGTCGACCAGCCCCTTTTCTTCCTGCCAGCGCGCATTCAGCGCATCGAGCTGCACCTTCGATTCGGCCAGCAGCGCTGTGACCTGCGCTGCGCGCTTGGTCACGTCGATGCCGATGGCTTCTTCGCGGCCGATGATTTCCTGCTCGACCGTGAGCCCTTCGATGCGGCGCATGCAGTCTTCCACCTCGGGTGGCGTCGCGTGCTGCGACACGGCCACGCGTGCGCAGGCCGTGTCGAGCAGGCTCACGGCCTTGTCGGGCAACTGGCGCGCGGGAATGTAGCGGTGCGACAGCTTCACGGCCGCTTCGATGGCCTCGTCGAGCAGCTGCACGCGGTGGTGCTTCTCCAGCACGCTGGCCACGCCACGCAGCATCAGGATCGCCTTGGTCTCGTCGGGCTCCGGCACCTGCACCACCTGGAAGCGACGGGTGAGCGCCGGGTCTTTCTCGATGTACTTCTTGTACTCGGCCCATGTGGTGGCGCCGATGGTGCGCAGGTTGCCGCGCGCCAGAGCCGGCTTCAGCAGGTTGGCCGCGTCGCCCGTGCCTGCCGCGCCGCCCGCACCCACCAGCGTGTGGATCTCGTCGATGAACAGGATGATGGGCGTGGGCGAGCTCTGCACCTCGTCGATCACCTGGCGCAGGCGCTGCTCGAATTCGCCCTTCATGCTCGCGCCGGCCTGCAGCAGGCCGATGTCGAGCGTGAGCAGCTTCACGTCTTTCAGCTGCGGTGGCACGTCGCCGCGTGCGAGGCGCTGCGCAAAGCCTTCGACCACGGCCGTCTTGCCGACGCCGGCCTCGCCGGTGAGCAGCGGATTGTTCTGGCGGCGGCGCATGAGGATGTCGACGATCTGGCGGATCTCTTCGTCGCGCCCGGTCACCGGGTCCATCTCGCCCTTCTTCGCCTTCTCGGTGAGGTCGACCGCGAACTTCTTCAGCGCATCGCCCTTGCCCATGGCGGCCGGCGCCATCGCGCCCGAGTCTTCACCTGGTGCGCCGCTGCCCATGCCGGTGCCGTCCTGCGCGCGCATCTGCGCTTCGGGCGAGGCATCGCAGATTTTTGCGAAGTTGTCGGCCAGGTCTTCGACCTTGACCTTCTCGAACTGCTTCGACAAGCCGAACAGCGGGTTGCGCAGGCTCTGCGTCTTCAGCATGCCGACCAGCAGGTAGCCGGTGCGCACCTGCGCTTCGCCGAACTGCAGGGTGGCATAGGTCCATGCGCGCTCGATGGCGTTCTCTATGTGCGGAGAAAAGTCGCTGATGGCAGTGGCGCCGCGCGGCAGGCGGTCGAGCGCGGTGGTCATGTCTTTCGCGATGACCGATACGTCGAGCCCGTAGTGCTGGATCACGCGGTGCAGGTCGGAGTCCTGCGCCTGCAGCAGTTGCGCGAACCAGTGCTCCAGCTCCACGTACGGATTGCCCCGCATCTTGCAGAACACGGTGGCGCCTTCGATGGCCTTGTAGGCCAGCGAGTTGAGTTTGCCGAAAAGGGCGGTGCGGCTGATTTCACTCATGAGGGACTCCGTATCTCTTCTGAACGAATGAAGATGGGTTTGTTGAAAGACTGGTTGCCGATGCGCACGTCCGCTGCATCGCGCGAACGCTTGCGCTGCCCGAGCCACGACACCCAGCCCAGGCGCGGTGCATTGCCCTTCGCGTCGCCAAGGCGCGTGAGCGGAACCTGTGCTTTCTCGAGCACCAGCTCGGCGTCCCACTCGAGCTCGTCGCCGAGCAGTTGCTGCATCCAGCGCTGCAGCACGGGGCGCGCATTGCCGATGGGGAGAAACATGCGGTACTGCTCCAGCGTGAGCGGGCCCAGGTGCAGGCGCACGCGGTGCTGGCGGTCCCAGGCGCGGGTGCCGAGCATGGCGCCCATGCCCATCGAGCGCGAGCTCTCGCCCTGCCCCAGCCGCGTGAGCTCTGCTACCGGCAGGCTCATCCAGTGGCCAACCCAGCGCTCCAGCTTCACGGGCACGCCGAAGTAGCTGCACAGCACCGACTCCACGCTCTCCACGTTGTGCACGCGGCGCGCGAGCCAGCCCGAGAAATGCAGGCGCGCGTCATCATGGATCTCGTCGCGGTCCACGCGGCCCGGCGTGCCGATGCCGACCAGCGCACCAACCTGCAGACGGAAGCGGTCTTCGCCCGGCCGGTCGAGCGCCACGGCCGGCCGCGACTGCGCCCACGCGCGATAGAAGTGCAGCGAGAAGCGGTGCGAAAAGCTGTCGAGAAAGGCCAGCCACGTCGGGTCGCCATGGTTCAGGCTGCGCTCGCGGATGAAGTCGCTCAGGTGCACCGGCAGCGGGCCGTTGGGGCCGATGTAGCTGAAGAAGTGCTGGCGCAGGCGCGGCGGCGAATAGGCGGTGGCGGGCTCGAAGCGGCTGAAGCTCGCGGGTGCAAACGAGAGCGAAGGCTCCTGCCCCACGCGCACCGGCTCGGCGCTCGGCAGCAGCGCGCGGCCCCAGCGCGGCGTGGTCTTGGCGACGGACTCCAGCCGGCGCATCACCGCGAAGTAGTCGAACGACCACGGCTCCGCGGACCACCCGCGCAGCGCGTTGTCCACCCGCGTGCTCACAGAATCTGTCGCGTCCCGCACAGCGGCCTCCAGCGCATGGTCTCGCCCTTGCCTGCGATGCGCAGCACGGTCTCGACGAAATGGTTCACCTCCACATGGCGCGAGAGAAAGCGCGCGAGCACGGCGCCGAACAGGAAGGCGCTGTGGCCATGAAAGGCGTCCTTGTCGACTTCGAGCGTCACTTCGAGCCCGCGCCCGAAAGCGATCGGGCCCTTGAGCGGCAGGCGGCGCGCAACGGGCTTGCACTTCACCGACAGCAGGCCGCGCACCTGGCCCTGGCGCATCTCGTCGGCATGCACGGCATAGAGCATCAGCGTTTCGCGCAGCGCGGCCGCGCCCTGCTCCGGCGTGCTGTCGGACAGCGACAGGTAGTTGAGCGCGAGGTGATCGACCACGCGCCACCCCAGCCCCTGGCTCACCACCGGCGACACCGGCCGCGACGGCCCGCGCACCATGCGCACGCGCTGCACGGGAAATGAATCGACGCAGTCGAAGTCGTTCTCGCGGCCAAGCGGCATCAGGAGCGGCAGGTCGCGGTTTGTGCACAGCGCCGTCACCGCCAGCTGCCGCAGTGTGGCCGCGTACGGCGCCTGCTGCGGATCGACGATCTGCATGTAGACCTCGGAGCCGATGTGGCTGCTGCGGTTGCCCTCGGTGCGCTGTCGCACCGACAGCATGCGCGGCTCGCGCGTGGTCGTGAAGTAGGCCGGGTGGCTGTTGCGGCTGCCGTGAAAGGCCGAATAGAAAGGCCTGAAAGGCTGCTCGGCCGCGACCGCATCGGCGCCGGGCGCGCCGTGGCCGATGACTTCGGTGATGGTGTGCACCTCGAAGTCCTGCGGGCGCGTGCGGTCGGGCACCAGGTGGAACTGGCTCACGCCCTCGCTCATGGGCACGCGGTCGAGCCGCTTGCTGAACAGGTTGACGGCAGGCACGCAGTGCAGCTGCACGTTGTCGGCGCTCACCAGCTTTTCGAGTGCTGCGTCGCCGCGCGAGAACAGCAGCACGATTTCGACGTCGGTCACGGGCATGGCCGCGAGCAGCGCCTGGAGTCCGCCGATGCGCACGAACTGGAAGCGCTGCGGAAACGCGAAGTACTCCTGCAGCAGCCGAAAGCCCGAGAAGCCGGTGGCGGTGGTGGGCAGCAGCGCTTCGTCTTCCTCGAAGCCGACCGCGCCGATGGCGCTGGCCGGCAGGCTCTGCGCTGTGCCTTGCAGCGCACCGCTGGGCGCGAGCGGCCGCACCAGCACGCCGATGGGCTGGCCCAGCGCGCATTCGTGCAGTTGCCAGGCCACGTCTTCGGCACCGCCGAAGTGCAACACCAGATCGTCGAGTGCGATCTGGCTGAAGTTCAGGCCGGCCGTGGCATGCAGCGCAATGCGCAGGCCGCCGCGGATGGCGCGCGATTGCGGGTGCGTGTTCAGCGGCAGGTCGGGCGCGTAGGTGAAGTACTGCGCGCGCTGCACTTCGATGGGCCAGATGCGCAGCGCGCTGGCCGTGCGGAACTCGCAATGCGTGTTCTGCCCCACCGCCTGCCGTGCGCGCAGTCCGCTGCCGCGCGGCAACGTGGGGCCGGTCGCAAGGTTCGCGTCGTCGGGGTCGGGCACGAAAGACACGACCACCATCGCCGGCGTGGGCGAAAGAAAGTGCGGATAGACGATGTCGAGCAGGTGGCCCGTGAAGCGCGGGTATTCGGCGTCGAGCTTCAGGCCCACCCGCGCCGAAAGAAACGCCGTGGCCTCGATGAGCCGCTCCACATACGGGTCGGCCACTTCCTGGCCCTCGATGCCAAGTCGATGCGCAATCTTTGGAAATGCCCGCGCGAACTCGGAGGCGCTTTCGCGGAAGTAGCGCAGCTCCTGTTCGTACAGGCTCAGCAGCCGAGGGTCCATGCGGGACTCACCTTGGGTTTTGCGCCATGTCCACGATCTCGATGCGTCCTTCTTCCAGGTCTACGCGGCTTCGCATCAGGAACTCGAGCGGCACCGGTTGCGCCCACAGCATGCCGCGTATCTGCAGGCCGATGCTGTTGTGGGAGTCCAGTGCCGGGCCTTCCATGACGAGTTCCACTTCGAGTGTGCGGGACAAAATGCGCGGCTCGAACTGCAGGATTGCGTTCTTCAAAGCCTGTTCCATGCTGACACGCTGCACCGACGAGGTGAACTGGCCAGACAGCATAGGCAATCCGTAGTTGATGACCGAGCGCGCCGCGTTCGGGTATTGCTTGTCGTCCATCGAGAGGCCGTAGCCGGTGGCGTTGAAGAGCCAGCCGAGGTCGCGCAGCACGGCCTGGCGCAGTGCCTGCTTGGTCAGCGTGCGCTTCTCGTCGCCCTCGCGCTTTTCGTCGGGGGCGTTGTCGACGAGGCGATCGAGCAGCGAGGGCTGCAGCCGCTCCTGCGCGGTGAGCTCAGCCATCGACTGCGCCTTCGGCGGGCGCCTCGGCCTGCGTGAACAGGATCTCGCGCACGTCCATCAGCGCGTACTCGCCCGCGTCGCTGCCGAGCACGCGCTGGCCGTAGCCGGCCCAGACTTCGGGGCGCAGCTCGCGCCACTCGGTCTTGCGCGCGAGACGCAGCTCGCCGTCTTCCACCTTTTCTGTGCCCTCGTAGCGCGTGGGAATCAGCGCAAGGGTTTCGCCGCCGTTCTCGAACTGCAGGTGCGCGGGCATCCACACGCAGTCGCGCAAGTCTTCGGGCGGTTCGATCTTGATGTGCGCGAGGCGCGCATACGGAATCCAGTAGTACTTGCCGTTGACGAAGGCTTCGAGCACCGGGCCCAGTCGCATGTCTGCATCGGCCAGCCATTCGAAGGGTGCGCCATCGATGGTGCCGCTGATGGCGGGCGCGCCGTCGAAGGCGCGCTGGCGCAGGTCCTCGGCCAGTTCGCTCTCGCCGCGGCCCTGGCGCAGCAGCGACTCGATGAGCAGCGCCAGCCATTGGTCGGGCTGGCCGAAGATCATGGGCGTGCGCGTGCCGGCGAACACTTCGGCGCGCAGGCCCTCGCAGCGCACGGCCTCGCCGTAGACCTGTTTCATGGGCACGGCGAGTGCGTCGAGCTCGGCCGCAACGGTCAGCTGGTTGAGCGCGCGCTCCCACTGCCCGAGCACGCACAGCAGCTGCGCCATGAACACGCGGTGCTTGCTGTCGGAAGGCTTGGCGCGCACGTCGTCGCTCAGGGCCTTGAGCGCGGCGGCCGGATCGGCGGCCTTGAGAAATTCGGCGGCGGTCGTCATGGTGTGCGGCTCCTGGGTGGGGTGATGAGGCTCAGGCGCGGGTGAACTGGCATTCGCGCACCGCGCCGCGCAAGCCGGTGGTCTTCTGCGGTGCCGACTTGACCTTCACCGTGCGGTAGCTGATGGAGATCAGCTCCGAGGGCACGCCCCAGTGGCCGCCGGAGTTGAGCACCAGCCGGCAGATGCGCGCGTTCTCCAGCACCATCTCGAAGGTCGACTGCGCATCGGGCGAGCGCTCGTCGCCGCCCGACTTGAAGGCGCTGATGACGACCTTCAGGTCTTTCTCCTGCGCGCGCAGCAGGCTGGCGATGGTGGCGGTGGCCGCGTCGCTGCGGCGCGCAACGATCAGGTTGTTGGGCACGACCTGGTTCTGGCTGGAAGATTCGGGCACCTGCACCGACCAGTAGTAACCGCCGATGTTCATGCGCGCCTTACCGTCGTCGAAGGGTCGGTCGAGTTCGCCTTCGACCGGCGCGCCCTTGTTCTCGATCAGCATGACCAGGTCGGTTTCGGCCGAGCCGGTGCCGATCAGTTCGTAGAACCGCTGGGCGTCTTCAGGGCTCCAGGAGCCATCGTCTAGAAATGCCATATCACCTCCGGAAATCGAAACGAAGAAAAGAAACCGTGATCTCGGACCGCGTCGTCATGGCCGGGCTCCGCCACCATCCATGGCGCCGCCACTCCTGCGCAGCAGGGCCGCGAACACCTGCCGCTCGCCGCTCTCTGCAGGTGGCTGGCCGCCGCGCACGCGCACTTCCGACACATCGGCCTGCGCATAGGCCACGCCGAACAGGCGCGGCGCGCTGTAGGGCGTGGCGGGCACGGCCATGACCAGCAGTCGCGCATCGCCAGCAGCATCGAGCCAGGGCAGGTCGAAGCGCTTGACCGAGGGCTGATCGGGCGTGCCGCGCTTGAAGCGGTTGGTTTCGCCGACGAGCTCGTCGGGGTAGACCGACTGCAGGTTGCCGCGCGCGTCGATGCCGGCGATGACGAGATCGAGCGAACGGCCGCTGGTGTTGCGCACGTTCAGGCGCAGGCGCTCGCCGGTGCGCAGCGAGGGCAACGCGCTCGCCGCTTGAGCAACGGGCGTGCTGCGCAACATGCGGTCGGCGCTCCACACTTCGAGCGCGGCATCGAAGCCGTCGAGCTGGCCGTCCTTGCCGTAAGCCTGCAGCTGCGCGAGCCACTTGAGCTGCGCCAGGGCCTGCAGGCGGCGACGCAACGTGGCGGTGTCGGGCAGCACCACAGTGGAAACCGTGGCGCCGAACAGCGGCGAGAGCAGTTCGAGGCGCTGGCCCGAGGGGCCGAGGTCAGTCCAGCGCACGTCGGCGGTGGCCGCATCGTCGGTGGGGCGGATCGCGGCCGGGTAGTCGAGGCTGAGGCCGGCGGGCAGCGGCTTGTCCGCGCGCACGCGCAAGGCGGTGGCGGCCGGCTCGCTCATCGGCGTGACGCTCCAGAACGCAGCGCCCGATACATCCTTCAGCGCCGCCGGCACGGCCAGCCATGCGCCGCCGAGCTTGATCTGCGACACGGTGGCCGGCGCGCTGCGCACGGCGCCGTCTTCGAGCGTGGCGAGCACGCGCAGCTCCTGCTGCTGCGCGAGACCGTCGAGCAAACCGGCCTTGATGGCCAGGCTGTCGCCGCTGCGTTGCGCGCGCCACACGGGGCGCGTGGATGCGGGCGCGCCGCTGTTGGCGAACAGCGGCGCATCGAGGTTGCCTTCGGCCACCGGCGACGGCAGCTCGCGCGTAGGAAAGCGCTGCGCGAGTTCGTCGATGACCGGCGGGTACTGCGCGAGCACGCCGTCGAACAGGTCGCGCCAGGTGGCGGGCTTGCGCGACAGCGCCTCCACCACCGCCCAAGTCAGCAGGCCCTGCGGCCGGGCATTGCGCGCCTTGCGGGGCAGGCGCAGCTCGGGCGTGATCTGGTGGCTTTCGGACGCGAAGAAGGCGACGTAGCGGGCGCGTGGCACGGCTTCGGCCGGCACGGGCGGCGTCTGCGGTCGCGCTGGCGGTGCGCCACCCGTCAGTTGGGTCACGCGCAGGCCGCGCCAGCGCACTTCGTCGTCGGGCGGACCTTCGGCGGTGGCGGGTGCATCGGCCGTGCCGCGCGTCATGGAGTTGGCGGAGCAGGTGTCGAACACCGAGGCGACGAACACGTTCTTCGCGAGGAAGGACTGGATCCACGCGTCGAAGTCGACGTCGCGCAGGTCGCCCGTGAGCACGTTGTCGCTGCCGAGCGTGCCGCGCACGTCGCGCGCGAGAAAGTTCTCCGACAGCCCATCGGGCTCCTGGTAGCGCTTGGCGATGTCGCGCAGGCGGGTGCCGTGGCCGGAGAAGTACAGCAGCACGAAGTCGCCGCTCTTCGACTGCGCGAGCAACCTGGCCAGCGCGTCGTGGATGGCTTGCGATTCTGGCAGCGCGGCGCCGCTCACGCCGTCGGCGAGCACTGCGATGTCGGGCGCCGCGAAGCCCTGCTTGAGCAGCGCGTCGCGCATCAGCATCACGTCGTTGCGCGGCGCCTGCAGCCACAGTGCCTGCGGCTGGTTGACGAGTTCGGAGACACCGACGAGCAAGGCGCGCGGGGTGGCGAAGGCCAGGGTGCAGCAGGCGAGCAGCCACAGCACGAGCAGCACCTGGAGAAAGCGCAATTGCGTGACGCCCTTCCCCTTGGGCCGCAGGTGAAGGTGCAGACGGGCAGCATGCCCGAGGGCCGCGGCGCGTGTCATGGCCGCTGCTCCCCGGCCGGCCCGGCCGACTCGACCAGCGGCGAAGCCGCGAGCACCGCCAGCGCATCCACCGGCTCCGGCACCCGCAGCCGCCATACGCCATTGCCACCCGGATCGCCCGGCCCGCCCACCACGTCGGCCGATATCGACTGCAGCAGCCGGTCGGCCTCGTCCATGCGCACGCCGGCCTTCCAGCGCACCACCAGGTCGGCGCGCGCCGGCGCGGGTGCGGCTGGCACGTCGCGGAAGCGCACCTCGTCTTCCTCGGGAGCACCGCGGCCGCCGAGCAGCCCGACGTTCTGGATCACCACGAACAGCGCCAGCACTGCGAAGGCCGGGCGCGCCCAGCCTTCCGCGCCGAACCAGCGGCGGATGCTGCCCCACCAGCCGCCTTCGGGACGGGGCTGCGGCCGCGCGGGCGATGGAGCGGGAGAAGAAGAAGCCTCGTCACCCTGCGGCCGCGTCAGCGCCTTTCCTAGCTGCAGGCCCGCGTCGCGGTACAGCTCCTGGTAGTCGGCACGCGGGTCCTGCGGCCCGAGCGGCGTGCCCGACAGCACCGAGAACACGCCGCCCACGCCGCGCAACGCGATGCGCCCCGGCTCCGGCGCAATGGCGAGCGATGCGTGCGCGGCCCACTCGTCGTGCACCGCGCGGATCGCGGCCAGCCGCGTGGCCGAGACCTCGCCGAGCACGCGCGCGCAAAGCTGCGGAGCGGGTGCCAGCGTGAGCACGTTCCAAGACTGGATCACGCCGAACATCGGCTCGAAGGGCTCGTCGTCAGGCTCCAGCAGCACGTCGAAGGCAGATGCCCAGTCGGCTTCGCCGGCGGCCATCCAGCCTTGCCAGAGCTCACCGTGGATGCAGCGGTCGAGCAGCACGCCGAGCAGCCGCCCTTCGTGCACCACGCTGACAAGGCGGCCCGGCGCCCAGCGGGCCGGAAAGGCGCGCTGGGCGACAGCCTCGCGGCGCCGGGCCAATTCGACAAGAGGCAGCAGCAGGTCGGATGCGGCGGCCACCCGGGGGGCCGGTGCAGCGCCCGTTGGAGGGGACGTTCCCGGCATGGCCACGGTGGCCGTGCCGGGTGCGCTGTCCGGCGCATCGTCGGGCACGGCCGCGCCGGTTTCCAACGCGTGGCGGATCACGCTGAGCGGGGGCCAGAGGTCGTGGGTCATGGCGTCTGTTCCTGAATGGCTATGTCTTCAGGCATAAGACGCTTCAGCACCGAGGATTTTGAAAACCTGCAGGATCGCGGCCATGTTGTCGGGCTCGATGGCGATGCCCAGCGTCTGCTGGAGCCAGCCGCCGATCCGGGTTTTGGCGTAGTCCGCGGTCAACCCCTCGCGCTTGTGCACGAGGCCCAGCCGGCCCGCGCGGTAGTGATAAGAAGCAATGGCGTGGCGCGAGGCGATGCCCGACAGCCCGCCCTCGGCCTCCTTGCCGAAGCCCTCGCACAGCAGCAGGCGCTCGGGCTCGGGCAGTTCGGCGATGAAGGCGCGCGCGGCCACTTGCACGGCCTGCGCGCTCAGGCCATGCTCGGCCAGGCAGCCATCGAGGTCTTCGCCCGCGCCGATCTCGTCTTCGAGCTGCGCCTCGGTGAT
Organism: Variovorax paradoxus; assembly: GCF_024734665.1. Lineage (NCBI taxonomy): Bacteria > Pseudomonadati > Pseudomonadota > Betaproteobacteria > Burkholderiales > Comamonadaceae > Variovorax > Variovorax paradoxus. The sequence continues at coordinate 6,140,237 of NZ_CP102931.1, forward strand.
CTGGTCGCCGATGGAGAGCTTGCGGCGGAAGGAACTGGCGCGCGTGCAGTCGATGAGGTAGCGGCGGAAGTAGGCGCACAGGGCAAAGGCGGTGGAAGGCGCGCTGTGGCTGGCGCGCTCGTCGGCCTCGTCCGGGTCGGCATCGAGCCGCAGCACCTTCACGTAGATGAACTGCGCCACCAGCTCCTGCCGGCCCTCGCCCAGCACCTGCAGCTCGGGCGGATTGCAGGCCACCAGCGCATCGCCCACGATGCGGTACATGGCGCCCATGTCGTTCGGGGACAGCGTCTGACGCCGCCGCCAGAGGCGGACGAGCTCACTGCTTTCCGCGGACGAAAGGGTTTCCTGCATGAGGAGTCAAGGCGCCCGATCGATCAGTCGTCGACGCAGCTGCCCTCCGAAGGCACCAGGCACTGCGGCAGGTTCGCGCCCACCGGCCCGCCGCGCGTGCGGATGGCCGACGACACCGCGGCCTGCGCCACGGCCAGGCCGCGCGGCAGCAAGATCCACAGCTGGCCGCGCTCCTTCATGCGGCGCGCATTGGTCGCGGCCTGCTGGCCGTTGCCGAAGAAATAGTCGGCCCGCACCGCGCCGCGGATGGCGCCGCCGGTGTCCTGCGCGATCGTCAGGCGCTGCATCGGCGCGCCGCTGCCGGGCGTGCGCGTCGACACGAACACCGGGTAGCCCAGCGGCGTGCTGCGCGGATCGACCGCAATCGAGCGCCCCGCCGACAGCGGCACGCCGAAAGCGCCCACCGGTCCGCCCACGGGCGAGGTCGATTCCTTGAAGAACACATAGCTCGGGTCCTTGATGCCCGAGCCCGACACCGCGCCGGCCGCGCGCCGCCCCGGCACCACGACCGGGCCGCTGGCAACGGGCCGCGCGAGCGTGAAGCCGCGCGTGCGGATGGTGCCGCTGTCGACCGCGCCGACGTCGTCGTCATCGCCGTCGTCAAGCTGCAGCTCGATGGACGAGCCGCGCACCTTCACCGGACTGCGCGGCTTGCCGTTGGAAGCCTGCGCCAGCGTCGGGCGGAAGGGCTGGCCGTTCTGCTCGGCGTAGGCGACACGAACGATGTCGCCGTTGGCCAGCTTGATGCGGCCCGAACCCTGGATCTGCATTTCGTACAGCGCGGTGGCGCTGCTCACGAAGGCCAGCACCTTGGCGTTGGGCGCGCCCTTGGTCTCGATTTCTTCGCGCGTGTAGTACGGCAGCAGCTGCTTGCCCTCGACCCGCAGGCGCACCTTGCGGTCGAGCGTGTCGCGCGAAATGGCCGAGAGGTCGAGCGCATAGAGGCCCGGCGCGCCCATGTCGCGCGTGCTGAGGCCGGTCTGCACCACCACGTTGCGCCCTTCCACGCGGGCCGCCACCGTGCCGTTGCCGGCGGGCAGCTTGCGCGCATCGGCGAACAGCATGTCGTCGGGCTGTCCGTACACGGGGTAGATGAAGGGCGCGCCGTACTGGCGGGCGCCGGCGATCTCGGGCTCGAAGTAGCCGGTGACCACGCCGTCGGGCTTGCGGTCGTCGTCGCGAATCTGGTAGGCCGAGAACTCGCCCTCGAAGAAGCCCCGGATGGCGTTGTTGTTCTTGCCGTCGACCTTGAGCGCGCGGTCGCACACCTCTTTCCATTCGGCGCCGCGCCCGGTCAGCACCTTGCAGCTGCCGAGGAAGGCGGGCCAGCTTTCGGAGAAATCGTCGCGCGACCAGCCCGGCACCGAGTCGAAGCCCACCGAGGTGTAGGTGGCGAGCTGGGTCGAGAAGGTGCGCGCCTGCCCTGCCACGCTGGCGCCGGTCGGCGGCGGGCGCGAGGCGCTGCTGCTGGTGGCGGTGTCTGTCGTGGCCGCGCCGCTGCCCGTGGCGCCTGGTGGCGGCACGGCGCAGCCTGCCAGCGAGGCGATGACGGCAACAACGGCGGCAGTAGCGGCCCACTGGAGCACATAGTTGAGGCGCTGTTGCTGTTGTTGTTGCTGCTGCAGTGCTTGCGAGGTGGTCATGAAAGTCTCCTTGTCCGGAAAGTGGCGACCCGAGGGGCCAACGCTCTACAGACGATTACTTCTCGACGATTTTGAAATTCCCGACGCCATAGACGTCGTTGCACGGGGCGCCGGGTGCGCACACGGGTTTGCCCAGCAACGGCGAGGGGCCGGTACCGCGCGTGGCTTCGAGCGCGGCCAGCACCGGCAGCGGGAACACCGGGAACACGCCGTCGTTCTGCACGCCGGCGGCGCTGAAGTCGCGCTCGTGCTCGCTCACGAGCACCGCGAACTGGTCGGTGCCGGCCGGGCCGCCCGCGTCCATCGGCCACGAAGCGCGCGGCAGAGAAAGCGAACCGCCCGCGGTGATCTTGTTGTACTTGTCGAGCAGGTTCGGGAACAGCAGGAACATCTCGCCGCCGCTGGACAGCAGGAACACGTAGACAAAACCTTCGCGCTTGCTGCGCACCTCGAAGGCGAGGCGGTCCTTGCCGATGGCGACTTCGGCCTTCTTCGGCGTGGCCGTCACCTCGAAGCCGGGCGCAGCGCCGGTTGCGAGAGATTGCAGCGATTCGGCGGGCGTGCGCGGGGCCGGAGGGGGCGGTGGTGGTGGTGGCGGTGCTGGGGGAGCCTCTGCGATCTTTGTGTCGGGTGGCGGGGCCGGCGTGGTGGTGACGACCTTCGTGTCATCGGCGTTCGTGTTGCCGCCGGTGCGGCCCTGGAACCACCACCAGCCGCCACCGGCCGCGGCTGCGAGAACGGCGACCGATACGAGTGCGGCGACGGTCTTGTTGCTCTTGCCCCCGCCGCTGGTGGGAGCGGGCGCGGGCGCCGGCGCCTTGCCACCTGCCTTGCTCTTGCCGCTCGCGATGACTGTCGCGGCGTCGGCATTGCTGTTGCCGCTGCGCGCGCCCGAAGGCGGCTGCGTGCGCGGCGTCGGCGCGATGCTGTGCCCCACTTCGAGATCGAGCGCGGCGCGCAGCTCGGCCATCGACTGCGGCCGCTGCTCGGGCCGCACGCCAAGGCCCGCATCGATCGCCTCCAGCAGCCGCAGGCTGTAGCGCTGCCGCAGGATCTCGTTGCCCGCGAGCGGCACATAGCTGTCGGACAGCAGCCGCGCCACCGACGGCGGCGGCGCGCGACCGCACACCGCCACGTGCATCACGGCCGCGAGCGCATACACATCGGTCCACGCGCCCTGCGACATGTCAGGCATCTCGGCGTACTGCTCGATCGGTGCGTAGCCTGGCTTGAGGATGACGGTGATCGCCTGCGTCTTGTCGGTGATCACGCGGCGCGCGGCGCCGAAGTCGAGCACCACCGGGCGGCCCGAGCCTTCGAGCAGGATGATGTTGTCGGGGGCGATGTCGCGGTGGTAGCAGTTGGCGTTGTGCATCACCGCGAGCGCCTGCGTGACGCCGTCCATGATGCGGATGAGCCATGACTCGTCTACGCCTGCGGGGATGGCTACCAGGGCCTCTCTCAGCGTGTCGCCTCTGTAGAAAGGCATGACCATGTAGGTGGTGCCTTTTTCTTGCCAGAAGCGGTAGACCTTCAGGAGCGACGGGTGGTCGAACTGGGCGAGCAGGCGGGCTTCGTTGATGAAGCTGCGCATGCCGAGATCGAAGGTTTCCCTGTGGCGTTCGGACAGGGGGACTACTGTGCCGTCGTTCTGTCTTGTCGACAGTGACGTAGGGAGGTATTCCTTGATTGCTACCACGCGTTCCAGCGTGTGGTCCCACGCCTCGTAGACGACGCCGAAGCCGCCTTGGCCTATGACTCTTGTGACTTCGAATTCGGCCAGGCGGCTGCCTACTGGCAACAGACCGGCGTCTGTGGTGCCTGTGGCTGGGCTGGTCACCGGGGTTGCGCCTGCGGTGATGACTGTGGAGGCCGTGTCGCCGGTTGTTGTTGGCTGGCCTTGCTTGGGGACTACGCGGGTGCGGTCGTCGTTGGAGTCAGTCATTGACTGGCTCCTTTGTTGTGGGTTTGCTTTCCGAGGCCGGGTCTCGGCCCGGCGGCCGACCTACTTTTCTTTGCTTCGCCAAAGAAAAGTAGGCAAAAGAAAGGCGACCCCACTGTCTGCGACCCCTTCGCGTAGCGAAGGGGCAACCTGCGGTGCTCGCGTTTCGCGGGGTCCGCAGAACTCGCTTCGCTCAAACAGCTGCGGCCCTGATCCGCGAAACGCTCCGCTCCTCGGCGCAGCCAGAGGGGAGTTGGAGACAACACGGGCCATCGCTTCGCTCGGCACGGTGCGACTGCAGGCGCGCAGCGCCTGCAGTCGCACGGTGGCCGAGCGAAGCGATGGCCCGTTCGGTTCCCCAAATCCCTTCTGGCTGCGCCGAGGAGCGCAGACGTAGGAGGGATCAGGGCCGCAGCTGTTTGAGCGAAGCGAGTTCTGCGGACCCCCTCCGGAGTCGAGCACCGCAGGTTGCCCGTAGCGAAGCGAAGGGACGCAGACAGTAGGGTCGCCTTTTCTTTGCTTACTTTCTTTTGGCGAAGCAAAAGAAAGTAAGTCGCCCGCCGGGGCGAGACCCGGCCTCGGAAGAACAAACGAGAAGAGGCCTCCATCACCCCTCCTCCGCAAACCCAAAGAACAGGGCTTCAAACTGCTCATCCCGAGGCAACCCAGTACAGAGCATCCGAACCCCATGCTCAGCAGCAGGATCACCCAACCAAATCGAAGCCCCCGCCAGCGGCAAAGCCAGCGATTCAACACCACTCTCACGCCCGTCAGAAGATGCACCGTCAACAAACAGCCGATGCAACACTGCATCAAACCGCAGCGCATCCAGATCCCCATCAAGCCCTTCCAACGCAGCCTGCGTAGCATGAGCCCACCACTGCAACGCCATAGCCAGCGCCTCCCCCTGCAGTTGCCCGGAAACAGACTGATCAAGCTCCATAGCCAGAGCAAACGGAAAGTACCGCCCCACCCCATCGACAGAAGGCATCAACACCCCAATCCACGCCTGCTCCCCCGCCACCTGCCGCCCCAACGCAAAACACCAGATAGGCGCTTCGAGATACCGCTCAGTCCAGTCCGCATGCCGATCCCGCAGCCGGGCCATGCCCCGCTGCAGCCACTGATCCCACACAGCACGAAACGCCTCCGGCAGCCGCCGATGCGCAAAGTCCCCCATGCCCGGCAACTTGCCGAACCACCCCGGCAACGCAGTCGAGGCAAAGAGCAACGGTGAAGAAGAGGAGGCCTCGTTCACAGCCCCTCCGGACAAGAAAACTCCCGCAACTCACGCAAGCGAATCGGATGCTGCACGCTGTTAGTCGTCACCTCGAAGCGCGTCTTCCGAGCACCGATCTGGAAGGTAATGAAGAACTTCTCCGGTGCATCGCCGGCTTCGAGCTGCCCGTCGTCAAGCGCCCGGAACAGCGCCCACGGCCCATCCACAGCCGCACCCGAACTGCCAGTGGTCGAAGGCGGGCTGACCTGGATGCGCACCTGGTTGCTGCCCTTCGGCCCCGGCCACTGCACGGCCATCGGCACCACCGGTCCGTGCGCGTACTTCACGAGCTGGCCGTCGACGTCGAGGATGAACTGCGTGATGCCCGCATCCATCTCTACCGGCTTGAAGTCCAGCCGCATCGAAGGCCCACGGCCGCCGCCGCGGAAGAAGATGTCCTTGATGCGCGCGGCCCGCTCGAACTGCGCCAGCGCCTGAGTAGTGATGGCACCGCGCTCGGCCACGGGCTTGTAGCGCCACGGCTTGGTGCTGGTGTCGACCAGCGCGGCCAGGCGCTTCTGGAAGAAGTCGTCCATCAGGCCACCAGGGCCGAACATCTGGCCGAAGTCTTCGGGCAGCACGTCGCGCTTGCTGGTGCTCACGAAGGGGTAACGGCCCGCGATGGCGCGTGCGCAGAACTCGGCCACGGGGCGCAGGTCCTGGCTCAGGTTGCCGCGCTCGGCCGTCTGTGCCTGCGCGGCGCCAGACTGGCTGAGGTTCTCGACCATCGATCGCACCGGCTCTGGCAGGCGGCCCGCGTCTGACTTGAGCTTGCCGGCCACGTCGCCGGGCGGTGGCGAGGTGCGGCCCTTCACGGCCGTGTCGACGGCGTTGAGGTACACGTACACCTCGTTGAAGAGCTTCAGCGCATCGTCGATGGGTGCAGGCTGGTTGGGGCCGCCGGCGGTGACGAGGCGGCGCAGCGACTCGAAGCGGTCGTCCACGATGCTCTCGATGCGCTTGCCCGGGGCCACCTGGCGGCCGGGGTCGCTGCCGAACAGGTCTTCCAGGCCCTTGCGCGTGTTGCGCACTGTCTCGGTCGCCTTGCTGACCACGTCCTTGTTGGCGTCGGCCGCCGGGATCAGCGTGGTCTGCTTGACCACGGCGCGCAGGAAGTTCGCAAGCGGGGAATCGACGCCCGAAAGAATGCGCGCGGTCTCGATGTTCTTCTCCAGGCCGGTGGCGCGAATCAGGCGCACGTCGGCGAGCAGTGCTTCCCACTGTTTGACGTATTCCTCCAGGTACAGGCGGCGCACGCGGTCGGTCAGCGCGCCGAGCGCGGCCACGTCGCGCAGGCGGTCGGCGGCGTTGCGGTCCTGGCCCAGCACCCACGGATCTTCGTTGGCGAGCAGGCCGGTGAGCACGGTCACTTCGTTCTGGAAGCGCTTGTGATAGCCGTCGTAGGTGAACATGCCCGGCACGCCTTCGGTCAGCGGCTTGCCGCTGATGCGTTCGAACACCAGCGGGCCCGAGGGGCCGGTGGCGGTGGCCACGCTGAAAGCCGGAATGTCCTTGGTGGCGCGCTGGCGCTTCAGGCGGCTGAACACACGCTGCTCCAGCGGGTAGCTCGCGAGCACGGCGCGCACGCTGCGCACCAGGTTCTCGTCCATCTTCAGCGGCGAGCGCGGCGGGCCCTGGGCAATGAGCACGTCGAGCTGGTCTTCGAGCGCCTTGCGCTGGTCTTCGGGAATGCCGCGGTCGAGGTTGCGCGACCAGTCGAGCGTGATCCAGGCCTTCAGGGCCTCGGCGTCGAAGTGCTCGGGCTGGTAGAGCATCAGGTAGCTCTTGAGCGCCTCGTACGTGTACTCGAGGTTGTCCTTCTGCGCGGTGCGCAGCTGGTCTTCGATGCGCTTGGCGATCTGCGGCAGGAAGGCGTCGTTGAGCGCGCGCTGGTGCGTGAGCATCGCGGCGGCATCGAGCTTGTCGCCCTGGTAGAGGCCCAGCGTCATCGACAGCGGCTCGTCGCCCTGATGGTTGTCGGGCGTCTTCCAGATGTCGCGCAGGCTCTGCAGCACGGGCGCGACCTCGACCAGGTTCTGCACGCGCGCGGGCAGCGCCGCAAGGTTCTGCTTGGCGGGCTCGACGCGGGCCTCGACCGACTTCAGGTAGTTCATGTTCTGCAGCGTGCTGTAGCCCCAGGCCGCGAGCAGGCCGACGGTGACGAGTGTCATCGCCGTCACGCCGATCACGCGCAGCGTGTGGCGGCGGCGCTCCAGCTTCACGTCGGCGCCGGCCAGGCGCTGCTCGGGGAACACCACCTCGCGCAGCAGCGAGGTAAGAAAGTAGCTGCGCCCGCTCGACTTCTGCGGCGCGAGCATCGCGCGCTCGATGCCGAAGCTGCGCGCAAGGCTGCCCATCACGCGGTCGATCGGGCTGCCCTCCTGCGTGCCGCTGGTGAAGTACACGCCGCGCACCCACGGCGGCTGCGCAAAGCGCGAGCCGGTGAACACTTGTTCGAGCAGGTCGGACAGCAGCGAGCCGATGGAGCCGAACTGCGCCGGAAAACCGAAGATGGCGGCGCGGCGCGTGCCGTCGGTCTCGCGCTGCATGCGCGCGATGAGGCCGTCGTTCACGCGGTTGTGCAGCAGCGCGAACTCGCGATTGAAGGCCGTGGAAAGGCCCTTCTCTTCCAGCTGCACGTTCTCGTTGGCCGGCAGCGTGAAGCCGAACACTTGTGCGCGCTGCTCCTTGCCGAGGTCGTCGAAGTAGTCGGTGAAGCCGTACAGCAGGTCGCTCTTGGTGACGAGCACATACACCGGCAGGCGCGTGGTGAGCTTGCTGTCGAGTTCGAGCAGGCGCGCACGAATCGAGGCCGCAAGCTGCGTGCGCGCCTCGGGGCCCTGGCTCAGCAGGTCGGCCACGCTCACGGTGAGGAACACGCCGTTCAGCGGACGGCGCGGGCGCGCCTTCTTCAGCAGGCCCAGGAAGCCTTCCCATGCGCTCTTGTCTTCCGATTGGTGGCTGTCCTGCGTGGTGTAGCGCCCGGCGGTGTCGATGAGCACGGCCTCGTCGGTGAACCACCAGTCGCAGTTGCGCGTGCCGCCCACGCCGCGGATGGCGCCGGGGCCGAACTTCTCGGCGAGCGGGAAGCTCAGGCCCGAGTTGACCAGCGCCGTGGTCTTGCCCGCGCCCGGCGCGCCGATGAAGACGTACCACGGCAGGTCGTACAGGTAGCTACCGCCCGAGATCGACATCCAGTCGCGCCAGCCCGGCTTCTTGCCGGCGGCATGCAGGCGCATCTGCTTGAGCGTGGCCACGGCTTCGCTGAAGCGCGTGTCGAGGATCTTCTGCTCGCCGTTGACGGGTGCGTCGGTCTTCGCGGCCGGCGCCTTCATGAGGCCGTCGGTCAAATGCTGGCTCGCACGGCGCGCGCGCCAGCGGCGGTACAGCGCGCGCAGCACCACGATGAGCACGATGACGCCGATGACGATGGCGCGCGTCATTTCGCTTTCGAGCGGCGCGAGCGAGCCGATCTTCACCAGCGGGCCGATCCACCAGATCAGCAGCGCGACGACGATCAGCGCGAGCAGTGTCAGCAGCAGCGGGCTGAACAGGAAGCCGAAGATTTTCTTGATCATTTCGTCGCTCCTGGTGCGGGAGCAGCCGGCGCGGCGGCAGCGAGCCGATCGGGTTCGGTCAGCAGCACGATGTCGACGCGGCGGTTCTTCGCGCGGTTGGCCGGCGTGTCGTTGGCGGCGACGGGCTCGGCGTCTGCCTTGCCGTCGGAGCGCATGCGCGCGGGGTCGACCAGCGTTGTCAGCGCGCCCTTCACCGCATCGGCGCGCGCGGCCGAGAGGTGCCAGTTGGAGGGATAGCGCAGCGAGCGGATCGGCTGGTTGTCCGAGTGGCCGGTGATCAGCACCTCGCCCTTCACCTCGGCCAGCGCCTGGCCGATGCGGCGCAGCACGGGCAGCGACTGCGCCATCGGCTCGGCGCTGCCGGAGCCGAAGAAGGAGTCGCCGCGCAGGCGCACCACGCTGCGGTCGGCCTCGTCGGTCACCGTGACCAGGCCCTGCTTGATCTCGGGTTCGAGAAAGCGTGCGAGGCGCGGCGTCTTCGCCGGCAAGGCGGGCGGCGCGATCTGGATGTTGGGCGCACGCAGGCTCGACACCGCGGCGTAGGTGGTGTCGGAGCGGTAGTTGAGCGTGAGCCGCAGGCCGAACCACGCGAGCGCGAGCAACAGCGCAAAGCCGGCCGCGAACACCCACAGCGGCAGCGACTCGCGCAGCCGCACCGTGCCCGCGCCCTGCCCGCGCCAGTGCGGAGAAAGCTCGGGCTCCACGGCCGGGCGGTCTTTCGCGATCAGGTCGGCGAGGCGCTGGCGCACCGAGTCAAGCTGCGCGCGGCCGTTGTCGACCACGCGGTAGCGGCCTTCGAAGCCGAGCGCGAGCACGCTGTAGATCAGCTCCAGCAGCTGGCGGTGCGTGGGCACGTCCTGCGCGAGCTTGGCGAGCAGCTGGAAGACTTTTTCGCCGCCCCAGGTTTCGTTGTGGAACTGCACCAGCAGGCTCTGCTTGTTCCAGCCGGCCTGCACGCCCCAGGGCGTGTTGGCCACGGCTTCGTCGAGCGCGGTGCACAGCACGTAGCGCGCGGCGAGCACCGATTCATTGCTGACGCCAGCGCGCCGCGCATTGGCGTCGAACTGATTGACAGCATCGGCAGTGGAGGCGCGCAGCGCCGGCACGTTGGGCGGCTGCGCAAGGTTGCGCAGCTTGCCGATCAACACCAGTAGCTTGCCGGCGGCCGACACCAGCGGGTTGAGCAGGCCGAGCTCGCCGACGTCGGCGGCCGGTGTGGGATCGGCACCGCCGAAGAAAGGCGCCGGTGCCGGCGCGGGCGGCGTGCCACCGGGCGTGCGCGGCTTGGGCTTGATGACCGTGCGTTCCGACTCGAAGGCGGCGAAGGGGTCGGGAGGTGTGCTCATGATGGTGTTCCGTTTCCGTCAGCCCATGTGGCTAGGAACGAATGGCCCAGAACGCGAGGTCCAAGCCGGGGAAGTCGCCCGCGATATGCATCGCGATGCCGCCGGATTGCTCGAGCTGGCGCCACAGGTCGCTGTTGCGCGTTTCGAGTTCGAAGTAGTTGGCGCCGGTGTGGAAGGGAATCTGCCGCGGCGCGACCGGCATCGGCGTGAGCGTGACGCCCGGCAGCGCAAGGTTCACCAGATCGCGAATGCGCTCGACCGGACCGATCTTCACCTGCGTGGGGAAGCGCGCGCGCAGCGCTTCGCTGGGCATGTTCGCGTTCACCGCGAGCACGAAGGTCGCCTTGCGCTGCAGTTCCACGTCCGTCACCATCGCCACGCGCACACCGTGCTTGCGGTCATGCAGCTCGATGCGGATGGCCGATTGCTCGAACACCATCGAGAGGCTGCGACGCAGGTCGTCCATCACCGGGCGGAAGCTCAGCGCAAGGTCGTCGTGGATGTAGGGGCCGAAGCGCGCGACGCGGCGCGAGTCGCGAAAGCTCGAAAGGTCGCCGGCCAGCCCGAGGGCATGTTCGAAGAAATGCTGCGGGTGCAGCATCGCGCTCTTTGCCAGGTGCGCGAAGATGGCTTCGTTGCGGTTCACGGCCTGCAGCAGCATGAAGTCGGCGATCTCGGCCACGCCGCCGGTGCCGCCCTGCGTCATGCGGCCCGCCAGCGCTTCGCCGCGCTGGCGCAGCAGCCCCAGCAGTTCGTCGAGCCAGGCGCGAATGACGGCATGGCCGGCCACGTCGAGCAGCGGCGGCAGCATGGCGCGGTCGAGCTGCACCTGGTTGTCGACGCGGCGCTCGACCACGCGGGCAACGCCGATGGTGGTCCAGGCGTCGGTGGCTTCGCCGGCACGCATCAGGCGCGTGTGGAGCTGGCCCAGTTGCAGCATCGCCGTGCGCTCGCCGGCGGTGTTCGAATCGGGCACTTCGGATTCGAGCACGCGGTGGCGCACCAGCTCTTCATATTCTTCGGCGTCGGCCTCGCGCGCACCGGCGCGGCGCAGCGGCAGTGCGAGCACCACGGCCTCGTCGCGCATGGACGAAGGAATGTCGATGGGCTCGGGCAGCGGGTCGACCGCCGGCATGTCGAAGACCGTACCGTCGCCGAAGATGCCGACCGCCCGCACCAGCGCCAGCTTGCCCAGCGTGAGCGCAGCGGCGTCGATCTCCAGCTCGGCAAAGCCCCAGGCGTAGGGGGTGGTCGAACGCAGAAGCACATGCCTCGCATGATCGGCATGACGCTCGCTCTGCTGCAGGTGCTGAGGCTGCAACAGCATCCCCTCGCTCCAGACCACTTTTGTTCGCCAACTCATCCGCACTCCGTCAACGGCAAGGGTGCCTGAAAGAAACACGAAGTTTCCGGCGCGGGGGACGGGAGGCAAATCCGCCTTAAGGCCTAGCTAATGGCCTAGGCGGGGGGATTTGGAGCTACGGCGAAGGGACTAGGTTGAGAGTCGAACCCGGCGTTCAGCGCGCCGGAGCCACGCGCAGGATCTCGACCTGCTCCGCGTACGTCTTCTCGATGCGCTGCAGCCGCTGTTCGCGCGCCGCGTCGTTGACCCACGAGGCGGCCATGGCGCGCTGCCTGCCCAGCTGATGCTCCAGCCGCGCCTCCGGCAGCAGTGCGCTGTCGTCGGCCGCAACGTAGCCGTAGGCCGCGCGCAGGGTCTTGAGCACTTCGCGCTCGGCGTCCGCGCGCGGTCCCTTGCCCTTGCCGTAGCCGGTCAGGAAGTTCTGCAGCCGCGCCTGGAACTCGGGCGGAAAGTCGCGCCGCACCACCATCGGCGCGCCGGGCGGCGGCTCCGATTGCCACACCACCTGCAGCCGCTCGGCCTCCACCGGGAACTGCTGGCGAAAGCGCTCCAGGTCGGTGGTGTTGTTGGTGGCCACGTCGGCGTCGCCGTTGGCCACGGCCAGTGCGGTGGCCTGGTGGGTGCCGACGAATTCGCTGCGAAAGCGCGTCTCCATCTCGATGTTGTTCGGCAGGAAGAGCTGGCTCTGCGGCACGATGAAGCCAGTGACCGAACGGCTGTCGCCGCGCGCGAGCCGCCATTTCTCCGGCTGCGCGAGCACGCCTTCGAGGGTGTTGAGCGGCCCGGCCTTGCGCACCAGCAGCACGGCGCGGTGCTCGGGCACGCTGGGGTGCCGGGCGATCTGCGCCACCACCTTCATGCGCCGCTGCATCACGGCGTCGAGCGCCATCTTGGCCGAGAGGAAGGCCATGTCGATCTCGTCGCGGCCGATGGCACGGTCGAGCTCTTCGTACGTCGGCACCGAATAGGCGCTCACCGGAATGCCGAGGCTGCGGCTCATGTCGGCCATGAGCGGGGTCCACAACGCGCGCGATTCGACGGTGCCGCCCAGCGGCAGCACGCCGAAGCGGATCATCCTGATCGGCACTGGCGCGGCCTTCTCTGCTGTCTTCTCGGATGATGCGGCGGCCCCCTGCGCCATGGCCGGCAGCGGCCCGGCCAGCATGGCGGCGAAGGCCAGCACCAGCACGGCAGCCACGCGCCAAGGCTTCATCACGGCGTCACGTCCTTGAGCACGCTGACCTGCTCGGCGTAGCCGCTCTCGATGCGCTGCAGGCGGGCTTCGCGCGCGGCGTCGTTCACCCATTGCGCGGTCATGGCGTTCTGTTTGGCGAGCTGGTAGGCCAGCTTGGCCGCGGGCTGCAGCGAGCTGTTGTCGGCAGCCACGAAGCCGGCCAGGTCGTGCAGCGACTTGAGCACCAGGCGCTCGGCGTCGCCGCGCGGCCCCTTGGCGCGACCGTAGCCGGTCAGGAAGGCCTGCACGCGCTTGCGCAGCTCGGGCGTGTATTCGCGGCGCACCACGATCTGCGCGTGCGGGATCAGGTCCGACTCCCACAGCACCTGCAGCCGCTCGGTCTCGGCCGGAAAGCGCAGCTTGAAGCGCTCGAAGTCGGCCGTGTTGTTGGTGGCCACGTCGGCTTCGCTGTTGGCCACGGCCAGTGCGTTGGCCTGGTGGGTGCCCACGATCTCGCTGCGAAAGCGCGTCTCCATCGCGATGTGGTTCGGCAGGAAGAGTTGCAGCTGGGGCACGATGAAGCCCGACACCGACTGCTTCTCTCCGCGCGCCAGCCGCCAGCGCTCGGGCTGGTCGAGCATGTTCTTCAGCGAGTTGAAGGGCGGCGCCTTGCGCGCCAGCAGCAGCGCGCGGTAGCCGGGCAGCCCGTCGTGCCGCACCACCTGCGCCACCACCTTCATGCGCCGCTGGGTCACGGCGTCGAGCGCCATCTTTCCGGACAGGAAAGCCATGTCGACCTCGTCGCGCTGGATGGCCTGCTCCAGCGCCTCGTACGAGTTGACCGACAGCACGCTCACCGGGCGGTTGATGGCGCGGCTCAGTTCGGCCAGCAGCGGGTCCCAGTCGCTGCGCGACTCGAAGGCGCCTCCGAGCGGCAGGATGCCGAAGCGCACCGGCCCGTCCAGCGGGCTGGCCTGGGCCGCGGCCCACAGCGGAAAGCCCATGAGCAAGGCCAGTGCCGCCGTACGGAGGGCACCCGGGAAATCGACGAATCGGCGCATGAAAGCCTGCATTTCTGGACCTAAAGAGATAGGGCCGTTGCGCACCGGCGGGTCTAACATGGGCAGCGCGGACGCCATTAAATATCAATTGCAAGCAATTTTTGTGATGTTTTTCCTGTCTTTCCAGTTCCGGACCGCCCCCCCAAGCTCGGCGCCCATGCGTCCGATGCCCCCATGAACTGGAACTTCCGTGTCCTGCGCGGCCTGGCGCGCCTGACCTTCGCCCAGCAGCTGATCCTGCTGGCGATGGTGCCGGCAACGCTGGCCACGCTGGCGGCCATCACCGTGCTGACGCGGCAACACCTGGACAACCTCACCGAGCTGATGCGCGCCAATGCGCAGACGGTGGCGCTGCAGGTGGCCACGGTGGCGCAGGCGCCGCTGGCACGCATGGACCGCCGCGCGCTGGCGCGCACCGCCCAGTCGGGCACCTACCAGCCCAACGTGCAGCAAGTGCAGATCTGGACGGAAGACGGCGAGATCGTGGCCAACTCCGAAACCGTCGACCGCGCCCGCGGCGACGGCCTGCAGGTGGTGGTGCCCATCGTGGGCGACGACGGTCGCCACAACGGCCAGGTGATGGTCGAGATGAGCCTGGCCGCGGTGCAGAGCGCGCGCCGCTCGGTCTGGTTCAACGTGGGGCTGGTGCTGGTGATCAGCCTCGTCGGCGTGGGCCTGGCGGGCTGGTGGGCGGCGCGGCGCATCAGCGAGCCGATCCGCGCGCTCGGCAAGGCGGTCGACCGCCTCGGCGCTGGCGAGGACGCGAGCGTGGCCATCGAGGGCACGTCTGAAGTGCGCCACCTGCAGCACGGCTTCAACCAGGCCGCGCGCGCACTCGCGGAAAGCCATCGGCTGCTGCAAAGCCGCATCAACGAGGCCACAGCCGAGCTGGCCCGCAAGAACCAGCAGCTCGAAGTGGCGAGCCAGGCCAAGACCCGCCTGCTGGCCGCCGCCAGCCACGACCTGCGCCAGCCGCTGCATGCGCTCACGCTGTTCTCCGACGGGCTGGCCAACGGCGAGCACGACCCGGTGAAGCTGCAGCGCATCGGCCACATCCGCGAATGCGTCGATTCGCTCGACCGGCTGTTCTCGGAGCTGCTGAACCTGTCGCAGCTCGACGCGGGCGTGCTGCAGCCGCAGTGGATCGACTTTCCGCTCGACCGGCTGTTCGATGAAATCAGCCGCAACTTCCGCCCGGTGGCCGAGCAGCAGAGCCTGCGGCTGGTGGTGCGCAAGACCGACATGTGGGTGCGCTGCGACTACGTGATGCTGTCGCGCATCCTGAACAACCTGGTGTCGAACTCGCTGCGTCACACCATCGAGGGCGGCGTGCTGATCGGCGCGCGGCGACGCGGCAGGGGCGTGCGCATCGACGTGGTCGACACCGGCGTGGGCATTGCCGCGCAGCACCAGGCGCGGGTGTTCGAGGAGTTCTACCAGGTGGAGCCCACCGGCCGCCAGGCGGCGCGCGGCGCGCGCGGCATGGGGCTGGGCCTGGCCACGGTGCAGCGCCTGGCCGAGCTGCTCAACACGCGCGTCGAGCTGAGCTCGAAGCTGCACAAGGGCACCTGCGTGCGGGTGCTGGTGCGTTCGGCTCCGGCCGCACTGCCACCGCCGGCGGGGTCGCCTGCCGTTGCCGCCATCGAGGAAGAAGAAAGCCTGGCCAACGTGCGCATCCTCGTGATCGACGACGAGCGCACCATCCTCGAAGGCCTGACGGTGGTGCTCTCCAACTGGGGCGCCGAGGTGCTGCCCGCGCAGACCCGCGCCGAGGCGCTGGCGCTGGCCGACACCTGGGAGCAGCCGCCCGACGTGGTCATCAGCGACCTGCTGCTGCAGGGCGGCGACAACGGGCTCGACGTGATCGCCGCGCTGGAGCGCCATCCGCGCGGCATCGGCGCCGGCACCGCGCGCCTGCTCGTCACCGGCGAGACCAAGCCCGACCGCCTGCGCGAAGTGGCGAGCGCGGGCATCACGGTGCTATACAAGCCGGTGTCGCCGCGCGTGCTGCGCCAGGCCATCCAGGCGCAAAGGGCCGTTGCGGCGCTGGCGGTAGGTGCGTAGGTAGTCCATCGGACATAGGCCGTGCGGCTGCTGCCGTGTGGAATCCGTCACACGAGCAGGCCCCCGCCGACAGGGACATAAGCCCTCCGCCTTATCGCGCCAAGCCGGGTCCGTCCTTACATTGGACTATCGCCCCCTCGCTGCGGAAGCAGTCCATGTTTGTTGCCGTGAATTCCTTTCTCTCGCCCTTCCCCGGAAGGTTGCGCCGCGCCGTGCTGGCCGTGGGCTTCGTGTGGGCCGGTACCGCCTCGTTCGCTGCTCCGGCCTCGGCCTCCAGCCTCACGGTGCTGATGGGCGACGATGCCGCGGCGTCTTCCGAGTTCGTGCAGCAGCTGCGCGCGGACCAGGAGCCCGGCGGCAAGTTCGAGCTGGTGCGGCTCACGCCGGCTGGCACCGATCCGCAACCGCCCACGGAGGCAACAGACACCGAGCGCGCCGCGAACGCCGGCGTGCGCACGCGCAGCCTGCGCACCGCCTCCGATGCGCCCCTCACCATGGCCGTGGGCCCTGCCGCCGCGCGCGCCGCCGTCGAGCGGCCGGGCCAGGAGCCGCTGGTGCTGGCGATGCTGAGCCGGCTCGAATACGAAACCCTGAAGGCCAGCAGCCCCGCCCTGCGACGCGGCGACCGGCGCGTGGGCGTGCTGCTGCGCGACCCGGCCATGGCCGACCAGCTTGCGCTGATCACCGCCGTGCTGCCGCAAAAGCACCGCATCGGCGTGGTCGCCACGCCCGAGTCGGAGCCGCTGGTGCGCGAGCTGCAACGCGCGGCGCAGGGCGCAAACCCGCCCTGGGACCTGCGCGTGGAATACGCGCCCGACGCCAAGTCGCTGGCCAACGCCCTGCGCCAGGTGGTGCCGCTGAGCGACGCGCTGATGGTGCTGCCCGACCTGATCGGCGACAGCCAGGCGGCCACGCTCTCGGTGCTGCGCGCCGGCGCGAGCGCGGGCCTGCCGGTGTTCGGCGCAAGCGAAGGACTGGTGCGCTCGGGCGGCCTGGCCGCGGCGGTATCGACGCCGTCGCAACTCGCGCAGCAGGCCCGGCTGCTCGGCCAGAAAGTGGCGAGCGCGGGCACGGGCAGCAGCAACAGCAATGCGCCGCTGGTGGAAGCGGCAACGCCCGCCACCGTGCGCGTCAACGCCACCGTGGCACGCGGACTCGGCCTGCGCATGCCGGAGGAACGGGAACTGACCGACCGGCTCGCAGCCCCGCGATGAGCACCGCACCGCCCTCTCAAGGCCCGCCGGGAACAAACGGGGCCGGTGCGCCCATGCCCACGCCGACACCACCGCCCCCCCAGTCTCCCCACACGCTGGTCGTGCGCGGCAACCTGCAGCGCGATTTGTTCCGCCTCGGCGTGGTGCCGTGTGCGGCGGTGGCGCTGGCGCTCACCGGCTGGTTCACGCACAACCGGCTGCAGACCCTCGAAGCCGCATTCGACGCCGAAGGCCAGGCCGTGGCGCGGCAGGTGGCGGCCATGTCCGATCTGAGCCTCTACGCCGGCGACCTGCCTGCACTGCAGAACGTGGCCAATGCCGCACTGCGCGGCGGCCAGGTGACGCGCGTGGAGATCAGCAACAGCGCGGGCGTGTACGTCACGGCCGGGCCCAAGACACCGCCGCTGGCGCAGTTGCGCATATTCACCTCGCCGGTCACGCTGCGCGAGGCCTCGCGCGCGAGCGCCTTCGCACCCGCCGGCTCCACCGCTGCGGGCGACACGCCCATCGGCCTGGTGCAGACCTTCCGCGACACCACCGCCTACACGCGCGAGCGCAGCCGCTCGCTCTTCGCGGGCATCGGCATTGCGCTGGTGGCGCTGGTGGCGGCCTGGGCCTCGGTGCGCCACATGGCGCGCACGGTGGCGCGGCCGCTGCGGCGCGTGTCGCGCACGGTGGCGGCGCTGGAGTCGGGCCATTTCGAGGTGCGCTGCGACGTGGTCGAGGGCGGCACGCGCGGTACGCACGAACTCGCGGTGCTCGCGCACGACATCGACCGCCTCGCCGAGCGACTGCAGCGCAACCGACAGGTCAGCGAGGAGCGCGTGCGCGAGGCCACCGCCGTCGCATTGCAGCGCATGGCCGAGGCCGAGCAGGCAGCACTGTCGCGCGCGCGATTTCTGGCGGCCGCGAGCCACGACCTGCGCCAGCCTCTGCATGCCATGGGCCTGTTCATCGACGGCCTGCTGCCGGGCGCCTCGCCCACGCAGCGCCCGGCCGTGCTGCGGCTGCAGGAGAGCACCGAGTTCATGGGCGTGCTGCTCGACGACCTGCTCGAGATCTCGCGGCTCGATGCGCAGGTGCTGACGCCGGCGATTGCCAAGGTGCCCCTCGCCGCGCTGTTCGACCAGCTCGATGCGCAGCACGCCGCCACCGCCGTCGAGGCCCGCGTGCGGCTGCGCTGGAGCGACCGCGGCCTGGCCGTGCGCACCGACGCGGCGATGCTGCGGCGCATCGTCGGCAACCTGGTGAGCAACGCGCTGCGCCATGCGCCCGAGGGCGGCACGGTGCTGGTGGCCGCACGGCGCAGTCCGGCCGGCGTGCGCATCGAGGTGCGCGACAACGGCGTGGGCATCGCGCCAATCCACCAGGGCCGCATCTTCGAAGAGTTCTACCAGGTGGCCAACACCGAGCGCGACCGGCGCCGCGGCTTCGGGCTGGGGCTGGCCATCTGTGCGCGCATTGCCGCGCTGCTGGGAACCCGCATCACCGTGCGATCGGCGCTGCAGGCGGGCAGCACTTTCAGCTTCACGCTGCCCGAGGCGCGCCTGGCGGACATCACGCCACCCGAGCCGCCGCCGCTCGCCGTCGCGCCCCTGGCCGGCCTGCGCTGCCTGGTGGTGGACGATGACCCCGCCATCCTCGACGGCAGCCGCGCGCTGCTGGAGCAATGGGGCTGCCAGGTCGAATGCGTGACCAGCGGCTCCGAGGCCATCGCGCGGCTGGGCACCGGCGACATCCACTACGACGCCGTGCTGTGCGACCTGCAACTGGCGGGCGAAGGCGACGGCGTGGACGTGATCGACGCCGCCAAGCGCCTGCAGCCCGATGCGCTGGCGGTGCTGGTGTCGGGCGCCACCGGGCCGGAGGTGCTGCAGCGGCTGCGCCATGGCGGGGTGATGCTGCTGACCAAGCCGGTTGCGCCGGCGAAGCTGCGGGCGTTGCTCACCACGCGGCGGCACGTGCACATCGCCTGACCCCCGGCGCTTTCTTTCTGTGTCTACGCCCGCGAGAACTGCCGGCGATACACCGTCGGCGACACCTTGAACGCCGACATGAAATGCTTGCGCAACGACACCGCCGAGCCGAAGCCGGCACCGGTCGCCACGCGCTCGACTGGGTGATCGGTGGTTTCCAGCAGCCGCTGCGCCAGCGCAAGGCGCTGGTTCTGCACCCATTGGCCGACGGTGGTACCGGTGGATTCGCGAAAGCGCCGCGTGAAGTTGCGCCGGCTCATCAGCGCGCGCCGCGCCAGGTCGTCGAGTTCGTGCGGCGTGTCGAGGTGCCCGCCCAGCCACTCCAGCAGCGGCGCGAGGCGGTCGCGCTCGGCTGTTGCAGGCACGGGCTGCTCGATGTACTGCGCCTGCCCGCCCTGCCGGTGCGGCGCGACCACCATGCGCCGCGCGGCGCGGTTGGCCGTCTCGGCGCCGTAGCGCACGCGCAGCAGGTGCAGGCAGCAGTCGATGCCCGCGGCCGTGCCGGCGGAGGTGAGCACGCTGCCGTCGTCCACGTACAGCACCTCGGGCTGCAGCTGCACCTTCGGATATTGCTTGGCGAAAGCGGGGGCCAGCTTCCAGTGCGTGGTGGCGGGCCGGCCGTCGAGCAGCCCCGCCTCGGCCAGCACGAATGCGCCAAGGCACAGGCCGACCACGGTGGCGCCGCGCCGGTGCGCGGCCTGCAGCGCGCGGATCAGCTCGGGCGGCGCCGCGCTGCCGTCGTCGCGCCATGAAGGCACCACCACGATCTGCGCCCGGCGTATCGCCTCGAGCCCGTGCGGCACCACGAGCGTGAAGCCCGCGTTGGTCTGCAGCGCTCCGGGCTCCGGCGCGCACACCCGCATGCGAAAGCGCGGCGCGCCGGTCTCCGTGCGGTCTTCACCGAAGACCATGCAGGGCACGGACAGGTGGAAGGGGCTGATGCCGTCGAAGGCGACGACGGCGATGGTTTCGATGGCCGGATTGCGCATGGCCCGATCTTATCGATGAATGGCTTTCGGGCCACTGTCGTCAAACGGTGCAAAGGCGAAGAATCAGGCCATCCGAACAACCAGAGAGAAGGAGCATTTCATGAGCAACACCACAACCCCACGCCGCGCCCTCGTCGTGATCGACGTGCAGAACGAATACTTCGAAGGCGGCGGCCTGCCGATCGAGTTCCCGCCCATCGAAGGCACGCTGCCCAACGTGACGAAGGCCATGGACGCCGCCCGCGCCGCCGGCACGCCCGTTGTCGTGGTGCGTCACCATGCCCCCAAGGGCGCGCCAGTGTTCCAGGCCGACACGCACAACGGCCAGCTGCACCCCGAGATCGCAAAGCGCCCGCACGACCATCTCATCACCAAGAGCTTTCCGAGCGTGTTCACCGGCACCGACTTCGCCGACTGGCTCGCGCGCCACGAGATCGACACGCTGAGCGTGGCCGGCTACATGACGCAGAACTGCGACGCTTCCACCGTGTTCGAGGCCATGCACCGTGGGCTGAACGTGGAGTTTCTGGCCGACGCCAGCGGCGCGCTGCCGTACGAGAACGCGGCGGGCAAGGTCACGGCGGAAGAAATCCATCGCGTCTTCAGCGTTGTCTTCCACAGCAACTTCGCGGCCGTGACTTCGACCGACGCGTGGATCTCGGCGATGCGCGAGGGCCAGGTCATCCCGAAGGACAACGTCGTGATGTCCAACCGCCGAGCACGCGGCGTCGCCTGAACCGGACGCGGATCAGTCAGAAGTCTGCGCAGCCGTTGCGCTTTTCGGTGTCCACGCAACTCGACAGGTTGGGCCGCGAGCGCACGCGCGACCATTCGCGCGCCAGCACGTCGCTGCCCTGCGTTGCGCGGTCGCCTTCCAGCGGCCCGGTGGCGAAGCAGATCGGCGGCGGGCCGATGTTGCGGTCGTACACCCAGGTGGCGGGCAGGTCGCGCAACACGTCGGGGCGCGGCAGGTTGGGCAGCCCGCCGACGAACAGGGTGCCCGGCACCACGTTGACCGCATAGCCCTCGGCCGAGGTGAAGGTTCCGTTGATCGGGTACGCGCCCTGCGGGCTGGCCTGCAGCGCCGGCGAGAACAGGAAGCCGGCGAAGCCCGCACCCGTGTCGCCCAGGATGAGCCCGCCGATGCCGTAGCTGAACAGCGGGTTCGGATAGCCGAAGGGCCGGCTCGCGTTGGCGATGATCACCGTCGCCACCGGCTGCTGCGCGTAGATGAAGTGGTTGGCGCCCGCGGGAATGCTCACCGCGCACAGGCCCGAGTACGCGCAGTGGTACAGGTTGGGGTACAGCCCCGAGCCCGCCAGGCCGCCGCGCGTCTCGCCCACCCAGGTGTCGGCCCACACGCGCCACGGCGCGCCGGCGATGGTGTAGCCGCCGGTGTTCTGGAAGCGCGAGGCCGCCACGAGATCGGTGCCGCTCGTGCTGCTCACGTTGGCGCCCAGCAGCAGGTCGCCGCTGAGCGTGCGCACGAACACGGTGTCGGCCGCCATCGAGGTGGCCGACACGACCTGCGGCGCATTGCCGGCGGCGTCGTAGCCGGCGACGCTCACCGAGCCCAGCTTCACCGTGTCGACATCGACATACCGGAAGGCGCCGGCCGCGCCGCCGCCCACGGTGTCGGCGCTGACGTTGTTCGCCGCCTGGTCGAGCAGCACGCTGCCGCCGGTGGAGCGCGCCAGCAGCGTGCCGGCGGTGATCGGCGCGGCGGCTGTCTGCGTGATGTTGCCGCCCGAGATCAGCCCGATCTTCGACGCCGTGAGCGCGCCGCCGAGCTGGATGTTGCCGCCATCGCCGTTCTGCAGCGTCAGCGCGTTGGGCACGCTCAGCGGCCCGACGACGTTGATGTCTGCCGCGTGCGCGTTGCTTCCGGCGACGATGGTGGGCGCGTCGAGCCGCGTGAACTCGTCGGCCGACACCGCAAAGCCGGTGGCCGCCGTGCCGCCGAGCGTGATCGGGTTGGCCGTGCGATCGACCGCGTTGCCTGCCGCGTCCACGCCTCCGGGGCGCAGGTTGAGCACATTGCCCGCGCGCACGTTTCCGCCCACGACCAGGGCATCGACGGTGCCGCTGTTGCTGGCTCGCAGCACCACGTTGTTGTTGCCGTTCACCTGCGCGCCTGCGGCGATGGTGACACCAGTGCCGTTGGCCTGCGACTCGCCCGCGATGTCGATGTTGCCCACGCCGAGCGTAGTGACCAGCGCTGTACCAGCCAGCAGCACGCCGCCCGAAGGCGCATCCAGCGGACCAGGCGTCACAAGGCCGCGAATGCCGATGTTGCCGTCTACGCTGCGGACCACCGTCGCGCCGGTGATCTCGACGCTTTGCACGGACAACGGAGAAAGACTGTAGTTGTAGCTGGCGCCGATACCCACGATGTCGATGTCGCCGCTGGTGGTCAGTATCTGGCTTGCCGCCGTGCCGTTCTGAATGCGCACGCCATCGCCATGCTGACCGACGCCGGTGATCGAGACATCGCCGGTGCTGCTCTGGATGGTGACGCCCGTGAGGTCGACCGTGGGCACCGTGCTGAAGACGGTGGTCGGCAGGGTACGCCTGCCGCTCAGTTGCACGAAACCGCTCGGCCCGCCGTCGCCGCCCGCGATGGTGCGCGTGTCGATCTTCGTTCCGTTGAGCGACAGCGCCGAGTTGCTGTTCGCACCGGCATCGGCGTTCATCGTCACATTGCCGCCGTTGGTATTGATCGTGCCGTTGAAGCTGATCGTTCCACCCTGCCCGCCCACGCCCGCGTTGAACACCACGTTGAGTGCGCCGTCAGCCGACTGGATGGTGTTGCTGTTGCCCGATCCGCTGATGTTGTGCGCGGCGTCGAGCTGGAAGGTCAGGGGCGCACCGCCGGTCGTGCGCTGGATCGCCGCCAGCGTGTCGAAGCTGATGTTGCCGTCGGTCGCCACACCGCCGGTACCGGTGGTGATGGTCACGCTGGTGCCCTTGTCGAGCGCGGCGTTGATGTCGCCGTCCTGCACCGTCGAATTCGCCATCGGCGCGAAGGGATCGCCCGTCAGGCTGCCGCTGGCCGTGCCATGGGCGATGATGACGTTGTAGGGGTCGATAGTCCACGTGCCGGCCGTGCCTACAGGCGCCGAGGCGTCCACGCGCACACCGGTCAGGTCGAAGTGCGGCGCCGAGGTCTCGATGTTGCCGCCGTTGCCGCCGGCACTGCCGCCGCGCGCCGACAGGCTGCCGTAGCCGCGCAGCGTGTCGCCCGCGATCACGTTCACCGTGCCGCCGTTGCCCGTGGCCGACTTCGCGTCGGCGCGCAGGCTGGCCTGGTCGCTGATGGCGATGGTGCTGGTGGCGCGCACGTCGATGGTGCCGGCCTGGCCCGCGCCGCCGGCGTCGATGGTGGTCACGTTGTCGAACGCGTCGGTCACCAGCACGTTGCGCCCGCTGAGGCTGACGGTGCCGCCCGCGCCGGTGCTGCTCGATACGTCGAGCACCGGCAGGATGGTGATGCCCGACTCCAGGTCGCGCAGGTTCACGCGCCCCACGCGCACGTCGCCGCCGCGGCCGTCGATCGCGATGCGTCCGCCCTCGGCGCGCACGGTGCCGCCGGCTTCCATTCCGAGCACCACCGCCGATGCGTCGTTGCCGACGGTCGCGGCGCCGTTCGCCACGTCGAAGCCCTTGCCGCCCGCCGTGCCCGAGATCGACACGTCGCGCCCCTTGCCGGCCGTGATGCTGCCCCCGAGGATGGAAACGCCGTTGCCCGCGCCGTAGCTCATGCCGGCGCCGCCGTTGGCGGCCGATGCCGAGGTCAGGAAGGCGCTGTTCGCCGTCAGGCCCTGCATGTCGCTGCCGGTGCCGTCGATGGCCACGCGCCCGCCGGCATCGATGATCGCGCCGCGCATCGAGATGCCGCCGATGTTGCCCGTGGTCACGTCGGGGAAGGAGCTGTCGACGAAGTCCACGGTGCTGCCGTACACCGCGACGGGGTCCGTGGCCGTCCAGTTGCGCGAGCTGCCGGTGATGTTCACGTCGCCGGTGCCGGTGCGCAGCACCGTGTCGTTGCTCTCGGTGCCGTCCAGCAGCACACCACCCGCGCCGATGCCGCCTGCGCCGGTGATCGCGATGTTGCCCGCGCCGGTGGTCAGGCTGCTGCCCGAGACTTGCACGCCATCGGAGCTCACGTAGTAGCTCGGATCGCCCGCCGAGCTGCTGGTGCCCTGCCCGCGCAGCGTGATCGCGCCGCTGCCGCCGCAGGCGCCCGAGGCCATCGCGCAGGTGTTCAGCGTGCTGTCGAAGAGCGAGATGCCCGCGCGGCCGATATTCGGCCCGCCATCGGTGGGCGCAATGCCGCCGACCGCGTAGCCGTTGGCCGCGTCGCTCTGCCCGTAGAAGCGGATGTTGCCGCCGTTGGTGGCGATGCTCGCGTTGTTGAGTTCGATCACGCCGCCGTCGGTGCCGCCGGCCGAGTTGGCGTTGAAGTCCACGTGCAGCGCGCCGCTCTCCGAGCGGATCGACGAGCCGCTGGACATCTGGATGTCGCGCAGCGAATCGACCGTGAGGCGCGCATCGCGCCCCTGCGACTTGACGATGCTCGCGTTGTCCTGGAACACCACGTCGTGCGACTCGCCATCGTTGGAGCCGGTGCGCAGCGTCACGTCGGTCGAGCGGCCCAGCGCGTTGCCGATGGCTGCCGTGCTGATGCGCGTGTCGGCCGTGTTCTGCGCGTAGTCCGACGGGTCGTAGGGCGGCACGGTGTTGTCTACATTGAGCGTGCCCTTCGACTCGACCACCCAGGTCCCATTGGCGCCGCTCGCGCCGCCCGCCGCGTCGATCTGCGCCAGCTCGGTCACCTCGACCTGCCGCGCCGTGGTGGTGATGGTGCCGCCCGCGCCGCTGCCCGCGCCGCGCGCCTGGAGCTGGCCGGAGACGTGCGTGTAGTCGGCGCTCAGGTCCACTGTGCCGCCTTGTCCGTTGGCACCGGTGGCGTTCGCGCGAAGCACCGAATCGGGCGACATGCTCACTGCGCTGTTGCCCGTTACCTGGATCTGCCCGCCCTTGCTGCCGCCTGCATCCGCGGTCAGGGCGGACAGGCGCACGTAGTCCGCGCTCGCGGTGATCGAGCCGCCGGCCACGCCCGCTTCGGTACCCGTCACATCGAGGGTGCCGCCGAGCAGCATCTCGTTCGAGCGCGCCGGCGACTGGCCACCGTCGAGCACGATCTCGCCGTTGCGCGTGGACAGCGAGAGCGCCCGGATCACGCCGGTCTGGCTCACCACGAGCTGGCGTGCATCGACATCCGCCGCGGCCGCCATCAACACCACGCGACCGCCATTGGCCGTGATGTTGCTGGTGTTCATGAGCTGCGCGGTGGTGGGACTGTTCTTGTCCCCGATCGTGTCGGTGGCCTGCAGGTCCGCGAGCTTGAAGGTGGTTTGCCCGTCCAGCGGCACCTTGAAGGTCGTGAGCCCGTCGCCGTCGAAGTCGAGGTTCATCGTGAGCTTGCTGGCCGACACCAGGCCCACCGAGCCGCGCGCGACGTTGATCTCGCCGTCGTTGCGCACCGAGCCGCCGACCAGCGCCACGGTGCCGCCCTGCGATGCGGTGATCGACGCGCCGCCCTCCACCCTCACCTGCGCAATGCTGCCCGAGGGGCCGACGAAGACAAGCTGCTCGCTCTTGTCGAAGGCCTTGTTCTCCGAGCCCGCGGGCATGAAGTTGTTGTTGGCGATGTCCAGCGTGGACGCAACCAGCCCGCCCACGTTGACCGACGAGCCCTTGCCGAACACGATGCCGCTCGGGTTGATGAGGAACACGCTGCCGCCCGGCAGGTTCGGACTTCCGATCAGCGAGGTCTTGAGCGTGCCGTCGATGCGCGATGCCTGGATGGTGCCGCCGTCACCCACCACGCGATTGAGCAGCACCGCACGCGTGCTGGGTTGTGCGATGTCGACCGTGTTGGCCGCACCGATGGAGAAGGTCTGCCAGTTGACGATGCCGCGCTGGAACGGCTGATTGATGTTCAGCACGTTGCCGTTCCGCGTCATCGTGACGTTGCCGACGATGGCGCCAGGGAGCGTCGAAACGGCGGGCAGTACCTGCGCCATCGCCGGCGCGAGGCCCGCGCACAGGAGCGACAGCGCAACGGGCCGCAGTTGAAGCCGCCGCTGTTGTGGAATTCGATTGCGTTGCTTCATGGTCAGAACGCCTTGATGAGCTGCACGTACAGCCTCGGGTTGCGGCCACCGCCATCGGTCAGCGCGGGCGGCGTGCCGGCGCGCCAGGCGAGCGTGGCGTTGATCGAGAAATTGCCCGGCCGCGACCAGCTCAGGCCCACGCCGTAGCCGCGCAGGCTGTGGCTGTTGATGCCGTCGTAGGGCGTCGGGTTGCGCACGATCTTTCCGTGCGCGGCGTCGTAGAAGAGGAAGGGCGTGAGCTCTTCGTTCAGCGACCAGCGCCATTCGACCGTGCCGATCACGCCCTGGTCCACCAGCAGTTCGCCCGAGGGGTAGGCACGCACCGCGCGCGCGCCGCCGAGTGCGAGTTTTTCCGAGGCGTCGAGGTTTTTGCTCGCCCATTGCCCGCCCACCGACAGGTACAGCGAGTGGCGCGGCACGATGGCCTGCAGGCGCGAGAGCTGGAAGCTCAGCTTGGTGAAGCCGCCTTCGGTGTTGTGGCCGGTGATGCTGCGATCGAAGTCGCGGCTTTCCGGGTCGCGGATCGAGAGGTTGCCGTGGTACAGCGTGCCCGAGCTGGCCCAGTAGCCGCCACCCAGCAGATCGTCGCGGCGCTCCCAGGTCCAGCCCAGGCTCAGGCCGTTGACGCGTTTCTTCGAGCTGAAGTCGGCTGCGCGCAGTTCGTCGGTAAGGTCTTTCACATCGACGCCCAGGCGCAGGAACAGGTTCTGCTGGCGCTGGCGGATCAGCGGATAGTTGAGCGAAAAATCGAGCACGTTGGCACGGCCGCGTGCATCGAGGTCGACGAACTGGCCGCCGAGCTCGTAGCTCACCCGCGACAGGCCGACGCCCGCGCGAAGCCCGCTGGTGCCGATGGGCGCCTCGTAGGCAATGCGGCCGTATTGCAGCGCGTTGCTGTCGGACACCATCACGCGCATGTCGAGGTTGTCGCCGATGCCGAAGGGGCTGAGCCAGCGCGCCGTGCCGCCCACGCGGTAGCGGCCCGATTCCTTGGTGCCGTGGTTGTCGGCCTCTGCCGTGAAGGCCCAGCGCGGCGCGGCCGCCACTTCGACCGACAGGTCGGTGGTGCCGGCCTGCGCTCCTTCCTGCAGTCCCGAGGACACCTTGACGCCGGGCTGGTCCGACAGCAGCAGCATCGCGCGTTCATAAGCCGGCGCGCTCACGGCCTCGCCGGGCTGCAGTGGCGCGAGGAAGCCGCGCACGCGCGACTCGGCAATGGGCGCGTCGGGCGCAACCACCACGTCGACCTTGCCGAGGCGGCCTTCGATGACGCTGATCTCGACGATGCCGTCGCGCACGGTCTGCACGGGCACCACGGCCTGCGCGAGGAAATAGCCTCGTTCCTTGTAGCGGGCGGTGATGGCCTTCGCCAGTTCTTCGAGGTCAGTGAGCGTGACGTCGCGGCCGATGTAGGGGCCGGTGATGGTCTGCAGCTCTTCGTTTGTCAGCGCTTTGACGCCGTTGAGCCGCAGGTCGTTGAGCTTGAATGTCGCGCCTGTGGGGCGTGGTGGTGCGGGCAGGCTCTGCGGTGCGACGGCGCCGGTTGCTTGCGCGAGCGGGCGGTCGCAGGTGCCGCAGGGGTCCTTGGTGGGCAGCAGTTCGGTGCTGTCGCCGGCATCGTTGGCCGACGTGGCTTGCGGCTCGGCCTGCGCCTGCTCCTGGGCATGCGCGCGATCGGCAGCCATGAAGAACATGGCCGACACCAGCGCGCCGGCGGCCCAGGCAACGGGACGCAGCGCGCTGCGCGGATCAAGAGCAAGGGAGCGGTTTCTGTTCATGGCATTGCGCATGGCTCAGCTCCCTACCGTCAGGCGCCAGTTGCCGATGAGGTTGAACGGCGCCCAGAAGAAGGGATGGGACATCTTTGGGTCCTTCAATACAGCGAGTTGCCCGGCCTGCATGGCCTTCTGGATGTCGCGGCCCTTGGCCAGCTCGCCGTAGAGCGTGCTCATGAGCACAGCGGTCGCGTCGTCCGACACCGGCCACAGCGAGGCGATCAGGCTGGAGCTTCCAGCCGAGAGAAACGAGCGCGTGAAGCCCAGCACCTCGTCGCCCTGCGCGATGCGCCCCAGCCCCGATTCGCAGGCCGACAGCGTGACCAGCGCGGTGCCGTCCATCGGCAGCTCGAGGATCTCGTGAGCCTCCAGAAAATTCTGCTTGCCGCCCTCGTTGGCCAGCAGGATGCGCGAGTACAGCGGATCGACCGCATCCGCCTCTGCATGCGCCGCCACGTGCATCAGCGGCGAGCGCGAGGCCACGTCGCGGAACTGCGTCTTGGTGGCGGCCGCGCCCATGTACACGGTGTTGCGCGGGAACAGCTGTGCGAGCTGCTTCACTTCCGTCTCGGCGCCGGGCAGGTCGTACTTGTCCTCGATGCGCGGATTGCCGAAGGCGGTGAGCGATGCGTTCACGCGCGGCGTGCGCTGCGCGAGCTGCACCGCGATGCTGATCGACGGCGCCACCGCCACCGGATGCGTCTCTATGACGTAGCGGCCGTCGAGCCGCAGCGCCTGGAACGGCAGGTAGTGCAAGGGCCCGTGCGGCACCACGATCAGCCTCTGCCCCGGTGCCAGGCCGAGCGGCCCGAGCAGTGCGGCGCCCAGCTTGTCTGCGTTGGTGATGGCGGTGCGGCGGCCGCGCACGATGGAGTTGCGGAAAGTCTCGACCAGCTCGTTGAGCTCGTCGCGCTTCACCGCCACCGTCTTCTCCGTGATGCTGCTCGAGCTCACGACCCACACCACGAGCCGGTCGGGCAGCGAGTGGAACTGCACTACGCGTTCGTCGGGCGCCAGCGTGCGCTGCAGCGTGGCAAGGTCGACTGTGTTGGCGGCCTGCTCGTTGATCTTCGCGCGGCCGCGCACCGCATCGAGCAGCGCGCGCGAGCGGCTGTGCTCGCTCACCTCGAATGCAGCCCGCGCATCGCCCGCGTCGCTGTAGACGGCCACGCCGCGCTCGAACACCGTCTGCAGGTCCGAGAACAGGCCCATCTTGAATTCTTCGCTGCGGAACTTGGCGCGCACCTTGTCGACATCGCCCAGCGCGCGGCCCACGGCCTCGGCCGCGGCCTGCTTCTGGCCCAGCGCGAGTTCGCTGCGCGCCACACCGTCCCAGGCCCAGAGACGGTAGTACTCGGTGTCCGCGCCGACCTGGCGCGCCGTGAGCGCGCGGTACATGTCGCGCGCCTCGGCCGGCTTGTTCTCGGCCAGCAGCAGGCGGGCGCGGGTGCGGTCGAGCTGCGCGGTGAGTGGTGCGTCCTTCGGCGGCGCCATGGTGCCGAGCACTTCGCGTGCCCGTGCGGGGTCGCCCGATTCGATCAGCGCATTGACCAGCGAGGCCTGCACCAGCGGCGCGTAGCGCGGCGAGCTGTTGGCCAGTGCCTCGTCATAGCTGAGCACCGCGCCGGAGAAATCGCCGCGGCGCGTGCGCACGTCGCCGATCACCTTCTGCACGGGGCCGACCACCAGCTTGGGGTCGCGCGCCTGGTGCCTGAGCGCTTCGCGTGCGAACTCTTCGGCCTTCTCGAGCTGGCCCGAATAGCTGTAGACAATGGCCAGGTCGCGATTGGCCATGGCCATCAGGTTCGGGTCGTTGGTGGCGTTCGCCAGGTGCAGCGCCTTGCTCGCGGCGCGCACGCTCTGGCGAAACTCGCCGGCCTCGGCCAGCGCAACGGCCTGGCTGCAGTACTGGTAGCCCGAGAGCTTGACCGCGTCCTGCCCATAGAGAACAGCGCCTTCGCTGGTCAATGCCAGCAAGGTGTCGGTGTCGGCCAGTCGGGCCTGCTCCATCTTGCTGGCCGCGGCTTCGGCGCTCGTCGCCTGCTGCGCCGATGCCAAAGAGCCGTAGCCCAGGAGAAGAATGCCAGCCAGACCGAGCGCACCTGCGAAGCCCGCACGATGACGTGCAGGGCGCTCCCATCCCCATCTTGAAAACCACGCCATTGAACCCCCTGCGTGCGGCCCATGCATCCGCTGCTGCGGATGTTCGACGCCGCGGGAGTGCGCGCCGTTCAGGCCTCGGGGGGAAAGTCTAGGAGCGGCCTCCTGCCGCGCCTATTCTCAATACGGTCTAGCGCTAAAGGACTAAGAGGGTGCTTGCGCCAGGTCAATTTACCGTGTGTGCGCCCAGGCCGTCGGAGGTGTCCTCTGGCAAACCGATCCATTGCACCGACGGATCGAAAGCAAGGCCCGGGTTTCGATCCCCCGCCTTGACGTCGGGCTTGCGGCGCAGGGTCCGGTTCAGTGTGCCGACTCCGCCGACGGTCCACTCGGTTCCGGGATCAAAGCCGACTTGACCGAAGCGATCGATGACCACGCCCGACTTTTCCAGCGTCAGGGCATCGTCGCCATTGAAGTTGACTACGCCGCTGGTGAGTGTGCCTGCGGGCTTGAAGGCAGCCGCAGCACTGGCGTTCGCCAGCACCAGCACGCCACCGGCGGGCAAGGAGCCGGAAAGCGCCTGGGAGTTGGTTGGCGGCGTAGCCGTGCCGTTGGAATACAGCCTGACGGTATACAGGCTCAGGTCCACTGCCGATGCGGTCGGGTTGTAGATCTCGATCGCCTTGTTGCTCGCCGTGCCTTCCACGTATTCGCTGAAGAACAAGTCCGGCGGCCCGGGCGGTACTACCACGACCACCGCGCTCACGTTCACGCTGCCCGATTGCGTTGCGGTCTGGCCGGCGGAGTTGGTCAGCGTGGTCACCACGTTGTAAGTGCCCGCGGCCGCGTAGGTATGCGTCACCGTGCCGGTGCCAGGTGCTGTCGTGGCGCCGCTGCCGTCTCCCCAATCGACTGCAAGAGAAGTCAGCGTGGTCGCGCCGCCGGGTGTGGCTTCGAAGATGTTCACGCTGTAGGTTTCCCCGACCTTTGCGGCCGTCGGCATCGACGCGCTGACGATGGGCTGCGTTACTGCGGCATCGGCCGCCAGGGTCAGGCCGACAAGCACCGGGTCATGGTCCGATGCCCGGAAGGGCGTGGGCGCATAGCGGTCGTCGGTGGTGAAGTCGGTGTTGTAGTCCAGCGCGGTGGGCTCGTCGGCGTTGATGTGCCACACGCTCACGCCGCTGACCTGCGAGCCCAGCGAAGACGATGCATAGGCATGGTCGAGCGCGCCAGTTTCGCCGCCGAAGACGTAGGTGTACCGGTTGTCGGCGGGCATGCGCTTGAGCAGGCTCTCGTTGCCGGCGGCTTCGAGCACCTTGGTCGGGTCTTCCAGCAGGTAGCTGTTGAAGTCGCCCATCATCAGCACGTCGGTCTCGTCCTCGTCCATGAGCTTGAGCTTGGCGACGAAGCTGTTCAGTGCCGTCCCCTGCTGGGTGCGCGCCAGGTTGAAGCAGCCCTGCCCCTGATCGACGTCGCCGGTGGTGGGGCAACTGCCCTTGCTTTTGAAGTGGTTGACCACGAACCAGAAGCCGCCGTTGTTGCCCACCGCGCTGAATCGCTGGGCCAGCGGCGGCCGTCCGCTTGCGGCGGTGTAGTCGGTCAGATCCGTGCCCGTCGGAAGAACTGCGTTGCCGACGCGCTGGACTTTCGCGGGCTTGTACAGGATGTCTACCTTGATGGCATCCGTGCCGAACACGCCGCTGTTGACGGCGGCATAGGTGTTCGGGCCGACTTTGGCATTGAGGGCAGCCAGCAGGTCGTTCGTTGCCACGTCGGAGTTCTGGATTTCCATCAGGCCCACCACGTCGGCATCGAGGCCCGCAATGGCGGCCACGATCTTGGCCTGCTGCCGCTGGAACTCGTTCAGGTTATTCGCGCCGCGGCAGTTGGCCGCGGATGCAGGACCGGTTCCGAACGAACAACCCTGGCCGGTCTGGCCCGATGAGGTTTCTCCGTTCACGAACGTGGTGAAGTAGTTGAGCACGTTGAAGCTGGCCACCTTGAGTTGGCCGCTGACGACCGGTGCGGTCGGCGAGCGCGGATTGGCCTGCGCGAACACGGGCGCCACCGTCGGCTGGATGCGATAGGCCGCGAAGTTGTGGCTCAGGATGCCGGTGACTTTCTGCGTCGTATCGCCGATGCGCCGGGTGCCGTCTGTGCCGGCTGCGCTCAGGTACGGAATGGGGCTCGGGTTCTGGCGCGAGGAGCCGTCGTCCAGCACGATGCGCGAAAGCAGGTTCTGCGCATGGGTCGCCGCTGCGTTGCCGTTGGTGGCGTTGAACTGCCGCCCGTTCAATGCCAGCACCATCTGGCCATAGCGGCCCAGCTCGAACAGTTCCGTCACGGCCAGGGGCTGCGCAATTTCGACCAGCATGCCTTCGTAGCGCTCCAGCGTTGATTCGTCGGCCACCGGTAGCGTGATCTGTGTCGGGCTGATGGCAATGCCGGAAGCGCAGACGCTGATAGCCAGTGGGTCCGCTGTCGTGCCGGCAATCTGCGTGAGGCTGTCGGGCTTTGCCCCGGCGCCTGCGGTCTGGCCGAACTCGGTCACCACGCCGGAGACCTGAACGAAATCGCCAACGGCCACACGGGTGGCGCTGTTCGGTGCATAGACAAAGACGCCTTCCGAGGTCAGCGGATCGGCATCGGGCACGAGCTGCTGCACGAAGAATCCATTCAGCTTCACGGTTGTGGTGCCGGTGTTCTGGAAGTCACCGACGACCACGCCACGCACCGTCACTGCTTGCGTTGCCAGAGGACTCGTGTCGCCCGTGCCTTGAACGGATGAAATGGCCGTGACCGGCGCGTTGGACGGGACAGCGGCGGTACATGTGGGCGGTGGCTGCTCCGCAACCGGCGGTGCCGTGTCGGTCGGCGGCGGCGTGTTCGGCTGCGTGGTGCCCGTAGAAGGCCCGGGGATCACCGGGAAGGAGGTCCCGCCGCCACCACCGCCGCCGCAGGCGGTCAGCGCAAGGACCAGTGTCAGTGCCAGAGCTTTGAACTGCCGGATTGGCCTCGGTGCGGGATGAGTCATGTGGGTTTCTTTGAATGGAGGGGGAAACAGCGAGCAGACAGCGCGCGTTTATATGGACCATGTGTGTAGCCCCCGAGAAACCCGGACCCGTCATGGGTGATTGCCTGCATTGGCGCGGCGCGCCACGCGCTGCAGGCCGCATGCGGCCTGCAGACAGATACGTCAAAAGCTTGCTAGGCCGGCACTGCGTCGATGTTCACGCGATCCCAATGCCGATGCTTCGCGATGGCGACGATGAAGTCGTGCGCGATCTGCGTTGCGGCAGTCGCATCGCCCAGGTTTGTGACCGGCGTGGCGGCCACGATCACGCCTGCTGGAGCATCGGAGTCGGCGGCAATGCCCAGCGTCGAGAGCAGTTGCACGCCCTCTCCCACCGTGCAGATCGCCTTGCAGTGCTTGTAGGCCTCCAGCATGAAGTGCACGGCATCGCCGATGCCCGCCAATGCAGCGGCGCTTTCGCTCCCGGCGGGCACCAGCACCGCATCGAACATCACCGACGGCGTGTTCGCGAACGTCATGTCGATGTCGATCTGCCGCTTCGACGCGCTGGCTACCGTGCCCAGCCGCGGCCCGACGACCTTGCATTGCGCGCCCGCCTGTTCGAGCGCATCGCGTATCGGCTTCAGCGAAGCCGAATCCACACCGTCGGCCACGAGGATCGCGACCTTGCGCGTGCGGATCGAACCGTCTCCGGTATCGGCCATGCTGAGTGCGGGCGATTCGTCGATGGGCAGCTCGATGCGGTGGTCGCGAAAGCCCGCGCGACCCGCTGCCGCCTTCGCATCGGGCTCGCCGATGCCCAGCGGCTCGGCCACGCGGCGCGCGAGCTTCTCGTCCACGTGCGCGAGGTTGTCGACCATGCGCTGGCGGATGGCGGGCACTTCGAGCTTAGACAGCTCGAAGCGGAAGGCCGCGATGATGTGTTCCTTCTCGGCCGCGCTCTGGCTGTTGAAGAACAGGCGCGCCTGCGTGAAGTGGTCGTCGAACGACGGGCTGCGGCGGCGCACCTTGGGCGGATCGATCTCTTCGGGAAAAGACTGGAAGCCGTGCTGGCCGCCGTCCACGCGAAACTCCGTGCCGCTGCCCAGCGTGTTGGGCTCGTAGGCCACCTGTCCTCGCGCGATGGTCTGCCTGTGCATGCCGTCGCGCTGGAAGTTGTGGAACGGGCACACGCCCTTGTTGATCGGCAGCTCGTGGAAGTTGGCGCCGCCCAGCCGCGAGATCTGCGTGTCGGTGTACGAGAAGAGGCGACCCTGCAGCAGCGGGTCGTTGCTGAAGTCGATGCCGGGCACCACGTGGCCCGGATGGAAGGCCACCTGCTCGGTCTCGGCGAAAAAGTTGTCGGGGTTGCGGTTGAGCACCAGCTTGCCGATCTTCTGCACGGGCACCATCTCTTCGGGAATCAGCTTGGTGGGGTCGAGCAGGTCGAAGCCGAGCGAGTGTTCCTTGTCCTGCGGAATCATCTGCACGCCGAGCTCCCATTCGGGGAAGTCGCCGTTCTCGATGGCTTCCCACAGGTCGCGGCGATGAAAGTCGGCGTCTTTACCCGCGATCTTCTGCGCCTCGTCCCATGCCAGGCCATGGATGCCGAGCTTGGGCTTCCAGTGGAACTTCACGAAGTGGCTCTCGCCGCGGCTGTTGACGAAGCGGAAGGTATGAACGCCGAAGCCTTCCATCATGCGCAGGCTGCGCGGAATGGCGCGGTCGCTCATGGCCCACATCAGCATGTGGGTGCTCTCGGGCATGAGCGAGGCGAAGTCCCAGAAGGTGTCGTGCGCGCTCGCAGCCTGCGGCATCTCGTGGTGCGGCTCGGGCTTTACGGCGTGGATGAGGTCGGGGAACTTCATCGCGTCCTGGATGAAGAACACCGGAATGTTGTTGCCCACGAGGTCGTAGTTGCCCTCGCGGGTATAGAACTTGACGGCGAAGCCGCGCACGTCGCGCACCGTATCGGCGGATCCACGCGAGCCGGCCACGGTCGAGAAGCGCACGAAAACGGGCGTCTTCTGGTCCGGGTCCTGGAGAAAGTCGGCGCAGGTGAACTGCGACATCGACTTGTAGACCTGGAAGTAGCCGTGCGCCGCCGAGCCGCGCGCATGCACGGCGCGCTCGGGAATGCGCTCGTGGTCGAAGTGCGTGATCTTCTCGCGCAGGATGAAGTCTTCCAGCAGCGTGGGGCCGCGCACACCCGCTTTCAGCGAGTTGTGGTTGTCCGGTATCTGCAGACCCTGGTTGGTGGTGAGGGTCGTCGGATGCTCGACGGTGAAGCCTTCGAGTTGCTGCTGCTTGGCGTTGCTGCCGTCGCTCGCCTTGGTGGCGCTGACACGGCGGCCTGCGGCGGCCTTGTTCTGTGGCGTCATCGTGGATCTGCTGGAATCTTTCATGGGGTGGGCACTCAGCCTGTTTCGTTGTTGCTGTCGAGGAACATGTCGAGCACGTTGACCACGGCGACGAGGCATATGCAGCCCGCCACGGCGGCGACGGCCCACACGAGGATTTCGTCGCCCCAGGTACTGGCGAGCGTGTCGAAATGAGAAAAGAGCTCCATATGTGTCCCTCCGGGGATGCAAGCGAATTGCAAGGTTATGTTTCGCACCGCCCGAACCCCGTAGTGGCCGCCCTTCCCCGTCTGTGGGAGAAAGCGTGTGTGCAAGGTAGGAGCGCACCGACAGCGCATCGCACCCGCCTACGCTGCTTCGCGGGTACTGGCTGTGGAGCCTGAAAGATTCGTCGCATAGCATGGGCCCACAGGACGGCACTGATCGTGCTTGTCATTCATCGCACTGCCTCGCGCACCGGCCGCACCGCCCGGATCCCCTCAGGGAAGAAAGAACCCCATGCAGATCAGGATCGGCTTCGACATCGAACTCGGCGTCACCGCCCCCACGGCGGTGATCTACATGCTGCAGGTGCACCCGTCGCGTGCCCAGGACCTGCAAGGCGGCGAGAACATCACCCTCAGCCCGCCGATGGCCACCGACCACTACCAGGACAGCTTCGGCAACAATTGCGCGCGCGTGCACGTTCCTGTCGGGGTGAGCAGCGTGCGTTTGCGCAACCACGCGGTGGTGTTCGACACCGGCTGGCCCGACCCGGTGGACTTCAGCGCCAGCGAGCATGCGGCGGCCGATCTGCCGGTGGAGACGCTGCCTTTCGTGCTGCCGAGCCGCTATTGCGAGGTCGACGGCGAACTGCTGCAGTTCGCCTGGGCCAACTTCTCGAACGTGGCGCCGGGCTGGTCGCGCGTGCAGGCAATCTGCGACTTCGTGCACCGGCATCTGCGCTTCGACTACCAGAATGCACGGGCCACGCGCACCGCTTTGGAGGGTTTTCGCGAGCGCACGGGCGTGTGCCGCGACTTCGCGCACCTTGCAATCACGCTGTGCCGCTGCATGAACATACCGGCGCGCTACGTCACGGGCTACCTCGGCGACATCGGCATTCCGCCGGTGCGCTTTCCGATGGACTTCAGCGCGTGGTTCGAGGTGTACCTGGGCAACCGCTGGCACACCTTCGACGCGCGGCACAACACGCCGCGCATAGGCCGCGTGGTGATCGCGCGCGGGCGCGACGCGGCGGACGTGCCGATCACGATGGTGTTCGGCGCGAACACGCTGCAGCGCTTCGAGGTGACGACGGAAGAAGTGCTGCAGTAGCTCTTGCAGGTCAGGCCAGCGCCGCGGGCCTGGCGATGTAGCGCTCGCGGATCGCCTTGGCCGACCAGTAGGTCAGCGCCGCCACCAGGCCGGTCGGGTTGTAGCCCAGCCCCTGCGGGAAGGCCGACGCGCCGGGCACGAAGACGTTGTGCACGTCCCAACTCTGCAAGTAGCGGTTGACCGCGCTGGTGCCCGGGTCGGTGCCCATGATCGCGCCGCCGTTGAGATGGGTGGTCTGGTAGCTGGTCGTGTCGAAGTGCTCGCCGAAGTTCTTGACGAACACGCGTACGGCCTTCGGGCCCATCGCCTCCGCGATGCCGTGCATCTTCTCGGCCATGAAGCGGGTCATGCGGACGTCGTTGTCCTTCCAGTCGAAGGTCATGCGCAGCAGCGGCAGGCCCCAGGCGTCCTTGTAGGTCGGGTCCAGGCTCAGGTAGTTGTCGTGGTAGCTCATGTGCGCGCCATGCGCATCCATCGACATCGTGTGCGTGTAGTTGTCGGCAACGGCCTGCTTCCACGCGCTGCCCCAGCCGGGCGCGCCCTCGGGCAGCGAGATGCCGCTGATCGGCTTCACGCCGGCCTGGTTGACCCACATCGGCGAACCGCCGACAAAGCCGAACGGGCCGTGGTCGAAGTTGTCGGCATTGAAGTCATCGATCGCCACGCCGTTGCCGCCCGCGCCGATGAAGGGGTTGGCGTGCACGTCCTTGTCGAAGAAGGCCTTGATCGTCGCCATGTTCTGGTAGGCGAAGTTGCGCCCGACGGTGCCCTTGCCGGTCGCCGGGTCGTAGGGCGTGCCGATGCCCGACAGCAGCATCAGCCGCACGTTGTGGAACTGGAACGCGCAGATGACGACGATGTCCGCCGGCTGCTCCACCTCGCGCCCTTGCGCATCGATGTAGGTAACGCCGGTGGCGGTGCGGCGATCGGCCGCGAGGTTCACGCGCAGCACGTGCGCATGCGTGCGCAGTTCGAAGTTCGGCACCTGGCGCAGTGCCGGCAGCACGTTGACGTTGGGCGAGGCCTTCGAATAGTTGTAGCAGACATAGCCACTGCAGTAGCCGCAGAAATTGCACGGCCCCATCTGGCAGCCGTACGGATTGGTATACGGCCCCGAAGCGTTGGCCGATGGCAGGTCATAGGGGTGATAGCCCAGCTTCGCCGAGGCATCGCCGAAGCGTTGCGCCGACACCGTGCGCTTCTGCGCGGGCAACGGAAAGGCGTGCGAGCGGTCGGCCGCAAACGGGTTGCCGCCCTTGCCTTCTCCCACTTTCTGGCCGGCCACGGTCCATGCACTACCCGATGTGCCGAACACCTTTTCAGCAAAGTCGAAATGCGGCTCCAGCTCTTCGTAGCTGACGCCGAAGTCCTGGATCGTCATGCCCTCGGGAATGAACTTCTTGCCGTAGCGTTCTTCGTAATGGCTGCGCAGGCGCAGTTCGGCGGGGTCGACGCGGAAATGCACGCCCGACCAGTGCAGCCCCGCGCCACCGACACCGGTGCCGGGCAGGAAAGCACCCAGCTGCCGATAGGGCAGCGCCGTGTCGTTCACGCCGTGGCGGATCGTCACCGTTTCGCGCGAGATGTCCTGGAACAGCTTGCGGCGGATGTTGTAGGTGAGCTCGTCCAGCACCTTGGGGTAGACACCGTCGGTGGCCGTGTCCTGCATCGGGCCGCGCTCGAGCGCGACCACGTTCAGGCCGGCCTCGGTCAACTCCTTGGCCATGATCGCGCCGGTCCAGCCGAAGCCGACGATCACCACGTCGGCTTTCTTCATCGTGTTGCCGGCCATGCTCAGCCTCTCTGCCCGCTCAAGGCCACGGGTGGCAGCGGGTACTTCACGTCGCGCTCGACCCAGTCCATGAAGTCGGCGCGCGCACCGGGAAACCCGATCAGCTTCCAGCCCGCGAGACCGCGATTGCCGCCATGCACCGGATCGGCGAAGAAGCCTTCGCGCACGTTCTGCAGCAGCATCGAGAAGAACAGCTGGGCCGGCACGGCTTCGAACACGGCCTTGCCCGATTCGATTTCATGCAGCGCCGCATCTTGCGCATCCGCTGCGAGTTGCACGAAGGATTTGCCCTGCGCCTTCTGCACGAAGCCGTTGGCGGCATCGATTCCCAGGCGATAGATCTGCTGCGGGGTGAGCTGCGATTGATAACCCATCGTGGCCGGTGCGTCGGCGTTGAACGGCCCTTGCATGTACCAGAGCTTGCCGGTGGCCCAGGGTGTGTCCATCTGCCGATCGATGTACTCGGGCACGCCGGCTTCCACCGCCCCTGGACCCGATGCGTCGTTCGGAATCAATCGCGCGCTGGCGGCGTTGACGAAGGCCCACTCGCCTGCGGTGAAGAAGCGCGGCGAATAGGTGCTCGGTGCCGGGCTGCTCGTGGGCGCTTCACCCTGCGCGGCGGTTGCCTGCCGGGTGTCGCATCCGGGAAGCACCGCGACGGCGAGGGTCGCTGCGCCCAACCCCTTGAACAACTGGCGCCTCGATGACGGTGGTTGCGATGAGTCCGGTGCGGTCACGGGCATGCTCCTGTCTGGTTCATGAGGCGATCAATCAAATCAACGCGCGGGAGCGGCCTGCGCGGACCGCTCCTTCTCGATGGCGCTGCGGATCTTGCCGACTTGTGCGGCCTGCACGGCCGAAGCCTTGTTGCCCCAGCTCTGGCGCGTGAAGCTTGCGAGCTGCGCCACTTCGTCGTCCGACAGGCGCCAGCCGAAGCCGGGCATGCCGAGCTCCGATGGCGCGACACGCGTGGCGGGCAATTTGCTGCCTTCGAGGATCAGGCGGATCACCGAACTCGGGTCGCCTGCCAGCACGGTGGAATTGCCGGCGATGCGCGGAAATACCTGCACGTAGCCCAGGCCGTCGCTGCGATGGCAGGCCGCGCAGTTGTCGACGTACAGCTCGGCGCCGCGCGTCGAGTTGACGCCCTGCCACAGCGCCTTGGCGGTTGCAGGGTCGGCATTGAACGACGATGGCGCATGGGCCGAAGGCGGCAGCGTCTTGAGGAATGCAGCAATCGCTTTCAGATCGTCGTCGCTCAGGTGCTGCGTGCTGTGCACGATGGCATCGTTCATCGCACCGCCGACCACCGCATGCGACGCGTTGCGCGCGCTGCGCAAGATCGCGACGATGTCAGCGACGGACCATGCGCCCAGTCCGTCCGCCGGATTGCCGCGCAGGTTCACCGCCACCCATCCGTCGATGAGCGGCCCGCCGGCCAGGTACTCGGGGCTGGACTCGTCCAGCGCCTTCTCCTGCATCGTCGGCGCCCGCGGCGTATGGCAACTGCCGCAATGCCCCAGGCCCTGCACCAGATACGCACCCCGCGCCACCGACATGTCGGCATAGCGGGCGGCGTCGAAGGCCACGGCATCTGGTTGCGGCGCGAATGCCTTGCGCCACAGCGCCATTGGCCAGCGCATCGACAGCGGCCAGGCAATGCCGCGTGGATGCGGTTGCGACGGGGCCGGCGCCACGCCATGCATGAAAAAGGCATACAGCGCGCGAACGTCGTC
This sequence comes from Variovorax paradoxus, assembly GCF_024734665.1. Taxonomy (NCBI): domain Bacteria; kingdom Pseudomonadati; phylum Pseudomonadota; class Betaproteobacteria; order Burkholderiales; family Comamonadaceae; genus Variovorax; species Variovorax paradoxus. The sequence goes on from NZ_CP102931.1 coordinate 6,180,492, forward strand.
GTCACTCATGCGCGCATACGACGGATAAGGCATCGCGGGGTACAGCGAGTCGCCGTCGATCCGGATGCCGTGGCGCACCGCGCGATCGAAGTCGGCGAGCGTGTAATTGCCGATGCCGCTGTCGTGATCGGGCGTGATGTTGGTGCTGTACATCGCACCGATGGGCGAAGCCAGCGGCAGCCCGCCAGCGAATGGCGCTCCGCCCGGCGACGTGTGGCAGGCCACGCAATCGCCCGCCTGGGCCAGGTAGCGGCCCTTGTCGATGAGGGCTTTCGAATTGCTGTCGGACGCGGCGGCGATGGCCCGCGTGGTCGTGGGCCACAGCGCAAGAGCCAGCACTGCAATGATGATGAGTACGGTGATGCCTGCGAAAGGCCACAGAAGTTTCTTCATCGTCGTTGCAGTCTCCTTGCGCCGCTGAATGACGTCAAGCAAATGATGAAGAGGAATGGCTCTTGATACTTTCGGATCAGCGCATCACTCCGGCTTTATAGCCGAGCAACTTCATCGCGGCAGCGAGGCCCTTGCGGCTGCGCTCCATCGCGGCCCAGGGCTTGTTGCCGATGTCGAAGCGCTGCGCCGCGTTGGCGACTGTCCATTGCGCAGCGCTCGTGAGCTCCGGCAACTCTTCCCACGCAAGCGGCACCGACACACCCAGCCCCGGGCGCGAACGCGCCGACCACGCGCTGACGGTGGTCGCGCCGAAGCCGTTGCGCAGGTAGTCGACGAAGACCTTGCCCACGCGGTTGCGCGGCCCGCTCTTGGCGACGAAGCGCGCCGGAATGGTCTGCGCGAGATGCGCCACCACGGCCTGCGAGAAGCCCTTGACGGCGTCCCAGTCGTACTGGCGCCGGATGGGCACGACCACGTGCAGCCCCTTGCCGCCGCTGGTCTTCAGGAACGAAGGCAGGCCCAGTTCGTCGAGCAGCGTGCGCACCAGCATCGCGGCCTCCTGTATCTGCGGCCATGCCACGCCTTCGCCGGGGTCGAGGTCGAAGGTCATGCGGTCGGGCTTGCCGATGGCGCGCGAGGTGGCGTTCCAGGTGTGCAGCTCGATGACGTTCATCTGCGCGGCGCCGAGCAGGCCCTGCTTCGTGTCGATCTGCAGCAGCGGCTCGTGGCCCGGGTCCAGCGCGGGATCGAGCAGGCGCACGCCGGGAATCTCGCGGTTCTGCAGGTGCTTCTGGAAGAACAGCTCGCCGCCCACGCCCTCGGGCGCGCGCACCAGCGACACCGGCCGGCCGCGCAGGTGCGGCAGCATGAGCTTGGCCACGCCGTCGTAGTAGGCGGCGAGCTCGCCCTTGGTGATGCCGCTGTGCTTGTCGATCACGCGGTCGGCGTGGGTGATCTTCTGCTGGGACATGGGGGTGCTCTTTCTCTTTTCTTCCTCCGGCCGCTCGCGGCGGATGTCGCGAGCGGGCTTGTCGGCGCGCAGGCCTTGAAAGACGGCCTGGCGCACGCGGTCTTCGCGCGTCCACTCGCCGAACGAGACCTCGGCCACGAGTGATGGCTTGACCCACTGCGCCTTGATGCCGCGCGGCGTGGGCGTGAACGGGCAGTCGTCGGTGGACAGTCTGTCGAGCTTCGTCTTGATGTCGGCGAGGCGATTGGCGTCGAAGCCCGTGCCGACGTTGCCGCAGTAGCGCAGGCGCCCGGTGGCCTCGTCGTGCACGCCGAGCAGCAACGAGCCGAAGCCCGTGCGCGTGCCCTTGGGCGTGGTGTAGCCGCCGATCACGAATTCCTGGCGCTGCTGGTTCTTGAGCTTGATCCAGTCGGGCGAGCGGCGCGACACATACGGCGAGCCCTTGCGCTTGCCGACAATGCCCTCGAAGCCGATGCGCGCCGACGACGCGAGCAGGTCGCGCGGCGAGGCGTCGAAGGCTTCGCTCAGGCGCAGTGGTGCGGGCGGCTTCTTGCCGAGCAGCTGCGCGAGCCGTGCGCGGCGCTCCTCGACCGGCATGTCGCGCAGGTCTTCGCCGTCGAGAAAAGGCGCGTCGAACAGCCAGTAGACGATGGACGATGTCGCGCCGCTGTCGAAGGCGTTCTGCAGCGCCTGAAAGTCGGGCGCGCCGTTTTCGCCATCGACGGTGATCTCGCCGTCGAGCCAGGCCGAGTCGGTAGGCAGCTTCGCGAGGGCCTTGGCGAGCGTGGGCAGCTTCGCGGTCCAGTCATGGCCATTGCGAGTGAAGCAGCGGACCTTGCCCTTGTCGATGCACGCGAGCAGGCGGTAGCCGTCGAACTTGAGCTCGTAGAGCCAGTCGTTGGGGGACGGCGGTGGCGAGGCTGCGAGCGTGGCGAGCTGTGGCTGAAAGGTGGCGGGGAGTGCTGTCTTCTTTGCGGGCGCCTTCTTCGTTGCGGCTTTCTTCGGCAGCTGGTCCACCTCGTCCACGCCGCGCCCGGTGATCACGCTGGCCGGTTGTTCTTCGAGCACGTCGTAGTCGTCGAGCGCACGCGCATCGCCGTCGCGCTCCTTGATGAGCAGCCAGGGCTCGTGCTTCTCGTCGCCCTTGCCGTGCATGCGCACCAGCGTCCAGTGGCCGTGCAGCTTCTCGCCGCGCAGCTCGAACTTGAGCTTGCCGGCCGCGAGCGCCTTGCGCGCATCGCCGTCGGGCAGCCAGTCGCCGCGGTCCCAGACGATGACGGTGCCCGCGCCGTACTGCTTCGGCGGGATGGTGCCCTCGAAGCCGGCGTACGAGATCGGGTGGTCTTCGACGTGCACGGCCATGCGCTTCACGGTCGGATCGAGGCACGGCCCCTTCGGCACGGCCCAGCTCTTGAGCGTGCCGTCGAGTTCGAGCCTGAAGTCGTAGTGCAGATGGCTCGCGTGGTGCTTCTGGATGACGAAGGACAGCACGCCCTTGCCATTCCTGCCGCCGGCCTTGGGCTCGGGCGTGCGGGTGAAATCGCGCTTGCCGTGGTAGCGCGCCAGCGCCTTGCGCGCGGTCGATGCGGTGGTGCCCATGGCGGCAGGCCGGCGTCAGGCTGCGCGGCGATGGCGGACCGGGGCCTTGCGCGCTGCTGTCTTGGCGGCGGGCTTGCGCTTCTTCGCCGCAGCCTTGGGTGGGGGAGCTTCTTCTTCGCCGGCAGCCTTCGCCTTGCCGCGCAGGCTGCGCTGCAGCAGTTCGGTCAGGTCGATGATCTTGGCGCCGCGGCCTTCGGTGGACTGCTCTTCTTCAGGCTCGGGCTGCGTCACGGTCTCGGTCTGGCCGGCCTTCACCTTCTTGTCGACAAGCCGCAGGATCTCGTCCTTGAACTCGTCCTTGAATTCGTTCGGGTCCCAGTCGGCGCTCATGTCGTCGACCAGTTGCTTCGCCATCTTGAGCTCGCGCTCGCTCAGCCCGGCCTTCTTCGCGTCTTCGGAGGGCAGCGGCAGGTCGGTCCACGGGCGGATGTCGGCGCCCCAGCGCAGCAGGTTCAGCACGAGGCCGGGGCCGACTGGCACCAGCACGGCGAGGTGCTGCTTGGTCTGGATGACGACGCGCGCCACGCCCACGCGCCCGCTGCGCTGCAGGGTTTCGCGCAGCAGCGCATACACCTTGGCGCCGCGATTGATCGGTGCCACGTAGTAGGGCCGCTCCAGGTACACGAAGGGAATGCCGTTGGCCGGCACGAAGGTCTCGATCTCGATGGTCTGCGTGGTCTTGGGGTAGGCGGCCGCGATCTCCTTGTCGCTGATCACCACGTACTCGCCGTCCTCGTATTCGACGCCCTTCACGATCTGCTCGCGCGCGATTTCCTTGCCGGTCTTCTTGTTGATGCGCTTGTAGCCGACCGGGTCCATGGTCCGCTTGTCGAGCCAGTCGAAATCGATGCCGTGGTCGGTGGTGGCTGAATACAGCGCCACCGGAATGTGGACGAGGCCGAAGCTGATGGCGCCCTTCCACAGGACGCGCGGTGCGGGGGCTTTTTTCGAGACTGGCATGGGCACACTCCTTCAGTCTTGGAATGTGCGCCGCCCATGTGCGGGCGATGTAGGAGCGCGGCGTCAGGCGTCGTCAGGCCGTGCCGGCCACCGGCCCGAGCCGGCGCTCGCTCGGGCGCGCGAAATAGAACCACTCGGCGCCCGGCAGCGCCATCGCGTTGGGGAACACGATGAAGCCGTCTTCGGGCGCGCTCAGCAGCGTGCCGTCGTGGCGCATGCCGATGGGCTCGCCGCGCTGCACTTCGTCGAAGGTGGCCCAGTCGCGCACGAAGCTGTCTTCCTCGTGCAGGCGGTCGGTCACGCTGGCAAGGCGCAGCAGCTTGGGCGGCTGTTCCGGCGCGCCCGACAGCCCTTCGGGCAGCGCCGCCATGCCCAGCAGCGCAAGCGTGCGGCGGATGGCGCGCCACGCCACTTCGGGGGCCTGCGGGTCCAGGTGCTGGCCGCATTCGAGCGTGACGCCATAGCCGCCGCGGCTGCGGATGTATTCGTTGGTGCCGCGGCCGAAGTCGAGCGCAGCCTCGTCGGCCGGCGTGCCGCCCGCGCGCTGCGCGAGGCCGGCGGCGTAGATGTCGAGCCAGCCCTCCACCACGATGGGCGTGCCGATGTGCAGCGCGAGCTGGCCCTCTTCAAACGAACGGGCGAAGGGCTCCAGCGTGCCGGTGTTGTCGCGCGGGCCGATCATGGCAAAGGCCTCGCCCTCGCTCTGGAAGGAATGCAGGTCGAGCAGCACCTCGTGGCGCGCGATCAGCGGGGCCAGCACGTTGGTCACGCGGGCTTCGTAGTCGACGGGTGCTTCGGTGGGGCGGAACAGGCGGTTGAGATTGCGCTCGCCCTCGCGCTGCAGTCGGCGCCGTGCGAGCGGATTGGCGACGGGCACCAGGGTCAGCTCGCCGCGCTTCAATTGCAGCGTGCCGGCCTCGAACTCGGCCAGGATGCGCTCGATGCCCAGGGTGCCGGAGACTTCGTCGCCATGCACGCCGCCCATCACGAGCAACCGGGGACCGGGGTTCAGCGAGGCGAAGGCGTGGATGCGCAGGCTGTCGGTGGCAATGCCGGCAAATGGATCTGAAGGATCGGAGGACATCCGGGGATTATTGCGGAGCCCCTTCCCTGCGCGCAAAGGCGCTACTCATTTCATAGCAGACCGCAACACCTACAGGGGCTGGCTTGCATGTCCTACCGACCAGGCGGCGGTCGCGACGCAGGCTCGTTCTTCATTGAAGGAGCCCCGCATGAGCAAGAGCAGCAAGAGCAAGACCGCGCCGGCCGATCCTCAAAAGGATGCCAGCGGCGGCAATACCAAGGTGGAGCAAGGCGGCGAATCGGCGCCGCGCCTGCCACACGAGCACGACCAGTCGTCCGACAGCCAGCAGACGCCGGACGGCCGTCCGACCGAGGTGGGCCGCCAGGCCCATGAAGACGTGGAGCGCGGCCTGGTCGATACCGACCGCGGGCTGGAGGCCAACCGCGTCTACAAGAGCGGGAAGATCAAGCGCTGACGACGCCGGCCAGCTGCTTGCGCATGTCGGTGATGACGGCGCCGTAGTCCTTGGCGTTGAAGATGGCGCTGCCCGCCACGAAGGTGTCGGCGCCGGCCGAGGCCACGCGCGCAATGTTGTCGGCCTTGATGCCGCCGTCCACCTCGAGGCGGATGTCGCGTCCGCTCTGCTCGATGCGCTTGCGCGCGAGTTCGATCTTGCGCAGGGCCGAATCGATGAAGCTCTGGCCGCCGAAGCCGGGGTTCACGCTCATGATGAGGATCAGGTCGATGTCGTCGATGGCCCAGTCGAGCGCCTCGAGCCCCAGCCCGGGGTTGAACACCAGCCCGGCCTTGCAGCCGGCCGCCTTGATGGCCTGGATGCTGCGGTGCGTGTGGGGCGAGGCGTCGGGGTGGAAGCTGATGTAGTCAGCGCCCGCTTGCGCAAAAGAGGCCGCCAGTGCGTCAACCGGCTGGATCATCAAGTGCACGTCGACGGGCACCGGGGTGCCGTCGGCGGTCTTGGCGTAGGGCTTGAGTGCCTGGCAGATCATCGGGCCGAAGGTCAGGTTCGGCACGTAATGGTTGTCCATCACGTCGAAATGGATCCAGTCGGCGCCGGCCGCAATCACGTCGGTCAGTTCTTTGCCGAGGTGCGCGAAGTCGGCGGACAGGATGGAGGGCGCGATGCGAAACGGGGTGCTCATGCCCCGATTGTCGCTTCAGCCCCGCCCGCTTGTCCTTGGAGCAAGGAGTACTTCCCGATACATTTGTGTGGCCCATAGAGGGCGGCACTACAGGACGGGGGAGCTTCCATGGACGAGGGCTGGTGGTACGCACAGGGCGAAGACAGGCAGGGTCCGCTGTCGAGCGCGCAGATCCATGAACGCATTCGCACGGGCATCATCGACGCGCAGACGCTGGTCTGGCGTCCGGGCCGGCTGGCCTGGAAGCCCCTGCACCAGGTCGAGGAACTGATGCTGCCCGGCATGCGCATGGAACCCGTGCTGCTGCAGGACTTCGGGCCCGCCGCAGTGCGCGAGGCGCCGCCTTTGCCCGACGAGCAACCAGCCCCGGACCGCCCGATGCCCGCGCCGCAGTCCGCGCGACCCGACCCGGAACCGTGGCTGTCCGACGGTCCCCTGGAGGCACCCGCACCGCAAAGGCGCACCCCCGGCCTGCCGGCGGCCGGCCCGTGGCGCCGCTTTTTCGCCCGTCTCTTCGACGTCTGGACGATGTGCCTGCCCGCCGGCTTCTTCATGGCCGCGGTGGTGGGCCGCATCTGGCCGGCCTTCGGCCTGTGGATGGAAAACCCGTCGTCCACGCCAACGCTCGGGATCATCTTCCTGCCCGTGGCGCTGGTCTTCGAAGCCATCGTCTTCGGCCTGTTCGGCACGACGCTGGGCAAGCTGCTGTTCGGCGTGCGGGTCAGGCTTCACGACGGCGGGCGGCCCACTTTCCTCCAGTACCTGGGGCGCGTGGCGTGGATGTACCTGTCCGGCCTCGGCCTGGGCATTCCCTTCGTCACGCTGTTCACCATGGGCCGCCAGTTCTTCGAGGTGAAGGAGGGCCGCCCTGCCACCTACGACGCGAAGCGCTACCTGGTGCAGGCGGCGGGAACGGGCGTGTTGCGCACGGGCCTGGCCGTGACCGCACTGGCGGGCCTCGTGGCCGGCGTGGTCTTCATCAACCAGCGCGAGGCGCAAAGAAGCATGCGCTTCTACGCCGGCTTCGAGTGGACGAACCCCGTCACGAAGCTGCGCGCGAGCATCCCGCGCGGGTGGCAATACCGGGAGCAGTCCAACACCACTGGCGACGTGGTTCACACCTTCTTCTCGGACACCGTGGTCGCGGTCTTCGCCGTGGAAGGTGGCATGGAGCAGGTGAGCCTGGACGAGTACCAGCGAATCTGGGCGATGGCGGTGCGCCCGTCGATGGAGCTGGACGCACGCGCGCGCCCCATCAACGTCAAGGGCCGCCTGGGCCTGCAGATGAAGGGTGCGATGACCGCGGACGCCTCGCGGCACGTGGATGCCACGCTGCTGAAGAGCGGCACCCAGGTCTGGCGCATCGTGCTGGTCGGCACCTCGGACCGGGACCCGGACACGGCCGCCACCGCGGCGCTGCGCGACCTGCTGTTCCAGACCGTTCCGGCCGCAGCGCCCGAGAGCACGCCGAAGGGCAACACGGTCTGACATCGCCCGGCGGACGTGGGGGAGAGGGCCTGCAGTTACCATCGCGCCCATGTCACACAGCCCCTTCAGCGTGCAAGTCGAACCGCGCTACCTGGCCGAACAGTCGTCGGCCAAGGACAACATCTACACCTTCTCGTACACGGTCACCGTCACCAACACGGGGACGGTGGCTGCCCAGCTGATCGCCCGCCACTGGCTCATCAACGATGCCTCGGGCCATGCGCAGGAGGTCAAGGGCCTGGGCGTGATCGGCCAGCAGCCGCTGCTGGCGCCCGGCGAATCCTTCCGCTACACCAGCGGCTGCCGCCTGCAGGCGCCCAGCGGCACGATGCATGGCAGCTATTTCGTGGTGACGGAAGAAGGCGAGCGCTTCGACGTGCCGATTCCGATGTTCGTGCTCGAAGCGGACGTGGGCGGAGCCCCCGTCTCCCGCGTGCTTCACTAGGTACTCCCCCAGGCTTCGCGCACTTCGTGTCGCTTCGCCACCCCCCTCGCCCGGGGGCAACACCTGCGGCCCGGCAAAGCCGGTTCCGCGGTGTTCCCCGGCGCTTGACGAGATCGTTCCATGGCTGCCGCATCGCGCGACTTGCAGGGGCTGCTTGCCGGCCTCGACCCGACAGCCGACGTGGCACAGCGCCACATCTGGCTCATCAATATCTTCGACTGGCTGCGCGGCGACCGCGCCTCGCCCCAGGCGGCGATCGGCCGCGTGCAGTTGCTGCTCGACGCCATCGAGGCGCGGCCCGAATTGCGAGAGCGGCTGCGCGCCTGGTGGCGCGTGTTCACGCAGGCGGTCGACCTGACCACGCTGCTGGCCGACTACGGCTTCGCCCCGCGCACCGCCTTCGCCAGCGAGCTGGGCGAGCGGCTGCGCCGCAAGATCCTGCCCGGCACGCCCGAGACCACCGACGCGTCAGACCTGTTCCGCATGGTGCTGCCCGGCGTGTTCGACGCGGGCTGGATCGCTCTGCTCGACGAGACGCAGCTGGCTCGCATCGGCGCGCTGCTGGCCGACGCGGCGCTGGACGACGACGGCGCGCCGCGCTGGCGCCACACGGTAATGGACGCCGTCACCTACTGCAGCAGCCAGGTGGTGGCGGCCGGGTTCTCGCCGGAGCTGCGCCTGCGCATGAGCACCGAGGTGCTGGGCCAGGGGCGCCCTTTTCATTCGCTGATGGCCGATCTCGACGAACTGCGCGAGCAGATGTTCGACCGGCCCGGCGAGCCCCGCGACGAGGAGGCGCTGCAGGCGGCCTTCTTGGCCTTCCGCGACCGGCTCGACGCCTGCCGGGCCGGTGCCGCCTCGGTCTACACGCACCTGGAAGACAACGGCATCTCGGTCGGGCTGGTGTTCCGGCTGCGCCAGTTGCGCGAGCGGGTGCTGCGCATCCGCGAACTGCTCGACTGCCTGATGGCGCCCAACCCCGCGCCCAGCGTGGCTCGGCTGGTCGGGCGGCTGGTGCTGGCGGGCGGCGAACGCAACAGCATCCGCGCGCTGATCGCCTCCAACTCGTCGATGCTGGCGGCCAAGGTGACCGAGCGCAGCGCCGAGACCGGCGAGCACTACATCACCCGCGACCGCGCCAGCTACCTGCAGATGGTGAAGAAGGCCGCGGGCGGCGGCGCGCTCACGGCCATCACGGTGCTGCTGAAGTTCGGCATCTACGCGCTGGGCTTGTCGGCCTTCTGGAGCGGGCTGGGCGCGGGGCTGATGTATGCGGCCAGCTTCGTCGCAATCCAGCTGCTGCACCTGACGCTGGCCACCAAGCAGCCCGCGATGACGGCGCCGGCCATGGCGGCGCGGCTGCGCGACATCGATTCGGACGGCGCGGTGAGCGATTTCGTCGATGAGGTCGCGAACCTCGTGCGCTCGCAGGTGGCGGCGGTGCTGGGCAATGTGCTGGTGGTGGTGCCGGCGGTGGTGGGCATCGCCCTGCTGGCCCAGCTGGCGCTGGAGCGGCCCCTGCTCGACGCCGCGCATGCCGCGGCCACGCTGAAATCACTCTCGCTGGCCGGGCCGACCGCGCTTTATGCGGCAATCACCGGCATCCTGCTGTTTTCGGCCAGCATCGTCGCCGGATGGACAGAAAACGCCTTTGTCCTGCATCGCATGGACTCCGCCATGCGTTACAACCCCCGCATCGGCGCTTTTCTCGGCGCCGCACGGGCCCGCCGCTGGGCCGATTTCATGCGCACACACATCTCAGGCTTCGCCTCCAACATCTCGCTGGGACTCATGCTCGGGCTGCTGCCCGCGTTCGCGGGTTTCTTCGGGCTTGGCCTTGATGTACGGCACGTGACACTCTCGGCCGGACAGATCGCCGCAGCCGCGGCATCCACCGGCCTCGGGGTGCTGCAGCAGCCCGCGCTGTGGTGGGCGGTAGCGGCGATCCCGGTCATTGGCGCGCTCAATGTGAGCGTGAGTTTCTACTTCGCTTTCCGCCTGGCGCTGCGCGCGCACAGCGTGAGCCTCGGTGACCGCGCCCGCATCCGCAGCGCGATCTGGGCCCGCTGGCGCAGCCGGCCGGTGAGCTTTTTCCTGCCTGGATGAATTTGACGAGCTTCCTCAACGATCTGCTGGGCTTCTGGTCCGAATGGGTGCGCCCCTCGGCGGGCCTGCCCACCGTGCTGTGGTCGCTGCTGCTGGCGGCGGCGGCGGCTTCCGGCCACCTGGTGCAACGCTATCTCGGGTTTCCCAAGGTCATCGGCTATTCGCTGGTGGGCGCTGTGGTGGGCTTTGCCGGCTTCGAAGGCGCGATCTGGCCGCTACGGGGCATCAGCCTCTTTCTGCTCGAACTCGGCGTGGCCGTGGTGCTGTTCGAGGCCGGTGGGCGGCTGCCGCTGCGCTGGTTCCGCCACAACCCGATGGTGCTGGTGCAGAGCCTGCTCGAAGCCACGCTGACCTACTTCGGCGTGTACTGGGTGCTCACGCTGCTGGGCCTGCCCGAGCCGGTGGCCAACCCGATCGCGCTGATGGCCATCGTCGCCTCGCCGGCGGTGCTGAGCCGCGTGATCATCGACACCCGCGCCGCCGGCCCCGTGACCGAACGCGCGATGACGCTGGCCACGCTCAACACCTTCTACGCGCTGGCACTGGGCTACGCGCAGGCCGGGCTGATCGAGCGCGCGCCGCAGACGATGCTGCAGAAGCTGTATCCGGTGGCGGTAGTGCTGGGCCTTTCGTTCGTGGTCGGCGGGATCATGGCGCTGGCGCTGCGCTCGGCCCTGCGGGTGATGAGCCCGTCGAGCGAGAACACGTCGATCCTGCTGCTGGCGATCATCGCGGCGGGCGCCGCGCTCACCGCGCACATCGGCGGCTCGGCGCCGCTGGCCGCGCTGATCGGCGGCGTGCTGCTGAAGACGCTCAACCCCAAGCCCTGGGCCTGGCAGCGGCAGCTGGGCACAGCGGCTTCGCTGCTGACCATGCTGATGTTCGTGCTGGTATCGATCGTTGCGGCGCAGGCCGACTGGACATTACCGGTGGCCAGCGTGGTGCTGGCCGTGATCGGCGTGCGCCTGCTGGCCAAGATCGCCGGCGTGGCCATCGCCAACCCGGGCAGCGGCGCAAGCTGGAAGCAGGCCTTCTGGGTCGGCTGCGCGATGTCGCCGCTGTCGTCGATTGCGCTGCTCATTGCCTCCAATTTCGCCACAGCATCGCCGCTGCTGGGCACGATGATCACGCAGGTGGCCCTGCCCTCGATTCTGTTGATGGAGGTGGTGGGCGCGATGCTCGCCACGGTGGCCATCCATGCGGTGGGCGAGAGTTCGGTGCCCTGGATGCCCCAGGCCTTCAGCATCACGGAGGACACGCAGCGATGAGCACCGCAGTCAACAACAACAGCCCCGTCGACCCGGACAGCGACGACGTGCGCTCGGCACCGCTGCCTTCAGACCCGGAGAGCCGCGCGGTCAAGCTCGAACCCTTCAACAAGTCGGAGGCGCTGTCGCTCGGCGTGGAGCTGGAGCTGCAGCTCGTGAACACGCACGACTACGACCTGGCCCCCTACGCCGAGGACATGCTGCGCCTGATGGCGCAGACCCCGCTGCCCGGCAGCGTGGTGCCCGAGATGACGTCGAGCATGATCGAGATCTCGACCGACATCTGCCACTCGGCGCAGGACGTGATCACGCAGCTGTCGCCCATTCGCGAAGCGCTGATCCGCAATGCCGACAAGCTCAACATCGCGGTGGTGGGCGGCGGCACGCACGCGTTCCAGCAGTGGCACGAGCGGCGCATCTATGACAAACCGCGCTTTCGCGAACTGTCGGAGCTGTACGGCTACCTGAGCAAGCAGTTCACCATCTTCGGCCAGCACGTGCACATCGGCTGCCCCGACGCCGATGCTGCGCTGCTGATGCTGCACCGCATGTCGCGCTACATCCCGCACTTCATTGCGCTGTCGGCGTCTTCGCCCTTCGTGCAGGGGCAGGACACGCAGTTCGACTCGGCGCGGCTGAACTCGGTGTTCGCGTTTCCGCTGTCGGGCCGCGCGCCCTTCACGCTGAGCTGGAAGGAATTCGAGGCGTATTTCGAGCGCATGACCCGCACCGGCGTCGTGCGCAGCATGAAAGACTTCTACTGGGACATCCGCCCCAAGCCCGAGTTCGGCACCATCGAGATCCGCGTGTTCGACACGCCGCTCACCGTCGAGCGCGCCGCCGCGCTCGCGGGCTACGTGCAGTCGCTGGCAGCGTGGTTCCTGCAGGAGCAGCCCTTCGAGCCGACGGAAGACGACTACCTCGTCTACACCTACAACCGCTTCCAGGCCTGCCGCTTCGGGCTCGACGCGGTGTACGTCGACCCGGCCACCGGCCAGCACATGCCGCTGCGCGACCACATCCTGATGACGATGACCCAGCTCGAATGGCACAGCGAGGCGCTCAACGCCACGCAGGCCCTGGGCGAGCTGCGCACCAGCGTGGAAGCCAACCGCAACGACGCGCGCTGGCTGCGCGAGAAGCAGGGCAAGGAGCGGCTGCTGGCGGAGGTGGTCCGGCAGGCGTCGCTGCGCTTTCGCGGGCAGGCTTGAGCCGCGACCGGTCGACACACGATCGGGCTTTTCCTTCGCGCCCGAATCAGGCCTCGTCGTCGAGAAATGGCGCGGCAACGGCTGCGCATCGCGGCAACAGTGCCGGGAGTTCACTGCGCACGAATGCAAGCGCGGCCTCTTCATCCTCGCAATCGATGAGCAGATGATCGACCCGGTAGCCGAAGGCCACGGCGGGCTCGGACAGCTCTTCGCCCATGCAGCCTCGCGAGGCCCAGCTTGCGAATGCCAGCGTCGACACCGTCGAGTCGAGCTGGGTTTCGATCGCGCGAACGCAGAACTGCTGGAGGTAGCTCATCGACGCCGGGCGCGGAGGAAAATCGTGCTGGGCCCGCTTCAGGCATTGCTCGGGCCCATAGGTCACGAGCTCGAAAAGCTCTTGCCGTGACTCGCCTGGCCTGGCAACAGCGGCGCTGGCCCAGTCGACAATGGCTTGCGAAGATCGAAGGCCTGAAGCCCAGAGGCCGAGCATGTTCTCGATCGATCGCATCAAGGAAGTCCTGTTACGGGCATGGCGCATTTGAGCATTGCACGCCACCTGCCCGGCCTCACCCCTTATGCTCGCTGCCCATGGGTGAATTCGACCTGATCACGCGCTACTTCAAGCGCCCCGCCACACGCTCCCCGCTGGGCGTGGGCGACGACTGCGCACTGCTTGCGCCCGCTGCGGGCATGCAGCTCGCCGTGTCTTCCGACATGCTGGTCGAGGGCCGGCACTTTCTTTCCACCGTCGATCCGGCGCGGCTGGGCCACAAGGCGCTGGCGGTGAACCTCAGCGACCTGGCGGCCTGCGGTGCGAAGCCACTGGCCTTCACGCTCGCGCTGGCGCTGCCGGGCGTCGACGAGCCCTGGCTCGAAGGCTTCTCGCGCGGCCTGTTCGCGCTGGCCGATGCGCATGGCTGCGAGCTGGTGGGCGGCGACACCACGCGCGGCCCTCTCAACATCTGCATCACGGTGTTCGGCGAAGTGCCGGCCGGCGCTGCGCTGCTGCGTTCGGGCGCGCGCGCGGGCGACGACATCTGGGTGAGCGGCACGCTGGGCGATGCGCGGCTGGCGCTGGAGGTGTTCCGCGGCACGGTCGCGCTGTCGGCCGAAGCTTTCGAATCGGCGCGCATGCGCATGGAGCAGCCCACGCCGCGCGTGGCGCTGGGGCAGGCCTTGCGCGGCATCGCCTCTTCGGCGGTGGATGTGAGCGATGGGTTGATCGGCGACCTGGGCCACATCCTCGGTTCTAGCGGCGTGGGCGCCACGCTCGATGCCGATGCGACCACGGCCCTGATCGCTACCGAAGCGCCCGGCCTGCGCACCGAGATCTTGCGCACCTGCGCGCTCTCGGGCGGCGACGACTACGAGCTGGTCTTCACCGCGCCCACTTCAGCGCGCGAAGCGGTCACGCAAGCCGGCTTGAACAGCGCCACGCGCATCACGCGCATTGGCCGCATCGAGGCCGATGCCGGCCTGCGCATCGTCGATGCAACCGGCGCGCCGGTGTCACAGCGCTTCGGATCGTTCGACCACTTCGTCTGAGCTTTGTCTGAAGGCTTGTTGCGCCGCTCCGGTCAGGAGCCGCGCACCATGGCCTGCATCTTCTGCTGCGCCGCGTTGATGGCGGCCGACTGGCCGTTCAGCTGCTGCAGCATCTTGCCGAGTTCGGCCTGCACAGCAGGGTCGGTCACGGTGACCGAGGCGCCTGCGACCTGGATCTTCGACTTGTTCTTCTCCATGAAGTCGCCGATGGCCAGCGCGCTGTTGAACACCGTGTCGAGCGCGGGGAACACTTCCTTGAAGGTGGTGGACGGCGCGGTCACGGTCTTGTCGAAGGCCTTGTCGTAGACCTGCTTCAGGTCGTCAGGCTGTTTGAGTTGCGCATGCGCGGCATCGGCCTTGGCGGTCTGTTGGTCGAGCGCGGTGCGCAGGGCGGTCAGGCCGTCCTTCGCGGCCTTGAGGTCGTCGCGGCGCGCCGGCAGGTCGGCAATGGAACGCAGCGCGCCTTTGGCCATGATCTGCGTCATGGGCTGGCTCACCGACTTGTTCATGCCTTCGTTGAAATCGGTGATCACGGCGTAGTGCTTCGCGTAGTCGCCGAACGAGGTTTTCTCTTCCTCGTTAGGCACCGGCACGCGCAGGCCGGGCTTGTCGAGCACGCGGGTCTGCAGGAAGGTGGTGAAGGCCTTGCGCTGCTCGGCTTCCTTGTTGCCGCAGGCCACCAGCGCGAAGCTGAAGGCCACCAGGAGCGACAGGGCCCCGAGACGTTGAATGAAAGTTCTCATGGGGACTGGCCCTCCCGTGTGTTGTGGATCGAAAAATTATAGGGAGCGCTTCAGGGCCTCTATGAAGGCGCGCGCCGCGGCCGAGAGCGAGTGGCCGCGCTTGGTGACGATCGAGATGTCGCGCGCCACGCGCGGCGAACTCAGTATCTTGATGACGAGCGAGGGATTGGCCTCCGCGCGCGCGAAGGCCGAGGGCATGATCGACGCGCCCATGCCGGCGGCCGTCATCCAGATGGCGGTGGAGAGGAACGAAACCTCGTTCACCACATCAAGCGCCACGCCCGCATCGGCCGCAGTGCCATCGATGAGCGGGCGCACGCCGTAGCCCGGGCGCACGGTGATGACGGGATGGCGCGCCAGGTCGGTCCAGCGCACCACCCGCGCCTTGGCCAGCGGGTGGTCTTCGCGGCACACCAGCGCGAGGTGGTCGCGCATGAGCCGCTGCACCTCGACCTCGGCGCCTGGCCGCTCGGGCGTGCCGATGCCGAAATCGACATGTTCGCCGAGGATGCGCGAGATGAACTGATCGGGCGCGCAGTCGTTCACCAGCACGCGCACGCCGGGGTGCTGCTCGTTGAACGCGCGCATGGCATCAGGCAGAAGCAAGGCCGAGAGCGTGGGCGTGATGGCCAGCGTGACACGGCCACGCTCGAGCGTGGCCAGTTCGCGGAAGTCGGCCGAGAGCGAATCGACGTCGCGCAGGATGCGCTCGACCGTGACCATCATCTGCTCGGCCGCCGCCGTGGCCTTGAGCGAGCGCGTGGTGCGGTCGAACAGGCGCGTGTCCAGTCCGTCCTCGAGCTGGCGGATCAGCATGCTCACCGCAGACTGGGTAACGAACAGCCGCTGAGCCGCCGCGCTGAGCTTTTTCAGCTGGTAGACCGCGAGGAATGCACGCAGCTGGCGGATCGTAGGACTGAAGTTCGTATTCATCAGCAAAGATGATATTTCATTAGAAATTTCTTGATTTACGAATGAATGCTGTCATCGTTCAATCATTGAAAAGACAGATCACATTCAAGGAGCCTCGATGGCAGTACCTCTTGCCGACGGGAAGAGCGCGCTTCGCAGGCAGCTCATGCTGGGCGCGGTTGGCGCGGCATTGACCGGCGGCTCGGCTTTCGCGCAGGCCCCTGCGCCCACGCCATCTCCGGCCGGCGGCGACTTCCCGAACAGGCCCATCCGCATGGTCGTGACCTTTCCGCCGGGCGGCAGCGCCGATGCGGTGGTGCGACTGATGGTGCCCCGGCTCAACGAGAAGCTGGGCCAGCCCTTGGTGGTCGACAACCGACCCGGCGCCGGCGGCAACGTGGGGCTCGCGCTGGTGGCCAAGACGCTGGCCGACGGCTACACGTTGGGGCTGGGCGCGGCCGGCGCGCTGACCGCCAACGCCAGCCTGTACGCGCAGATGCCCTTCGACCCGGTGAAGGACTTCAAGCCCGTGGGCATGGTCGCGGCCACGCCCTTCGTGATCGTGGGACACCCTTCCCTGCCTGCGCGCACGCAGCGCGAGCTGATCGCGCTGGCGAAGGCAAAGCCGGGCACGCTGTCGATCGGCCATGGCGGCAACGGCACGGCCATGCACCTGTCGGCGGCGCTGTTCGCGCAGATGGCCGACGTGAAGCTGGTGGAAGTGCCTTATCGCGGCTCGGGCCCCGCGGCGCTCGACACCATGGCGGGGCAGATCCAGCTCGCGCTGGTCGACCTGCAGGCTTCGCTGCAGCAGATCCGCGCGGGCAAGCTGATCGCCTTCGCGGTGACCAGCGCACAGCGCGTGCCGATGCTGCCCGAGGTGCCCACGGTGTCCGAGGCCGGCCTGCCCGGCTACGACTCCACGGGCTGGTTCGGCGTGGTGGCGCCTGCGGGCACGCCCGCGCCCATCGTCGCGCGGCTCAACGCCGAGATCAACGCCGCGCTCGCCGACGAGCAGATCAAGGCCGCGATGCGCAACCTCGGCGCGGAACCTGCGCCGAGCTCGACCGAGGCCTTCGAGGCCTACATCCAATCCGAGACGAAGAAGTGGGCGAAGGTGATCCAGACCGCCCACATCCGGCTCGACTGACGGCACGCTCCCTTTCGCCCTCTTCCGAACATGACCGACCACCACACAGCAGCACTGCAAGCGGACGTGATGATCGTCGGCGCCGGCCCCGTGGGCCTCACGCTGGCGATGGACCTCGCCTCGCGCGGCGTCTCGGTCGTCATCTGCGAGACGCGCCGTTTCGCGGAGCCGCCGAACGTGAAGTGCAACCACGTGGCCTCACGCACCATGGAGCAGTTCCGCCGCCTGGGCGTGGCGCAGAAGCTGCGCGATGCGGGGCTGCCGGCCGACTACCCCAACGACGTGGTGTTCCGCACCAGCGTGACGGGCACCGAGCTCACGCGCATTCCGATTCCGTGCCGGCGCGATCGCTACACCGAGACCGAGGGCCCCGACGCGTGGTGGCCCACGCCGGAGCCGCCGCACCGCATCAACCAGATCTACCTGGAGCCCATCCTGCTGAAGCACACGGCCGCGCTGCCGGGCGTGACGCTACTGAACCGCACGCAGTTCGCGGGCTTCACGCAAGACGATGAAGGCGTGACGGCGATTGCCACCGACATGGACAGCGGCGTGACGCGCAGCATCCGATGCCGCTACATGGCGGGCTGCGATGGCGGCGCCTCCATCGTGCGCAAGCAGATCGGCGCAAGGCTCGAAGGCACGGCAGTGATCCAGCGCGTGCAGTCGACCTTCATCCGCGCGCCGCAACTGCGCGCGCTGATTCCGGGCAAGCCGGCGTGGTCGTACTACGCGATGAACCCGCGCCGCTGCGGCACCATGTTCGCCATCGACGGGCACGACACCTGGCTGGTGCATAACCACCTGAATGCCGAGGAGCCGGAGTTCGATTCGGTCGACCGCGACAAGTCGCTGCGCGAAATCCTCGGCGTGGGCCCCGATTTCACGTACGAGATCATCAGCAAGGAAGACTGGATCGGCCGCCGCCTCGTAGCCAACCGCTTCCGCGAGGGCCGCGTGTTCCTCGCGGGCGACGCGGCGCACCTGTGGGTGCCCTATGCGGGCTACGGCATGAATGCGGGCATTGCCGACGCGCTCAACCTCTCGTGGCTGCTGGGTGCTGTTGTGCAGGGCTGGGGCGACGAGGCCATCCTCGACGCCTACGAGGCCGAGCGCCAGCCGATCACCGAGCAGGTGTCGAACTTCGCGATGGACCATGCGCAGAAGATGATCCGCGCGCGCCGCGCCGTGCCGCCGAACATCGAGGAACCCGGCCCTGCCGGCGATGCGCTGCGTGCCGACATCGGACGCGAGGCCTACGAGCTGAACGTGCAGCAGTTCTGCTGCGGCGGCCTGAACTTCGGCTATTTCTACAGCGGCTCGCCGATCATCATTGCGGACGGCGAACACATGGCGCCGCCCTACTCGATGGGCGAGTTCACGCCGTCCACCGTGCCGGGCTGCCGCGCGCCGCACTTCTGGCTTTCGGACGGCCGTTCGGTCTACGACGCCTTCGGCCCGGGCTACACGATGCTGCGCTTTGACCGCAGCGTGGACGTGCGGCCGCTCGAACGCGCCGCGGCCGCCTACAGCATGCCGCTCACGGTGCTGGACATCGAGACCGAGGACGTGCCCAAGGCCTACACGCACCGCCTCGTGCTGTGCCGCCCCGATCAGCACGTGGCCTGGCGCGGCGCGCACCTGCCGGCCGAGGTCTACGACCTGGTGGGCCTGCTGCGCGGCGAAGGCCTGCGGGTGCGGGCGCGCCGGCGGGCGCTCGCGTGGGAAGGCGTGGTGGCCTGAGCCTTCTCTTCTTCCAGGGCTGCCCTGCTCACCAGCCGCGCCGTGCGACAGCTCGGTACGCGAGCCACACCGCCAAAGCCGGCGCGAGCGCGAAGCTCGCGAACAGCCACACGGCCGCCGACCGCGCGCCTTCGACGCCGCCCGGCACGGTGAGCCCCGCCGCATTCGCCACCAGCCCCGCCACCGCCGCGCCTACGGCCATGCCGTAGAGCTGCACGGTGGTGATCGAGGCCGAGGCCAGGCCTTCCTCACCCTTGGGCGCCAGCGACATCACGCGCGTGATCAGGTGCGGCCAGCCGATGCCCACGCCAAGCCCCACGGCCGCCAGCGCAATGGCTATCAGCAAGGTCTCGAAACCGTCACCGAAGAACCCCGGCGACGGCAGCAGCCACGCCAGCGCCACAAGCCCCAGCGTGCAGATCACCGGGCCGGCGCGCAGCATGCGGTCGGCCCCCGTGCCGCTGCGGCCCGAGGACAGCAGCGAGCCCGCGCTCCAGCCACCCGCCATCGCAGCCGTGAGGTAGCCCGCCGCCAGCGGCGAATGGCCGTGCAGCAGCTGCAGGAAGTACGGCACGAAGATCTCTGTGGTGCTGCCGATGAGCAGCAGCGCCACGCTCGCGTAGATGGCGCCCAGCGGCGCGCTCATCGAATAGGCGCCGCTCGGCAGCACGCGCACGGCGGCGCGGCTGTCGATGCGCGTGGCCGCGAAGCCGATGGCCAGGCCCAATGCGACGCCGACGGCCTGCCAGAGCAGTTCGGGCCACAAGCCGCTGGCCGCAATCACCAGTACCGACAGCGCGAGCAGGCCGATCTGCATGCCCGGCACGCGCGGTGGAACGTCGGGCCGCGCGTGCTTCACGCCCATCGAGGGCCGCAATTGCACGAGCACCAGCAGCGCCTGTGCCGCCGCCACCGGCAGCAGGAACCAGAAGGCCCAGCGCCAGTGCCCGGCCTGCGCGAACAGCCCGCCCACGGCCGGCCCGCACAGCGTGGCGACGCCCCACATGCCGGACACCAGCGCCACTGCGCGCGGCCACAGCCGCTGCTCGAACACCAGCTGGATCAGCCCGTAGCTCAGCGCCGCGAGCAGCCCGCCGCCCAGCCCCTGCACCGTGCGGCCCGCGAGCATCCACGGCATGGCCGGCGCGAGCGCGCAGCCGATCGAGCCGGCGCTGAACACCGCCAGCGCCGCCAGGCACGCGCCGCGCGGGCCGAGCACGGCGAGCAGCCGCACCGACAGCGTGGCGCCGAGGATCGAGCCGACCACGAAGAGCGTGGTGCTCCAGGCGTACCAATCGAGCCCGCCGATTTCGCGCACCACCGACGGCAGCACGGTGGTCACGATGTGCACGTTGACGGCATGCAGCGCGACGCCGCCCGTCAGGGCCAGCGCGCGCCAGCCGTTGCGGCCGCTGAACAATTCGCTCCAGGCGGCGGTGGCAGGTGGAGGACGCAGGGCGGCGGAAGAGGAAGACATGGCGCGGAGACGAAGCTTGGAAAGGAGTCCGGATGGTAGGCGGCCTGCGTTAATTAAACAAGTTATCTCTTTGATAAATAAAACTGTGCCGAACCGTGCCGGCGCAGATGCGCGACACTTCTGCCCCGATGCAAGCCGCTTCTTCCTCTCCTTCTTCCTTGTCCACAACGACCACCGGCGCCATGCCCCAACCCCCGATGCGCCGCGCCACGCTGCGCTTTCTGCTGTCGCACCCCGCGCACTTCATCGCGCTGGGCTTTGGCTCGGGCCTGTCGCCCTTCGCGCCCGGCACCGTGGGCACGCTGTGGGCCTGGGTGGCTTTCGCGGTGATGCAGCTTTGGTTCACGCCCGCCACCATCGGCTGGATCATCGCGGCCTCGCTGCCCATCGGCTGGTGGGCCTGCACCGTGGCCGCGCGCAACATGAACGTGGCCGACCCCGGCGCCGTGGTGTGGGACGAGGTGGTCGCCTTCTGGATCGTGCTGTGGCTGGTAACGCCGGCCGGCCTCTTCGCGCAGGCCGTCGCCTTTGCGCTGTTCCGTTATTTCGATGCCGCCAAGCCCGGCCCGGTGGCCTGGGCCGACGCGCTGTTCAAGCAGCGCGATGCGGTGCAGGTGCGCTGGTGGCGCGCGGGCTTCGGCATCATCCTCGACGACCTGGTGGCGGCGTTCTGCACGCTGCTGGTCATTGCACTCTGGCGCGCATGGTGAACCCGATGGACTCTTCCTCTATAACGGCGCTCGCGGACCAGGACACGCCCGAACTGGTCGTGGCCCTGGCCGGCCTGCTGCAGAAAAAAGGCTGGATGCTGGCCACTGCCGAAAGCTGCACGGGCGGCCTGATCGGCGCGGCCTGCACCGAGCTGGCGGGGTCGAGCGCGTGGTTCGAGCGCGGCTTCATCACGTACTCCAACGAAGCCAAGACCGAGCTGCTGGGCGTGGACGCAACGGTGATCGCGGCGAACGGCGCGGTCAGCGAGCCGGTGGCGCGCGCCATGGCCACGGGCGCGATTGCGCATTCGCAGCCGTCGCGCGTGGCGCTGGCCGTAACCGGCGTGGCGGGTCCGACCGGCGGCACGCCCGACAAGCCGGTGGGCACGGTGTGGTTCGGCTGGTCGGTCGACGGCGACGTGCGCACCGAGCGCCGCCGCTTCGACGGCGACCGCGCCACGGTGCGCGCGGCCACGGTGCATCACGCGCTGAAGACGCTGGTCGAGCTGCTCTCGCACTGAGCGGCTGGCCCCGCCGCGCCTTCAGGCCGTCATGAAATCGCCGATTGGCCTGCGCGGCGCCGCGGGCACCGGCGCCATCGGGTAGCCGAGGCGGCACATCATCTGCACCGTCGGGCCGTGCCTGTCGCCCGGCCGCGCGGTGCCCAGCAACAGGTCGTGCGCGACCGCACGGCACGGCGCCATCTCCGCGAACTCTTCGAGCGGCTGGCTCATCGGGTGCATGCCCAGGCCCAGGTCGGTGGCGCGCAGTTGCTGGCGCACGTGGGCGCGGCCCGCCGCGATCTGCTCGGTGCGGCTGTTGCCGCGCGTGCTGAGCCAGACGAAGCCCATCGCGGTTTGGGCCTGGTCCTCGAACATCTGCAGGGTCTGGCGGAATGAAGGGCTGTCTTCGGGCGCGGGCGTGCTGCGGCTGAACTGCCCCAGCGCAACGGCGATGCGCAGCGCCGGATCGTTGACCGAGAAGCCGTCGCGGTGTTCGAGGATCTCCTGCGGGCCGATGCGCAGCAGCTGCAGGTTTTCCATGGCGGTGCCGGGCGTGGCGAGCTCCACGCGCGCAGCCGCCGCGCAGAGCCTGCGCAAGGGCAGCACGCGCACCATCTCGACCGTGCCGGCCGAACTCACCATGCCGCCCGCCGGTACCACCGATGTGAGGCCCTGCAATATGTCGGCCGACACTGGCCGCGTGAGGTCGAAGCGCTGCTTGGGCGTGCGCCGCCGCAGCACCTGCGCGAACAGCGGATCGGGCACGCCGCCGTCCGCCAGCCGCAGCCGCGCCACCGGAATGTGCGGCCAGTGCCGCGGCTCGCCGATCAGCTCGCCCTGCGGCCACAGCTGCACGCTGGCCTGCACGCCCTGCTGCGCGAGCGCCATCACCAGCAACTCGATGAAGGCGCCGTGGCCGATGACGACCTGCCGGCCGAAAGGATCGGACTCGGGCTGCACGCGCTCGCGGTCGCAATAGACCACGATGGCATCGGGCTCGCGCAGGTCGACCAGCCAGGGCTGGCAGTTGTACGCGGTGGGGGCGGTGACGGCATAGGCGACGGCGCGCTTGCGCACGTCGGGCTCGTTGCCGGGGCCGTTCCATATCTCCAGCGCGGCCGCCGGCATGTCGGAGTTCAGCCACCAGGCTGCCAACGC
Organism: Variovorax paradoxus; assembly: GCF_024734665.1. NCBI lineage: Bacteria > Pseudomonadati > Pseudomonadota > Betaproteobacteria > Burkholderiales > Comamonadaceae > Variovorax > Variovorax paradoxus. Next base: position 6,203,057 of record NZ_CP102931.1, read on the forward strand.
GGCCGCACCCGCCGCTACGACAACGCCGCCTCCCAGCAGCCGGACAAAGTTTCTTCGCTCATCCATTGGGCGAATTATCGAAAGCGCGCCCGCAGTTCACAATGCATCAAGCTTCCATAACTGCTATTCAAAACTGAATACCCGATGAAACCCGACAAGGAACTGGGCTTCGACTGGCGGCTGGTGCGCGCGTTTCTGGCCGCGCTCGACCATGGCAGCCTGCTGGGAGCGGCGCGCGCCGTGGGCGCGAGCCAGCCGACGCTGGGCCGCCACATCGCCGAGCTCGAAGCGCAACTGGGCGTGGTGCTGTTCGAGCGCACCGGCCGGGGCCTGCGGCCGACCGAAATGGCCACGCGGCTCGCGCAGGCCGCGCGCAGCATGGAAAGCGGCGCGCTCGCGCTGTCGCGCAGCGTGTCGGGCGCCAACACCGCGCTGGCCGGCACGGTGCGCATCTCGGCGAGCCAGGCCACGGCGCGGCACCTGTTGCCGGCGCTGCTGGCCCAGATGCGGCGCGAGCTGCCCGAGATACAGGTCGAGCTGGTGGCAACCAACGAGGTCAGCAACCTGCTGCGCCGCGAGGCCGATATCGCACTGCGCATGAGCCCGCCCGAGACCGGCTCGGTGATCGCCCGGCGCGTGGGCCGGTTCGCGCTCGGCACCTTCGCCCAGCGCGACTACCTGCGCCGCCGCGGCACGCCGCGCCAGATCACCGACCTGCTCAGGCACGACCTGCTCGGCTACGACCGCGACGACAGCATCCTGCGCAGCTCCGCCCAGCTCGGCGCGCCCCTGAAGCGCGAAGATTTCTGCTTTCGCACCGACGACGTCAGCGTGTACTGGGAGGCGCTGCGCCAGGGCATGGGCATCGGCTTCGTGAGCGAGTCATTGGCCCACACCGACGGCGAAGTGGTGCGCGTGCTGCCTTCGATCAAGCTGCCGGTGCTGCCCGTGTGGCTGGCGGTGCACCGCGAGGTGCGCACCGACCGGCGCATCCGCTCGGTCTATGATTTCCTCGCCCGCACCATTCCCCAGGTGCTGTGACTCCCCGCCATTCATACCAAGAGGCCTCATGACCGCAGCCACCAATGCCCAGACCATCGAGCGTTTCTACAGCGCGTTCGCCAAGCTCGACGCCGCCACCATGGAGGCCTGCTACGCGAGCGACGCGGTGTTCGACGACGAGGCCTTTTCGCTGCGCGGGCGGCGCGAAGTGGGCGGCATGTGGCGCATGCTGGCAGGCGGCACCCGGGCCAAGGGCGCCGACGTGTGGCGCCTGACCTGGCGCGACGTGAAGGCCGACGACAACACCGGCAGCGCCCACTGGGACGCGCACTACCGCTTCAGCGCCACCGGCCGCCTCGTCGACAACAGCATCGACGCGCGCTTCACCTTCACGCCCGAGGGGCTGATCGCGACGCACCGCGACAGCTTCCCGTTCTGGACCTGGTCGCGCCAGGCGCTCGGCACGCCGGGCCTGCTGCTCGGCTGGACGCCCATCCTGCGCAACAAAGTGCGCGCCACCGCCGCAGCCAACCTCGCCACTTTTCTTGCACGCCAGCCATGAGCAACAACACCGCCCTCACCTTTTCCAACAACGAAGCCCAGCACCGCTACGAGGCCACGCTGGATGCCAAGCTCGCGGCCTATGCCGAGTACAACCTGCTGACCGACGCGATCATGTTCACGCACACCGAGGTGCTGCCGGAGCACGAGGGCAAGGGCGTGGGCTCGGGCATCGCGAGGCACGTGCTCGACGAGGCGCGCGCCAAGGGGCTGCATGTGATTCCGGTGTGCCAGTTCATCGCGGGCTACATCCGCAAGCATCGCGAGTACGCAGACCTGGTGCGGCCGGACATCCAGCGCGCCTTCAAGATCTGACGGAATCGGCCTTCGGCGCGGGCAGCCACGCGAAGGCCGCGATGCCCAGCACCAGCAGCACGGCAATGGTGGCCAGCACGGCCTTCAGCGGATCGCCGCCATGCGCCGACGCCACCGAGGCGGCCACGCCCGTGCCCCACTGCATGAGCGCCACGCCGAGGAACATCGCCATCGTGAACACAGCCATCGCGCGGCCGGTGAGCGTGGCCGGGTAGGCGCCGCGCACGTCGGCGTACTGCCAGACGATGAAGCCCGAGAGCACGCCGATCAGCACCATGCCGGCGATGTCGAGCCAGGCCGAGTGCAGCACCGCGATGAGCGCGAAGAGCCCCGCATAGCCGAGCGCGCAGATCACGATCCAGCGGCGCCGCCCGGCGCCGTCGCGGTCGAGCCGGCCGAAGAGCGGCGCGCCGAACAGCGAGATCACCGACACCGCCAGCGCGACGTTGCCGCTCTGCACCAGCGAGTAGCCGTGGCGCTCCATCATCAGCGGGCCGAGCCACAGGCCGCGCAGCGAGATGAAGGCGGCGTAGGTGACTGCCCCCAACACCATGATGCCCAGCGTGTGCGGCATGGCGAACAGCGCACCGAACTGGCGGATCGCCTCGGGGATCGACTCCTTGACCTGCGGCACGGCCGAAGCGGGCTCGTGCACCCAGTACCAGATCGCGAGCCACGCCAGCGCGGCCGCCACGGCCAGCACCAGGAAGCCCGCGCGCCATGAATGGGCCTGCACCAGCCACGCCAGCGGTGTGCCGGTCGCCAGCATGCCGAGGCCGCCAACGGCCAGCACCATGCCCGACACGGTTGCGAAGCGCGCCGCAGGAAAGTGCCGCGCGATGAACACCGTGCACACCAGGAAGGCCGGCGCGCAGCCCACGCCGATCAGTGCCTGTCCTGCCACCAGCACGAGGTAGCTGGACGACACCGCCGACAGCAGCGCGCCCGCGATGGCAACGGGAAAGGCCACCAGCACCGTGCGGCGCACGCCGTGCAGGTCGATGCCGATGCCCATGAACAGCTGCATGGCACCGAACGCAAAGTGAAAGGCCCCCGAGAAAATCCCGAGGGCCTGAGCGGAGAGATGAAAGTCGGCCTGCAGCGGACTCGCCATGATGGCGCCGACCGTGCGGAAGGCCTGGCTCAGCGCGACCCCGGCGCACAGCGCCAGGACCATCACCCAGGCCGCGCGCGGCGTCAGGGGTGCGTTGTCAGAGCCAATGCCGGTGCTAGGTGGCACCGTGGCACTTCTTGTATTTTTTTCCGCTACCGCAGGGGCACGGGTCGTTGCGGCCGGGCTCGGCCTGCTTGCGGATGGTTTCGGCCTTCGGGCCCAGGCTCTTCCAGAGCTGGCGCAGGTCGTACACGGCCCAGATGGCGGCACCGAAGTCGTCCAGCCGCTGCTGGCTCACGCTGGGTGGGGCGTCGTCGCTGTACATCGACAGCGTGGGCTTGGCGTTGTCGTCCTCGGTGAGGGCGACGATGTTGTCGAGCGCGTCGTCGAGCATTCGCGCAGCATCTTTGTCGCGCGGCGTGGCCCAGTCTTCGGGCCAGTTCTCGACCGCGTACATGAAGCCCAGCGCCCAGACCTGCGCGAAGGAGGGAATCGCTTCGCCGGCCACTTCGGCACGTTCTTCCTCAGGCAGCGAGGCGATGGCGCCGCGGGTGTCGAGCACCTCGGGCTGCCAGCTGCGTTCGTCGTCGAGGGTTTCGACGGGGGCGTCGAGGCCTTCCTCGATCTCGACCCAGCGGCGCTTCCAGTTCCAGACGAACTCCATGTGCTGCGCGGACGAGAAGCTGTCGCCCAGCAGCACGGGCCAGTATTCGGACGGCATGATGGGCCGGCGGGTGCAGATCAGCGCGGCCATGAAGCCTTCGCAGAACTCCCACTGGGGGATTTCCTCGTCGTGCTCGCGCATGGCGTCGAGCGCCTGGTCGAGTGCGTCGAAATCGTCGGGGCCGAGGGGGGACTGGGCTGCGGAGGTGGCCTCTGGGGGCGAAATGGGGTCGGGAATGGTCGTCATGGCAAGTTCGGGGCAGCCCTCTATGATGCAGCAGGCTCCGGTCGAGACTATTTCTATGCCCACGATTATTCCGTTTCCGACGCGCTATAGCGCCTTCGCCCTGTGCGTGGTCGGTCTGGTGGCCTGCCTCGCCTTCGTTCTGGTGTCGCCGCACCTGTGGCTGGCCTGGGTCGGCGTGGCAGTCTTTGCGGTACTTACAGGTACCGGCGTGCACGACCTGCGGCAGGCCCGCCACGCCATCCTGCGCAACTACCCGGTCATCGGGCATCTGCGCTTTCTGCTGGAGTTCATCCGGCCAGAAATGCGGCAGTACTTCATCGAGAGCGACTCCGAAGCCGCGCCCTTCTCGCGCGCCCAGCGCTCGCTGGTGTACCAGCGCGCCAAGGGCGACCCCGACAACCGGCCCTTCGGCACGCAGCTGAACGTGACCATCGCGGGCTACGAGTGGATCAACCACTCGATGCAGCCGACGAAGCTGGAGAACCACGATTTCCGCATCGTGATCGGCGGCACGCCGCAGCCGGTGGGCGCCAACCCGGCGCAGGTCTGCACGCAGCCCTACAGCGCCAGCGTGTTCAACATCTCGGCCATGAGCTTCGGCGCACTGTCGGCCAACGCCATCCTCGCGCTCAACAAGGGCGCGAAGATGGGCGGCTTTGCGCACGACACCGGCGAGGGCTCGATCTCGCAGCACCACCGCGTGCACGGCGGCGACCTGATCTGGGAGATTGGCTCGGGCTACTTCGGCTGCCGCAACGACGACGGCACTTTCAACGAAGAGCGCTTCACCGCCAACGCGCGCGACCCGCAGGTCAAGATGATCGAGATCAAGCTGAGCCAGGGCGCCAAGCCCGGGCACGGCGGCGTGCTGCCGGCGCCCAAGGTCACGCCCGAGATCGCGGCGGCGCGCGGCGTGCCGGTGGGCGTGGACTGCATCTCGCCCTCTTCGCACAGCGCGTTCTCCACGCCAACCGAGATGATGCATTTCGTCGCGAGGCTGCGCGAGCTGTCGGGCGGCAAGCCGACCGGCTTCAAGTTCTGCCTGGGCCATCCGTGGGAATGGTTCGGCATCGTCAAGGCGATGCAGGCCACCGGCATCACGCCCGACTTCATCGTGGTCGACGGCGCCGAGGGCGGCACCGGCGCGGCGCCGGTCGAGTTCAGCGACCACGTGGGCGCGCCGCTGCAGGAAGGCCTGCTGCTGGTGCACAACACGCTGGTGGGCGTGAACCTGCGCCACCGCATCAAGATCGGCTGCGCCGCCAAGGTGATCACCGCCTTCGACGTGGCCCGCATGATGGCGCTGGGCGCCGACTGGTGCAACGCCGCGCGCGGCTTCATGATGGCGCTGGGCTGCATCCAGGCGCAGAGCTGCCACACCGGCCATTGCCCCACGGGCGTGACCACGCAGGACCCGCTGCGCCAGCAGGCGCTGGTGGTGCCCACCAAGGCCGACCGCGTGCGCAACTTCCACCGCAGCACGCTGCATGCGCTGCAAGAGCTGGTGCAGGCCGCCGGGCTCGACCACCCGCAGCAGATCACCGCGCACCACATCGTGCGCCGCATTTCCGACACCGAGGTGCGCCTGTTGAGCAACCTGGTGATGCAGGTGCAGCCGGGCGCCCTGCTCGGCCCGCTCGACGAGCAGCACAATGTTTTCCGTACCTACTGGCCGCTGGCCAGTGCTGAGAGTTTTCAGCCCGTGACACAGGGCCCGCAAGGGCTGGTGGCGGGCTTTGCATTGGCCGCATGAACCCATTGAGACGAGGCGCCAACGCGCGCCTGCAAACGCGCAAGGGCGCAGCTTCGGCGCCCGCGCCCCTCGACGCGCTTTCCCCGAATCCGCCGGCGCCCAGCGACTACGCGGAATTCCTGCGCACCACCCTGCCGCAGCAGCAGAAGAACGTGGCCAGCCACCGCTTCGGCAGCGAGCGCGTGTGGCTCAAGAAGGCCGGCCCCCGGCATGGCAAGTGGGGCTACCGCGTGATGGCGGCAGTCGCGCGCATGGCGCGGCTGGACATCATCAAGCCAGTGCCCAACCCGGGCGGCGAAGCGGCCATCGCGACCGAAGCGCGTCGGCTGAAACAGCTCGCCGCCGCCGGCCTGCGCGTGCCGGTGGTGCTGGCGCAGCAGGCCGATGGCCTGCTGATATCAGACCTGGGCGAAAGCGGCCGTGCAACGGTCGTGCTACAGGAGCGGATCGACCAAGCCGCCGCCGCAGGCCCCGCCGCGCTGCTCGCCGTGTGGCGCGAGGGCCTTGTCGCCATCGCCGCCGTGCACGTGCGAGGCCAGCACCTGAGCCAGGCCTTCGACCGCAACCTCGTGCAGTGCCCCGACGGCGTGATCGGCTACATCGATTTCGAGGACGACCCGGCCGAAGTCATGACGCTGGCGGAATGCCAGGCGCGTGACTGGCTGAGCTACCTGCATTCGACGGCCATGATGCTGGAAGCCGCGGCGCCGCAGGCTGCAGGGCAGCACTGGCACGCGGCACTGGCCGGCGTGAACGAAGAGGTCCGCGAGCGCATCGCGAACGCGGCGCGGCGCATGAAATGGGCGCAGAAGCTGCCGGCTAGTCGGCGGTGGGGGCGGGATACGCAGCGGGTGCGGGCTGTGGCGCGGCTGCTGGGGCGGTGGTATTTGGCGCCTCCGACGAGTTGAACGGCGAGCGCGACCCGACCATGTACGCTTGGCCCAAGTCACCATCGTTCTTTGCAAAGTTGAGTTCATACCAATGGCTCACGGGCCCGATGAGCTTGTAGAAGACAAAGCCGAGCGCAATCGCTCCGGCACCGATGGAGAGGATGCGAGCGGCAGATCTCATGGCCCAAACGCCGCCTGCACCGCCACCCCACGCAGCGCCAGCCGCTTCTTCATCGACAGCACAGCCCGATCCTTGCTAAGCAGCAGCGCCCGATGCGCCACGGCTAGGTCGATGAACACCTGGTCATCAGGATCGCTGCACACGCAGGGCGCGCGCGGCGGGATGCCTTCCACCATCTGCACCCGCGCATCGAAATCGGCGAGCACCGTCGGCACTTGCAGCTTCCGCTGCGCCATGCGTCTTGCAATCAGCGGATAGCCCAGCACGCGTTCGAGTTCTGTGCGCATGGCGGCCGTAACCAGCCAGCGCAGTTCTCCTGCCGCAAGCCGTGCGGTCAGCGGGCCCCATGCCGGATCTTCGAAGACCAGCAGGTCGAGCGCGATGTTGGTGTCGATGACGACGGGGGCGGAGGGTTCTGTCAACGTCATGGAATGTGCGGGGGATATCGCCGATGTTGCACCATGCGAAGCCGGCGTCAGGCCCGAGTCGGCTCGGCCGACGACAATGCCTCCGGCGCTTGCGCGCCCTGCCTCATCACAGCATCCGCCCTCTTTCATGAAACGTCTCCCGCTGTTCTGCCTCGTCCTGCTCGCCTCCGTGGGTGTCCGGGCCGAGTGGTTCACGCTGTCGGGCACGCCCGGCGACGCCACCAGCAGCTATGTGCAGGTCGAGCCGACCAGCGTCGAGGTGGATGGATCGAACCGCCTCGTGAGCCTGCGCATGAGCCTGCCGGAAGACCGCACGGGCCGCGACGGCATCAGGTTCCGCTCCTTCCAGGCCCGAGCCAAGGTCGATTGCGAGGCCCGCAGCGCGCGCTACGTGAGCGCCACCTACTTCGGCCATCCGGACTTCGTCGGCGAACCCGTCGCGGTGAGGCATTTCGAGGAGAGCGACGTGCGCACCGTGACCCTGGCCGGCGCGCGCGACCTCGTCACGCGAACGATCAACGCAGCCTGCGCCGTTCGCCCCAAGGAAGCCAGGGAACAGCAGCAGCAGCCCAAGCCCGAAGGCGAGCTACTTCCGCGCTGAGCCCGCGACCATGTCGAAGCGGAACAGCCGGCATTCGATCGGGCCGTTCCACATCGGCACGCGGCGCGACTCCTTCAGGCGCATCTGCTTGGGCAGCTTCAGGTCGGGCGTGAGCACCCAGGCGGTCCAGCCGGCGTAGTTCTTCTTCCAGTGGGTGGCGAGCTGCGGGAAGAATTCGCCGCCGTCGCCCTCGCCACCTGCTTCACCGCCTGAGGTCTGCGCCGATTCGCGCGCACCCGAGCGCCCCGTGCCGGCCACGCCGCCCACCTCGATGCGCTCACCGTACGGCGGGTTGAGCATGATCACGCCGCCCTCGGCCGGCGGCATGCGCTGCAGCGCGTCGCCGCCGCGGAACTCGATGGCCTGCGCCACACCGGCGCGCTCGGCGTTGCGTTCGGCAAAGTCGACCATGCGGTGCGACACGTCGGAGCCGAAGATCGCCACGCTGCCCTCGCGCACGGCCGTCTCGGCCTCCTGCCTGATGACCGTCCACACGTGCGTCTGGAACGGCAGCAGCTTCTCGAAGCCGAAGCGCCGCAGCGACCCGGCCGCGATGCCTCGCGCGATCTGCGCCGCCTCGATGGCGATGGTGCCGCTGCCGCAGCAGGGGTCGTACAGCGGCTGGGTCGACACCTCGCCGGTCTCGGGGTTCCACCAGCCGCTGGCGGCCAGCATGGCGGCGGCCAGGGTTTCCTTCAGCGGGGCGTCGCCCTTGTCCTGGCGCCAACCGCGCTTGAACAGCGGTTCGCCCGAGGTGTCGATGTAAAGCGTGCAGGTGTCGGTGGTCAGGTGGGCGAACACGCGGCAGTCGGGCCACTGGGTCTCGATGCTCGGGCGCACGCCGTTGGCCTTGGCGCGGAAACGGTCGGCAATGGCGTCCTTGATGCGCAGGGTGGCGAAGTTCAGGCTCTGCAGCGGGCTGTGCTGGGCGGTGGTCTCGATCTTGAAGGTCTGTTTGGGGGTGAACCAGATCTCCCAGGCCACGCCGTTGGCAATGGCGTACAGGTCGTTCTCGCTGCGGTAGGGCGCGTGGGCCAGTTCGACCAGCACGCGTTGGGCGAGCCGGCAGTGCAGGTTGAGCTTCAAGGCGTCGCGCCAGTCGGCACGCACCCGCACGCCGCCGCGCAACGTGAGCAGGTCTTGCCCGACGCGGCCGGTCAGGGCGTGCACCTCCTGGGCGAGGAATTCCTCGACGCCGGCGGCGCAAGGCAGGAAAAAGGAGAGATCGTTCACGGAAATTAGGCCATCGGGGAACCCGACTAGGGGACTCCATTGTCGCCGCGTCACGCGCCTTCTCTATATAGTCGATTCGCCGATGACCCCCACCCCCGCATCACCGACCGCGCCGGCCGCCGCCAGCGACAGCAGCGACGACCGCTTCGCGATCCAGTGCGAGGTGCTGCGGCTGTCCGTGCGGCCCATCGGACCGGTGCTGCTGGTGCAGTACCTGCTGAACTGCGGCGTGGCGGCGCTCTTCGCCTGGCAGTACTCGCTGACGCGCGCACTGATCTGGATCGCGCTGGTCACGGGGGTGACGGTGATGCGCGGCTTCTTCCCCCAACGCCTGCCAGAGCCCTTCACGCCCGAAACGCTGCGCGAGGCGCAGCGCACGCACACGCTGCGCACAGCCATCTGGGAGCTGGCGCACGGGCTGGCCGGGGTGCTGCTGTTCAACCCCGCGAGCGCCGACCTGCAGCTGCTGCTGGGCCTGATCCTGATGGGCATGACGCTGTCGTCGGCCTTCTCGGTGTCGTTCTACACGCCGGCCACGCAGCTCGCCATCACGCTGCTGCTGGCGCCGATCATCGTCACCGGCCTCTGGATGGGCGCGCCGGTGATGATGGCCGTGGCGGTCATCGGCATCGGCCTGATCGCGATGATGTGGAAGCTGGTGGCCGAGCGCTCGCGCCAGCTCGAAGAGAACATCGGCCTGCGGCTGAACGAGCGCACCCTGCGCGAACAGGCACTGGCCGGCCTGCGCGCCTCCGAACACGCGCAGGCCGAGCGGCTGCGCTTCTTCTCGGCCGCCAACCACGACCTGCGCCAGCCGGTGATGGCCATCGGCCTGCAGGCCGAGGTGCTGCGCCAGCAGCTGAACAACGGCGCGGACATGGAGGCGGTGCAGCACACGGTGGGCTCGCTGGCGCGGGCGCAGCAGGCGCTCGAAGGGCTGACCAACCAGCTGCTGGAAATCGGCCGCATCGAGGCCGCGGTCGATCCGCTGCGCCCGGCGGCGGTGGCGCTGGCGCCGCTGCTGCAGGAACTGGCGCGCCAGGCGGGCGACGGCCGCGTGCTGGTGCGCTGCCCGCACGATGCAATCGCCTGGAGCGACACGGTGTCGCTGCGCCGCGTGCTCGCCAACCTGGTCGACAACGCCGTCAAGTTCACGCCGCGCGGGCGCGTGCTGCTGGCGGTGCGGGCGCGGCGACGAGGCACCGCCCGGGCCTGGCGCGTGGAGGTGCGCGACAGCGGCATCGGCATCGCGGCCGACGCGCAGCAGCGCGTGTTCAACGACTTCGAGCAGATCGGCAACGTCGAGCGCAACCTGCAGCGCGGCCATGGGCTGGGCCTGGCGATCGTGCGGCGGCTGGCGGCGCAACTCGGCATTGAGGTGTCGCTGCGCTCGGCACCGGGGCGAGGGTCGGTGTTCAGCTTCGAACTGCCTGCAGCGCCGGAAAGCGCTGTGGTTGCGGCGCGCCCCGCTGCCGCGGCGCAGGACGATGGCGACGAGGCGACGCGCACGCCGCTGCGCCCCGGGCTCGCCGTGCTGGTGGTGGAAGACAACACGGTGGTGGCCGACAGCCTCTCGGCCCTGCTGCTGCAATGGGAAGTGGAGCCGCGCGTCTATGCCAGCGCCGCCGAGGCGCTGGCGCTGGCCGACCTGCGCGCGCTCGACGCGGCGCTGTGCGACATCCGCCTGCCGGGTGCGCTCGACGGCATCGCGCTGGCCGAGAAGCTGCAGCGGCAGAAGCCGTCGCTCGCGATCGCGCTGATTTCGGCCGACATCAACGAAGCCACCCAGCGGCTGGCCGCCGAACGCGGCTGGCATGCGCTGCGCAAGCCGGTGCAGCCGGACGAACTGCGCGGCGTGCTGCTGAAGGCGCAGCAGCAGCTGCGGAGCTGACCGAGGCCACCGGGCTGGCACGGCCCCTGCTGTGCTGTCATGGCTTCCGATATATGCTCCGCGCACAGGCCGCCAGCCCTGCCTTCGATGTCCATCGACACATCCCCCCCTCTCCTCGCCGCTGATCCACGCAGCCCGCGCTACGACCCGCTCGCGATCGCGCTGCACTGGCTGCTCGCGGCCCTGATCGTCGGCTCGTTCGGCGTCGGGCTCTACATGACGGGCCTGCCGTTCTCGCCGCTGCGGCTGAAGGTGTACAGCTGGCACAAGTGGGCGGGCGTCACGATCCTCGCGCTGTCGGCGCTGCGGCTGCTGTGGCGGCTGGGGCACCGCCCGCCGGCGCTCCCGCCCGGCATGACGCGGCTGCAGCTGGCCAGCTACCGCATCAGCCACACGCTGATGTACCTGCTGTTCTTCGCGGTGCCGCTGTCCGGCTGGGCCTACAGCTCGGCCATGGGCATGCCGGTCGCGTGGTTCGGTGTGCTGCCGCTGCCCGACTTCGTGCCGGTCGACCACGACTTCGCCGAGGCGGTGCTGCAGCCGCTGCACCGCAACTGTGCCTTCGTGCTGGCGGGCGTCACGCTGCTGCACGTGGCTGCCGTGCTCAAGCACCACTGGATCGACCGCGACGGTCTTCTGAAACGCATGTGGCCGGGGCCACGCAAGGAATCTGCTCGATGATGAAGCGCCTGTTTTTCCGCCTCTTGCCGCCGCTCGCGGCGCTGGCCTTCGCCATCGCGTTGCCGGCCGGCGCCGAGCCTGCGGCCGCGAAGCTCGTCGCCGACAAGAGCCAGATCGTCTTCGTCACCAAGCAGATGGGCGTGCCGGTGGAAGGCACGTTCAAGAAATTCGACGCACACGTCGCCTTCGATCCGAAGAAGCCCGAGGGTGGCAGCGTCGCGCTGCAGATCGACACGGCCAGCGCCGGCTTCGGCGTTCCGATGAGCGATGCCGAGCTGCCCAAGCAGTCGTGGTTCGACGCCGCGCATTTCCCGCAGGCGAGCTTCCAGTCGAGCGCCATCAAGGCGCTGGGCGACGGCAAGTTCGAGATGGCGGGCAAGCTCACCATCAAGGGCACGGCCAAGTACGTGACGGTGCCCGTCAGCATCGCAGCGGCCGGCGGCAACTACGCGGTGGCCACCGGAAGCTTTACGATCCAGCGGCTCGACTACAAGGTGGGCGACGGCGAATGGACCGACACCTCGATGGTCGGCAACGAGGTGCAGGTGCGCTTCAAGTTCACGCTCGCGGGCCTCGGGCCGCTGTGAACCGCCTGGCCGATCCGCCTTCTTCCATCCGTTTTTCTCTTTCATGATCCACACCACCACCGCCATGAAAAAGCTTCTTCTCGCCATGGCCCTGTCGGCGTCCGCCGCGTTCACCGGTGCCAGCGCACAGGAACAACAGCCATCGGGGTTCGCGCCAGCCGTGGCCGCAAAGCCCACGGGCGGACCGGTGAAAAACGCCAACTACGTCGTCGACCCGACGCACACCTTCGTGATGTACGAAATGGGCCACTACGGCACCACCACCAATCGGGGCCGCTTCAGCACCAAGGACGGCTCGGTGCAGATCGACGGCACCGGCGCCAGCGGCAAGGTCGACATCACGATGGACATCAGCTCCATCAACACCGGCGTCGACCTGCTCAACCGCCACGTGCAGAGCAAGGACTTCTTCAACGTGGCCGAGTTTCCGACCGGCCGCTTCGTGGCCGACCGCATCGACTTCAGCGGCGACAAGGTGGTCGACGTGCCCGGCACGCTCACGCTGATGGGCCAGACCAAGCCGGTGACGCTGAAGGCCGTGCGCTTCAACTGCTACCTGAGCCCGCTGATCAACCGCCAGGTGTGCGGCGGCGACTTCGAGACGACGGTGGAGCGCAGCGACTGGGGCATCACCTGGGGCCTGAACTTCGGCTTCGAGAACAAGGTGAAGCTGCTGGTGCAGGTCGAAGCAGTCAACGTGCAGTGACACCGGAGAAGGCAAGGCCATGATGGACACCACCCTTTCCCTGCTCGGCATCGCCGGCGCCATGACTGTGGGCGCGATGAGCCCCGGCCCAAGTTTCGTGATGGTGGCCCGCACCGCCGTGAGCTCTCGCGCCGACGGACTGGCTGCCGCGTTGGGCATGGGCGCTGGCGGGCTGGTCTTCGCGATCGCCGCGCTGGCCGGGCTGCAGGCGGCGTTCCTGGCCGTGCCGACGCTGTACGTGGCCATCAAGGGCCTGGGCGGCGCCTACCTCGTCTACCTGGGCATCCGGATATGGAGCGGCGCGCGCCAGCCGCTGGCGGTGACGCAGGAAACGGGCGCCTCGCCGCGCCAGCAGGGCCGCAGCGGCCACACCTTCCTGCTGGGCCTGGCCACGCAGGTCAGCAACCCGAAGACTGCCGTGGTCTACGCCAGCATCTTCGCGGCCTTCCTGCCGCGCGAGGTGCCGCTGGTGCTGGCACTGGCGGTGCCGGCAGTCATCTTCTGCATCGAGACGGGGTGGTACGCCATCGTCGCTCTCGCACTGTCCTCGGCGGCGCCGCGTTCGGCCTACCTGCGCTACAAGGTCTGGATCGACCGCGCAGCCGGCGGCGTGATGGGCTTGCTGGGCCTGCGGCTGATCTGGTCGGCCGTGCGCGGCAACTGAGCCGACGCTACAACAAGCTCTCTGGCGTCAGCGGCGCCAGGATCTCGAGCATGGTCCGATCCCAGAAGCCGGAGTCGGGCTCCTCGGTCAGCACGGTGAGCTTGCCGGCGTCGTCGCTGACCCATTCGATACGCGACTCGTTGCTGCCCTCGGCAAAGCGCAGCCGGTACGCACCCTGCTGCTTGAGCACGTCGATGAGCTTCAGCGCCTGCTGCGCCATCTCGGCGCTGCGAATGAAGAGGCCTATCTCGGTGTTGTACGTCTCCGAGCGCGGGTCGAAATTCATCGAACCGACGAAAAGAATGCGCCGGTCGATCACCGCCGACTTGGCGTGCAGCCTGCCTACCGAGGTGCCGAACAGGCCGAGTCGCACGCTGCGCCGGGTGCGGGTGGAACTCAGCTCGTAGAGGTCGGCGCCGAGCTTGAGCATGTCGGGCCGATAGCGGCGGTAGGCGGTGTGCACCAGCGGCTCGTCGGTGGCGGCCAGCGAATTGGTGACTACGCTGATCTTCACGTTGCGGCCCCGGATCTCGCGCATCACCTCCAGCCCCGAGGCGCCCGGAATGAGGTAGGGCGAGACGATGGTCACCTCGGAGCGCGCGCGGCGCATCTGCTCGACCACGTTGTAGCGCACGCTGTCGACGTCCAGCAGCGGCACGCCGCCGTAGGAGGCGGTCTTGCCGATCACGCGCTCGGGCGAATCGGCGTAGGCCTCGGCGGTGGCCCAGATCAGGCCGAGCTTGCCGGTGTTCAGGTCTTCCGCCATCGGGCTGTAGCCGAGCAGGTCGTTGGGCGCGGGCGGCGGCGGTGGTGGCGTGGTGTCGGGGCCGGTGGCGACGTCGAAGCGCTTCTGCAGTTCCTCGCGCGACAGGTCGCTGGCCACCACCGACTGGACCGGCCGCACGTAGATGCTGTTCCAGTACTGGTCGAACAGGCTGCCCAGCCGCGGGATCAGCGCGCCGGTGACGAAGGTGTCGAGGTCTAGAAAGTTCTCGCCCGCGGTGCGCCTGAAGTACTGGTTGCCGATGTTTCGCCCGCCCGCCACCGCCATCGCGCCGTCGGCAATGAACAGCTTGTTGTGCATGCGGCGGTTGACGCGGCTGAAGTCGAAGAGCGAGGCGCTGAAGCGCTTCAGCAGGCTGCCGCGCCCGGCCGGGAACGGGTTGAACAGCCGCAGCTCCACGTTGGGCGTGGCAGCGAGGCCGAGCAGCAGCTCGTCCTCGCCGGAGGTGTAGAGGTCGTCCATCAGCAGCCGCACGCGCACGCCGCGCAGTGCGGCATCGCGCAGGGTGCGCATCAGGTAGCGGCCGGTCTCGTCGTTCTCGATCTGGTAGTACTGCACGTCGAGCGTGCGCTGCGCGCGGCGGGCCAGCTGGATGCGGGTGTCGAAGGCAAAGTCGCCGCCGGGCATGAGGCGAAAGCCGCTCAGGTCGGGGTCGGGCTGCGAGGCCAGCGCGATCTTTCCGAGAGCGGTGTCGGCCGACACGGTCATGGCCTTGGTGGGCGGGCGCGGTGCCTCGTCGGGCAATGTGGCGCAGCCTGCGAACAGCAAGACCGCCGCCATGACGAAAACCCAATGCCCACAACGCGACAGCGACAGCAGGCGACGGGTCATCGGCGTCTTTCTACAGGGCCTTGCGAAGGTTGGCGGGCGCGATGCGCAGCGCCTCGCGGTACTTGGCCACGGTGCGGCGCGCGCACTCGATGCCCTGCTCTTTCAGCATCTCGGAGATCTGGCTGTCCGACAGCGGCTTCTTGATGCTCTCCGAGCTGACGAACTGCTTGATCAGCGCGCGCACCGCGGTGCTCGACGCATTGCCGCCGGTCTCGGTGCCCAGCGCCGAGCCGAAGAAGTACTTGAGCTCGACCGTGCCGAAGGGCGTGGCCATGTACTTGGCGGTGGTCACGCGCGAGATGGTCGATTCGTGCAGGCCCAGCTCGTCGGCGATCTCGCGCAGCACCAGCGGACGCATCGCAAGCTCGCCGTGCACGAAGTAGCTCTTCTGCCGCTCGACGATCGCGTTGCTCACGCGCAGGATGGTGTCGAAGCGCTGCTGGATGTTCTTGATGAACCAGCGCGCTTCCTGCAGCCGCTGCGACAGCGCCTGGCTGCCTTCGCCCTTGTGCGACTTGAGCGCGCCGGCGTAGATGTCGTGTACGCGCAGGCGCGGCATCACCTCGGGGTTCAGCATGACGCGGAACTTCACGTTGGTGCCGCGGCCCGTCTTGGTGACTATGACGTCGGGAATGACGATGTTGCGCTCGACGTCGACGAAGCGCCGGCCCGGCTTGGGCTCGAGCCGCGCAATGATCTGCAGCGCCGAGCGCACCAGTTCCTCGTTGCTGCGGGTGAGCGTGGCCAGGCGCTTGAAGTCGCGGCGCGCGAGCAGCTCCATTGGCTGCTTGCAGATGGCAATGGCGATCTTGCGGACCAGCTCTTCTTCGTCGGTCTCGTCCTCGCGGGCCAAGGCGCGCAGCTGGATGCCCAGGCATTCGCCGAGGTCGCGCGCGCCGACGCCAGCCGGCTCCAGGCTCTGCAGCAGGCCGAGCGCCACCTGAAAGTGATGCACGAGGTCGTCGAACTGGTCGTTGTCGTCGCCGGCCAGGCCCGAGGCCAGTGCGGGCAGCGAGTCTTCGAGGTAGCCGTCGTCGTTGAGCGATTCGATGAGAAAGCGCAGCGCGGCGCTGTCGTTTTCGTTCAGCCGCAGGCTCAGCGCCTGGCGGTGCAGGAAGGACTGCAGCGATTCCTGGCTGCGCGCGAGTTCGGTGGCGTCGGCGCGTTCGTCATCACCCAGGTTGTTCTGGCGCGCGGGCGCGTCGCTGCCCCATTCGCTGTCGTCGGGCGCCATGTCGACGGTGCCGTCGCCTTCCCAGTCGGGCTCGCGCTCGGTGATTTCGGCGGCGGGGCCGTCGGTGTCGGCCGTGGTGGTGGTGCTTGTTTCGGTGGAAGCAGTGGACGCGCTGGCGGCGGGGGAAGCGAAGTCGCTCTCGCCGTCGCCGCTATCGCCGCCGTCGTCGCGCGGCACCGGGGCATCGGCCGTGTCGAGCCCGAATTCCTCGCGCGCCGCTTCTTCAGCCGTGCGCTCGAGGAACGGGTTCTCGTCGAGCATCTGCTCCACCTCCTGGCTCAGTTCGAGCGTGGAGAGTTGAAGCAGCCTGATCGACTGCTGCAGCTGTGGCGTCAACGCCAGATGCTGCGAAACGCGAAGGGATAGCCCTTGCTTCATGGGAACCGCCCCCGCCCTTACATGCGGAAGTGTTCGCCCAAGTACACCCTGCGTACCTCGGCGTTGTCGACGATCTCCGAGGGTGTGCCTTGTGCCAGCACATGCCCGTCGCTGATGATGAAAGCGTGATCGCAGATGCCCAGCGTTTCACGCACGTTGTGGTCGGTGATGAGCACGCCGATGCCGCGCTCCTTCAGGAAACTGATGATCCGCTGGATTTCGATCACGGCGATCGGGTCGATGCCGGCGAAGGGCTCGTCCAGCAGGATGAAGCGCGGCTGCGTGGCCAGCGCACGCGCAATTTCGACGCGGCGGCGCTCGCCGCCCGACAGCGCGAGCGCGGGCGAATCGCGCAGGTGGTCGACGCGCAGGTCGGCCAGCAGTTCGGCCAGGCGCTCGTCCATGTGCTGCTTCGACAGCGGCGCCATCTTGCCGTTCTCGTCGGGCTCGCTCTGGAGCTCGAGCACGGCGCGCACGTTTTCCTCGACCGTGAGCTTGCGGAAGATCGAGGCTTCCTGCGGCAGGTAGCTCAGGCCCATGCGGGCGCGGCGGTGAATGGGCATGTGGGCGATGGGCTCGCCGTCGATGCTGATGTCGCCCGCGTCGGCGCGCACCAGCCCCACGATCATGTAGAACGAGGTGGTCTTGCCCGCGCCGTTCGGCCCGAGCAGCCCGACGACTTCGCCCTTCTGCACGTCGAGCGAGACGTCTTTCACGACCGTGCGGCTGCCATAGCTCTTCTTCAGGCCGCGCGCGATCAGGCGGCTGCCCGGTGCGCCGTTGGCGTCCTGCGTTCCAGCGGTTTCGATCACTTGCGGGTTTCTCCCTGGTCACTGAGCGTGGTGCTCGGGCGCAGGCCCTTGCCGGGTGCGGGCGTGGGCGCCGGCGGCGCCGCCTTCGCACCGGCCGGGGCCGAGGCACCGGCCGCCGGTGCGGTGGCGGCCTTGGGGGTCAGGATGGTCTTGACGCGCCCGCCCGGGGTGGACGCGTTGACGGCGGTGTTCGGCGGCACGGTGGAACCGTTGACCGTGTAGGTGTCGTTGCTCTGGTCGTAGACGATCAGCGCGCCCTGGCTTTCGTCGTTCGGCGTGGCGCCGAGCAGGCGGCGCATGGTGGCGTTGCGGATGAACTTGACGTTGTCGGCACGGCTGTCGTACTCGATGACTTCCGATTCGCCCTCGATCCACTCGTCGGGCGCGTTGCGCTTCTGCTTGTAGTAGGCCCGCTTGCCCGGAGCCGCCGTGACCACGCCGTACTGGTAGCCCTCGGGGTCCTGGCGTACATCCATGCGTGCGCCACGGATGATGATCGTGCCCTTCGTAACGAGCACGTTACCGGTGAACACGCTGGTCTGCTTCAGGTCGTCGTAACGCATCGAGTCCGACTCGATGTTCATCGGCTTGGTGCGGTCGGCGGTTTCGGCCAGTGCGCCCGAGGCAAGGCCGGCCAGCAACAGCGCGCCGACAGCCAGGCGGCCGATGCGACGGAAGAAGGGAGTGGTGGGGTGAGAGTGCAATGTCATAGAGGCACGAAACTTGCTCAGCATTGTATGCGGCTGATTGCGTCAGCCCCGCACGCACAGATGAAAAAGCCCGCCGATGCGGGCTTGACTTTCTTCCTGGATTCCTCTCAGGAACACCGCGGAACCGGCTCCGCCGGTCCGCGATCTTGGGGGGGTCAGCCCTTCTTTGCTTCGCCGATCAAGTAGTTCACGACCTGAAGCACTTTGGTCATGTTGCCGGCGGTTTCGCCGTCCACATACCAGCGGCCGGCCACGGCCATTGCCGGCACGCCAGCCACCTTGTAGGCGTCGGTCATTTGCGAGGCGCGCTTGGCCTTGCTGGCCACGCCGAACGAGGTGAAGACTTCCTTGAACTTGGCGCCGTCCAGGCCGTTCGCGGCGGCCCAGGCAATGATGTTGGCGTCGCCGTTCACGTTCTGGCGCTGCGCGTGGATCGCGTTGAACACCTTCGGCTGATATTCGTCGACCTTGCCCATGGCCTCGAGCGCGTAGTACAGGCGCTGCTTGGCTTCGACGTCGTTGCCCACGAAAGGCACAGGGATGCGGCGGAAGGCGACTTCCTTGGGCACGGTCTTGATCCAGGCTTCCAGCGCCGGCTCGAAGTCGTTGCAATGCGGGCAGTTGTACGAGAAGAACTCGACCACCTCGATCTTGCCGGCGGGCGCGTCGACCGGCACGCGCTTGTCGAGCACCAGGTACTCGGTGCCGGCCTTGGGCGCGCGCGCCTGGGCGTGGGCCGGGTTGGCGGCCAGGGACAGCAGCCCGAGCGAAGTGGCGGCCAGCGAAAAGTCACGACGTTTCATTGAAAGAGCTCTCCAGTTGTTACGGCAGACTGAGCCGGCGCGCGGCGGGGAGTTCCCCCGTGTCCAGCGCGCCCGAGGCAGTGGATGGTGGCGGCAAACGCCGCGCGGCGAAGCTTAGGGGCTATTTGCGTCGGCTGCCGGGTCAGCGCTGCACGCGAACCAGCGCCGAATCCATGCCGCCGCCGTCCAGCCGCTCCTTGAGGCGGTCGGCGTCGTCCTTCTTGTTGAAGGGGCCGGCGCGCACGCGGTAGACGGTGCGGCCCGCCTGCTCGCGCTCGGTGACCTTGGCCTCGACGCCCATCAGCGACAGCTTGGCGCGCTGCGCCTCGGCGTCGTCGGTGGTGCGGAAGGCGCCGGCCTGCACGAAGTACATGAACGGATCGGGGCCCGAACTGCTGCTGCCGGCGTTGCTGTTGCTGCTGGGTGCGGCCGACGCTGTGGTCGTGCTGCCGGAGCTGGAGCCACCGCCCGAGCGCGCCCGGGCCAGGTCGCCCAGCGGATCGTTCGACGGCGGCAGTGCGTTGGCTTCGGCCGGTACCGGCGCAGGGCGCGGCGGCTTGGGCGCCACCACCACGGGCACCGGCGGTGCAGTCGTGGGTGGGGCGGTGGCAGGGGCCACGGCCGTGGTGGCCGGCTCGCCGGTGACGGGGTTGACCGGGCCGGTGGGTGCGGGCGCCGGCTTGGCGGCGCCTGCCTTGCCGGCCAGCGGCGCGTTCGGGTCCCAATCGCGGTTCTTGCGGGCTTCGGCCTCGTCCTGCTCGGCGCCGCCGCGCTGCGTCTTGGTCACGAACGGGATCGGCACCTTGGTCACGTAGACCGCAATGCCCAGCGCGACGCCCAGGCCGAGCACCAGCCCGATGATCAGGCCGATGACGATGTTGCCGCGTTGTCTGGTTGTCTTCTTCATGGTGAGGGGAGGTTCACATCTTGCTCGGCGCACTGACGCCGAGAATCGCGAGGCCATTGTGCAGCACCTGCGCGGTCGCGGCGACCAGCGCCAGGCGGGCCAGCTTGACCTTTTCGTCGTCGACCAGGATGCGCTCGGCGTCGTAGTAGCTGTGGTAGCTGGCGGCCAGCTCGCGCAGGTAGAACGTGACGTCGTGCGGGGCGAAGTCCTTCGACGCGGCCGTCAGCATGGCCGGGTACTTGGCCAGCAGCAGCATCAGCGCCTGGGCGGCCGGGCTTTCGAGCGGCGACAGGTCGACGTCTTTCAGCGTGGCAGCGTCGCCGCCCCAGCCGGCCAGCACCGAGCAGATGCGCGCATGCGCGTACTGCACGTAATAAACCGGGTTGTCGTTGTTTTTCGTCACCGCGAGGTCGACGTCGAAGGTGTATTCGGTGTCGGGCTTGCGGCTGAGCAGGAAGAAGCGGATGGCGTCGGTGCTGGTCCACTCGATCAGGTCGCGCAGCGTGACGTAGCTGCCGGCGCGCTTGCTGATCTTGACCTCTTCGCCGCCCTTCATGACGCGCACCATGGTGTGCAGCACGTAGTCGGGGTAGCCCTCGGGAATGCCTTCGCCCGCCGCCTGCAGGCCGGCGCGCACGCGCGCGATGGTGCCGTGGTGGTCGGTGCCCTGGATGTTGATGACCTTGTGGAAGCCCCGCTCCCACTTGGCGATGTGATACGCGACGTCGGGCACGAAGTACGTGTACGTGCCGTCCTGCTTCTTCATCACGCGGTCTTTGTCGTCGCCGTAGTCGGTCGACTTCAGCCACAGTGCGCCGTCCTGTTCGTAGGTCTTGCCGGCAGCCACGAGCTTCTGCACGGCAGCTTCGACGCGGCCGCTGGTGTAGAGGCTGGACTCCAGGTAGTACTGGTCGAAGTGGACGCGGAAGGCCTGCAGATCCAGGTCTTGCTCTCGGCGCAGGTAGGCCACGGCGAACGCGCGGATCGCGTCGATGTCCTCGATGTCGCCGCTGGCGGTGACTTCGCGGTCTTCCGACTTGACGGTCTTCTTCGCCTTGAAGTCTTCGGCAATGTCGGCGATGTAGTCGCCGTTGTAGGCCGGTGCCTTTTCGCCGCTGGGCCATTCGGCGTCGCCGGGCTTGAAACCGCGGGCGCGCAGTTGCGTGCTGGTGGCCAGCGTCTGGATCTGCACGCCGGCGTCGTTGTAGTAGTACTCGCGCCAGACGCTTTCGCCCTGCGAGGCGCGCAGGTTGCAGATGGCGTCGCCCAGCGCCGCCTGGCGGCCGTGGCCGACGTGCAGCGGGCCGGTCGGGTTGGCCGAGACGAACTCGACCAGCACCTTTTCGCCGGTGGCGGGTTGCTGCCCGAAAGTATTCCCGGCCGACAGCACCTCGCGCACGATCTGCTGCTTGGCCGTCGTCTTCAGTCGGATGTTGAGAAAGCCGGGCCCGGCGATCTCGATCGCCTCGACCCATTGGCCGAAAGCGGGGGTGGCGAGCAGCGCAGCGCTCAGTTGCTCGGCCAGTTCGCGAGGCTTGCGCCCCAGCGGTTTGGCGAGCTGCATGGCGGCCGTGCTGGCGAAATCGCCATGCGCAGCCACCTTGGGCGACTCGAACGCGGCTTTGGAGCCAGCGCCGGGCGAGAAGGATTCGAGCGTGTTCGCGAGCGCCGCGAGCAGCTCCTGTTTGACCAATAGCATCCGGGAATTTTACCGGGGGCAAACCCGGGTGCAGTTGACGATGGTCATCCGATTGTTGGCTTGGCCCGTTAGGATGGTCGGCCCCGAGGCGGGGCTCCTGTCACAACCCAACCTTGCAAGGACACATCACCATGAAGAAGCTCCTTTCCCTGCTCGCACTCGGCGCCTGCCTTTCCTTCGGCGCCGCACAGGCTCAAGACAAGGCCGCCACCCCGGCACCAGCCCCCGCCGCCGCTGCTGCACCCGCCGCCGCCGCTGGCGCAAGCTGCGAATCCAAGGCTGTGGACAAGAATGGCAAGGCCCTCGCTGGCGCGGCCAAGGCCAGCTCCATCAAGAAGTGCGAGAAAGACACCAAGGCTGCAGCGGCTCCCGCCTGCGCTGCCAAGGCCGTCGACAAGAACGGCAAGGCACTGGCCGGCGCCGCCAAGAGCAGCTTCATCAAGAAGTGCGAGAAAGACGCCAAGGCCTGAAACCACGCCGCACTGACAATTGTGAAAAGAGGCCCGCCGCGTGCGGGCCTTTTTCTTGGCCACGCCAATGCTCCACGCTACTTCAGCACACCCAGCAGGTTGTTGAAGTCGTCGGTCCAGGGCCGCTGCCCCGGCTTCGTGGCGATCGGCGTCGCGGCCTCCCGTATCAACTCGCGCGCCAGCACCTGCGGATCGCGCGCGACCAGCACCCAGTCGGTGCGGTGCAGCCAATCGGATTGCTCGGCTTCGTCGTGCACCAGCACCGCGTGCAGTCCCCGGGCCTCGGCCACCTTGGCGATCACGGGCGCGAGCGCCAGGAACCGGTTGGTCACGTGAAAGGCGATCACGCCGTCGGGCTTCATGTGCCGCAGGTAGACGTCCATCGCCTCGGCCGTGAGAAGGTGCACCGGCACCGAATCCCCTGAAAAGGCGTCGACCGCGAGCACATCGAAACCCTGCGCCGGCTCTCGCTCCAGCGCCAGCCGGGCATCGCCGAGCACCCGTTCGATGCGCGCCTCGCTGTCGCGCAGGAAGCTGAACTCCTTGTCCGCCAGCGCGAACACCTGCGGATTGATCTCGTAGAAGCGGTAGACGTCGCCGCTGCGGCCATAGGTCGCGAGCGTGCCGGCACCCAGCCCGATCAGGCCCACGCGACGCGGTGCGGCCGGTGCGGAGTCGATCGCGCGGCCGATGCCGGAGGTTTCGCCGTAGTAGGTGGTGGGCTCGTGCCGGCGCTCCGGGTCCAGGAACTGCGAGCCGTGCTTGATCGACCCGTGCGCCAACTGGCGCACGTTGTCTGATGGCGGATCGCCCGTCGTGTCGTAGACCAGCAGCGCCCCATAGAAATTGCGCTGCAGGCTGCGCGCGCCAGACCGGTCGCTGCCGACCTGCAGCAGCAGGAAGAGCGTGCAGCAGGCGGCCAGCACCACGCAGCAGACCCGCAGCCACACCCGCTGGCGCAGCACGGCCGCAGCAGCCAGCGCAGTCAGCATCAGGCCGAGCCCCAGTTCGTAGTACGCCGCCAGCACATGCGGCGCGACAAGCCCGACCGTTACCCCGCCCAGCGCCCCGCCGAGCGACATCATCAGATAGAAGCGCGTGAGGTAGCGCGGCCCCGGCCGCAGCTTCGCGGTTTCGCCGTGCAGGAACATGCACAGCACGAACAGCCCCGACACATACAGCGGCAGCGCAATGCGGACCTCGGCGCCGATGTGGTGCTGCAGGCCGAAGGCGCACAGCAGCAGCATGACGGCCGCCAGCGGCAGGAATACGCCGCGCCTGTACCAGCGGTCGCTCTCGAAGCACAGGACGAAAGTCAGCAGGTACAGCGACAGCGGCAGCACCCACAGGAAAGGCACCGCGGCAACGTTCTGGGTGATGTGGTTCGTCACGGCCAGCAGCAGCCACGACGCCAGCGCCGGCAGCGCGAGCCACAGCAGGTAGTCGGCGATGCGCGGCGGCTTGTCCTCCACGACGGCTTGGGCGGCCTGGCCCGGAGACGACGGCTGCGGCACTGCCTCGGCCGTCAATCGCCGCGCCATGTACAGCGTCGTGCCGGCACACAGCACCACGAACGCGGCATAGCCCCACGACCATCCGTGCGCCTGCTGCAGCAGCGTACTGCGCGGCTCGATCAGCACCGGATAGCTCAGCAGCGACAGCAGCGACGCCAGGTTCGACAGCGAGAAGTATCGGTACACCTGCGCGCCCCAAGGCGTGCGCGCCACCCACGACTGCACCAGCGGCCCGGTGGTCGAGAGCAGGAAGTACGGCAGGCCGATGGTGCCGAACAGCAGCCCCAGGATCCGCCAGGCCGGGTCTTCGGTGCCTGTGGGCTTCCAGTTCGCGCCCACCACGATCGGAAGAAACGCCAGGCTCGCGAGCAGCAGCGCCACGTGCAGCACAGCCTGCGCCCGCATGCGCAGATGGCGCGTGACCCAGTCGGAATACGCATACCCCGCCAGCAGCACCACCTGGAAGAACACCATGCAGATCGACCACACCGCGGCCGAGCCGCCGAACCACGGAAGAATCTGCTTCGCGATCAGCGGCTGGACCAGGAACAGCAGGAACGCGCTGCTGAAGATGGTGCCGGCAAACAGAAGCTGGATGCCGGGGTGTCCCATGCCAGGCTTACTTGCCGAAGCCGCGTGCCAGGAACACCGCTACCAGCGGAATCAGCGCTATCAGGTGCGCCTGCACCATCACCAGCTTGCGCGTTTTCTTGATGTCGGCCTCGGCCGGCAGCTTGCCGGTGGCGCGCAGCGTCTTGCGCCAGCGGAAGTAGGTGAGCGTCGGGAAGATCGAGAGCACGCCCACGATGATGAAGAGCCCCAGCTTCACGTGCAGCAGCGGATTGGTCCAATACCAGGCCGTGCCCTTCACGCCCCACCAGGTGCGCGCGATGCCCGTGGCGAGCACCGCGATGGCGGCAATGCCATAGACCATGTCGACCTTCGCCAGCCGCTCGACCACCGCGGCATTGAGCCACTGCACGCGGCATAGCGCCGCTTCGCTGGAAATGAACACCACCATCGTGAGGATGGCAAGCAAGTGCAGGTACGCGAGGATGGCTTCGAGCGTCATCGATGGCTTTCTTCCGAGTGGGGTTGCAAATGCAAACAGATTGTGACGCCGCCGATGCGCCTCAGGCCCTTCCACCCCAGAATTCCGGGTTCCCGTATTGCTCCTTGAGGAAATCAAGCCACAGTCGCACCCGCAGCGGCAGGTGCTTGGCGCCCGCGAACACCGCGTAGATGCCGTTGGGCGGCGCGGCGAACTCGTCGAGCAGGGGCACGAGCAGGCCGGCATCGATCTCGGCCTCCACCTCCCAGGTGCTGCGCCAGGCGATGCCGTGGCCGGCCAGGCACCAGTCGTGTAGCACTTGGCCGTCGGAGCAATCGAGCGGGCCGCTGGGGCGCAGGTGGATCAGCTCCTGGTTGCCTTCCTCGTTGACGATGCGAAAGGCCCAGCCGCGCGTCTGCGAGGCGTCGCTCGACAGCGTGAGGCAGGCAAAGCGCGAAAGCTCGCCCGGGTGCTTCGGCTTGCCGTGCCGGCGCACGAACTCGGGCGTGGCGACGCAGCGGCGGCGGTTGTCGGCGAGCCGCACGCTCACGAGCGATGAATCGGGCAGGTCGCCCACGCGCACCGCGCAATCGAAGCTCTCGCCGGTGACGTCGACCACGCGGTCGCTGAGGTTCAGCGAAATCGTCACTTCAGGGTGCAGCGCATGAAAGCGCGGCACCAGCGGCGCGACGTGTCTACGGCCGAAGCCCGCTGGCGCCGTCACGCGAAGGTGGCCGCTGGCTTTGATGCCGCCGGCGCTCACGCTGGCTTCGGCGTTTGCGAACTCGGCCAGAAGGCGCTGGCAGTCTTCGAGGAATGCGCTGCCTTCGTGCGTGAGCGTGATGCGGCGCGTGGTGCGTACCAGCAGCTTGACGCCCAGGCGCTCTTCGAGCGCATCGAGCCGGCGCCCCATGATCGCGGGCGCCACGCCCTCTGCCTTGGCCGCGGCCGTGAGCCCGCCGCGGGTCGCGACCGAGACGAAGGATTCGAGCTGCTTGAGGCGGTCCATGGGGCGGAAACTATATCGCCCGCCTGTTTGTTGGTTAGTTGGAGGGCGCCTATTCGGGCCGCACGCCCGCCTCGCGCACCGCTGCGCCCCAGCGTGCATGCTCGGCCTTGACGTACTGCGCCGCCTGCTCCGGACTGCCGCCTACGGGCGTGCTGCCTTCGGCCAGCAGCTGCGAAATGGTCGCGGGCTTGGCCAGCGCCTTGTCGACGGCGGCGTTGAGCTTCTTCACGATGTCGGCGGGCGTGCCGGCCGGCACGACGAGCGCCTTCCAGTCCACCGCCTCGAAGCCCTTGTAGCTCTCGCCCACGGTCGGCACCTCGGGCATCACCGGCAGGCGCTTGGCCGAGGTGACGGCCAGCGCGCGCAGCTTGCCGCCCTTGACCATCGCGAGCGCGCCCTGCGGCGTGGCGAACATATAGTCGGTCTGGCCGCCGAGCAGGTCGGTGATGGCGGGCGCGGCGCCCTTGTACGGCACGTTGAGCACCTGGAAGCCCGCGCGCTTCGCGAGCACCTCGCCGGCCATGTGGCCCAGCGTGCCGGTGCCGGCGAGCGCCTGCTTGATCTCGCCGGGCTTGGCCTTGGCCGCGGCAATCAACTCTGCCAGCGACTTGTACGGCGCGTCCGCGCGCACCACCAGCACCACGGGCTGCGAGGCCACGACCGACACCGGCACCAGGTCCTTCAGCGCGTCGTAGGGCATCTTCGGGAATAACGTCGGGTTGATCGCGAGGTTGGCGGTCTGGCCGAGGCCGACGGTGTAGCCGTCGGGCTTGGCCTTGGCCACCACGTCCATGCCGATGTTGCCGTTGCCGCCCGCGCGGTTGTCGACGATGAAGGTCCACTTCGTGTCGTCGACGAGCTTCTGCGCGACAAGGCGCGCCACGATGTCGGTGGCGCCGCCGGGCGTGTAGGGCACGACGAGGCGCACGGGCTTGTCGGGCCAGGCTGTGTCGGCCAGGGCAGGAGCGGCGTTCAGGCATGCGGCGGCCGCGGCGCACGCCAGCAAGGCGCGCCGTGTGATGAAAAACATGGGGTCAGTCTCCGAGGGTGATGTGTTGTGTTTCGAGCGCGGCGATTTCTTCGTCGCTGTAGCCCACTTCTTTCAGCAGCTCGCGGCTGTGCTCGCCGACGTGCGGCGGCTGCAGCCGGATGCCGGGCCGTTCGCCTCCCAGCGTGAACGGCATCAGCGGCACCTTGGCCGTGCTGCCGTCGTTCATGCGCACCGGCGCGAGGCCACCAGTGGCGTTCAGGTGCGGGTCGTCGAACAGCTCCTGCGGCTTGGTGATGGGGGCGAAGGGCAGCTCGTTCTGCTCGAACACCGCACTGAGCTCGGCCGCGCTGTGGTTCGCGAGATGCGAGCGCAGGATGGGCATCATCCATTCGCGCGCCAGCACGCGGTCGTTGTTGGTCTTCAGGCGCGGGTCGGCCAGCATGTCTTCCAGGCCGAAGGCCTTGCAGAAGATGGCCCACTGCTTGTCGCTCACGGCCGCCAGGAAGATCTGCTCGCCATCTTTCACGGTGAACACGTCGTACACGGCCCAGGCCGAGATGCGGCTGGGCATCGGGTCGGCGGCCTTGCCGGTGGCGGCGAACTGCATCATGTGCTGCGCGACCAGGAACACGTTGTTCTCGAACAGCGCGGACTGCACTTCGCAGCCCTTGCCGGTGAGGTCGCGCTGGCGCAGCGCGGCCATTGCGCCAATGGCGCCGAACATGCCGCCCATGATGTCGTTCACGCTGGTGCCGGCGCGCAGCGGGTCGCCCGAGCGGCCGGTCATGTAGGCAAGGCCGCCCATCATCTGCACCACCTCATCGAGCGCGGTGCGGTGGTCGTACGGCCCGGGCAAGAAGCCCTTGTGGCTCACATAGACGAGGCGCGGATTCAGCTTGCTGAGCGTGTCGTAGTCGAGCCCCAGCTTCTTCATGGTGCCGGGCTTGAAGTTCTCGCTGACGATGTCGGCGGTGGCGATGAGGCGCAGCGCGGCCTCCACGCCTTCGGGCTTCTTCAGGTCGAGCACGATGCTCTTCTTGTTGCGGTTGAAGGTCGGGAAGAAGCCCGAGCCCGAGCCGAGCAGGCGGCGCGTGTTGTCGCCCTCGATGGGCTCGACCTTGATGACCTCGGCGCCGAGGTCGGCCAGCAGCAGGCCGCAGGTCGGGCCCATGACCATGTGGGTGAATTCGACGACGCGGACGCCGGCATAAGGAAGAGGATTGGCTTCAGACATGTTGTGCGGTGTGTTCCTGGACGAAGCCCTTGGGCAATCCGGCCTCGGGCGTCATGCCGTAGACCGGTTCGCCGGGCAGGCCGGCCATGAGCGGCGCGCGCGCCGCGATGAGTTTCTGGATGTCGATGCCGGTGCGCACGCCCATGGCCTCGAACATGAAGACGAGGTCTTCGGTGACGGCATTGCCCGAGGCGCCCGGCGCATACGGACAGCCGCCGAGGCCGCCGAGCGATGCGTCGAAAGTGCGCACGCCCTCATCCCAAGCCGCGAGGCAGTTGGCGATGCCGAGGCCGCGCGTGTTGTGCATGTGGGCCGCACCGGCGTGCCTGCCGATCTCCGCGCGCAGTCGCTTGAAGAGGCGGCGCACCTGCGCGGGGTTGGCGTAGCCCACGGTATCGGACAGGCCCGATTCGTCCGCGCCGGCCTCTATGCATTGCGCAGCCAGGCGGATCACGTCGTCTTCGGGCACCAGGCCCTGCAGCGTGCAGCCGAAGGCGGTGGAGATGCCGGCTTCGAGCTTCACTTGCGGCGCAATGGCGCGGCGCAGATCGGAAATGGCGCGCACCTCCTCGACCATTTCGGTCGGCGTCTTGCGCACGTTGGCCAGCGAATGCGCCACGCTGGCCGACACCGGCATGGTGAGCTTGTGCACGCCGGCTTCGAGCGCGGCCTGCGCGCCCTTGCGGTTGGGCACCAGCGCCATCACCACGAGGCCGGGCAGCGTGACGGCGTGGCGCACCACGTCGGCGGCATCGGCCATCTGCGGCAGCAGCTTCGCGGGCACGAAGGACGCGACCTCGATCTCGCGGATGCCGGCGGCGTAGAGCGCGTCGATCCAGAGCAGCTTGTCGGCCGTGGGCATGGTGGCCTTGACCGACTGCAGGCCGTCGCGCGGGCCGACCTCGCTGATGAGGACGTCGGGGAGTGTCATCGGATTTGTCTCCTTCGATGGAATCGTGGAATCGCTTGACTGTTCTATCTTGCAGAACTATATTCTGTTAAACAGAATTAGACCGTCGAACCATCCGACTGTCAAGCCGACTCGTTCCCTCCCCTCCTGCTCCTCATGCCCCGCAAAGCCCAGACCGAATCCGTGTCAGACCTCAATGCCGCCCCCGGCGGCGCAGCGGCGGTCGACCGCGCGCTGAGCCTGCTCTCGGCCTTTCAGCCGGGCGACGAGGCGCTGTCGCTCGCGCAGTTCGCCGAGCGCACGCAGCTCTACAAGAGCACCGTGCTGCGACTGCTGGCCTCGCTCGAACATGCGCGGCTGATCCGCCGGCAGGATGACGGGCGCTACGCGCTGGGCATGGAGATCGCGCGGCTGCACGGGCTGTACGCGGCGTCGCTGTCGCTCGACCGCATCGTGCTGCCGGTGCTGCGCTCGCTCGCCGCAGCCACGGGCGAAAGCGCTGCGTACCACGTGCGGCAGGACCAGGGCGACAGCTGGGTGCGCCTGTGCCAGTTCCGGGTCGATTCATCGCACGTGGTGCGCGACCACGTGCGCGTTGGCGACCTGCTGCCCAACGACCGGGGCGCGGGTGCGCGCGTGCTGATCGCCTTCGGCCCGGAAGCCGAGCGGCCGCGCGGTGCGAAGGAACGCAAGCTGTACGACGGCATCCGCGTACAGGGCTATTGCGCATTGGTGGGCGATCGCACGGCCGAACTGGCGGGCATCTCGGCGCCGGTGTTCCATGCGGACGGCAGCCTTGCCGCGGCCGTTACGCTGACCATGCCCACGCACCGCTACGACGAGCGCTACATCGAGCCTGTGCGCGCCGCGGCGCGGGAACTCAGCGGCCAAGTCTGATGGTCTTGCTCCTTCCCCTTCCGGGGGAAGGTTGGGATGGGGGCAAGCGGCCTTGGATGCACGGCTGACGATTCATGCGCCGCTTGCCCCCACCCCTGCCCTCCCCCGGGAGGGGAGGGAAAAATGCGGGAGCCTCAGGACTCTGCTTTGAAGCCCGAGTTCTTGATCGGCATTTCCCAACGCTTCAGATGCGCCGCCTGAATGGCCGCGAGCTCGCCCGGCCCGGCATGCGCAGGCACCAGCCCCAGCGAATAGATCTTCTCCTGCACATCGGGCATGCGCAGCGCATCGGCCACGGCCTTGTCGATCCGTGCGACCACTTCGGGCGACATTCCCGGCGGGCCATAGAGGCCGAAGAAGGCATCGGCCGTCACGTTGATGCCCGACTCCTTCAGCGTCGGCACGTCGGGCAGCGCGCGGCTGCGCTGCTCGCCCGTCACCGCGAGGATGCGGACCTTGCCGGCGCGGTGGTGCTCGATGGTTTCCGAGGCCGTGTCGACCATCAGCGGCACCTGGCCGCCGATCAGGTCTTGCGCCGCCGGCGCGCCGCCGCGATAGGCCACGTGCGTCATCGGCACGCCGGCCGCCTGGGCGATCAGTTGCCCGGCAAAGTGCGGCACCGTGCCCGCGCCCGAGGTGGCGTAGTTGGCCTTTGCCGGATTGGCCTTCATCCACGCCAGCACCGTCTTCAGGTCGCCGGCGGGCGCGCCGGGCCCGGCCGTCACCGCGAAGTCGAAAGTGCTGCCGAGCGCGATCGGGGTGAAGTCCTTCGCCGGGTCGTAGCCGAGGTTCGGATACAGCCACGGGTGGATCACCATCGCGCCGCTCGGCGAGAAGACCAGCGTGTTGCCGTCCGGCGCCGCGCGCTTGAGTTCGCCCAGCGCGAGCCGCCCCGCCGCACCGGGCTTGTTGTCGATGATGACGTTCTGCCCGAGCGACACGCGCATCTTCTCGGCGAGCACCCGCGCCACCACGTCCGCCGAGCCGCCCGGCGGAAAGCCGACCAGGATGCGCACCGTGCGGTCTTGCTGCGCGAACACCAGCGGCGTGACGGCCGTAGCGGCAAGGGCGGCAGCAGACTGCGCTGCGAACTGACGGCGTTTCATGGTTCTTGTCTCCTCGGGGAGTTGTGGAAGAAGCAGTGCCGCTCAGCGCAGCGCGGCCAGCACCGCGCGGTTCTGCTCTGGCAGGCCGATGCTGATGCGCAGCCACTGCGGCAGGTCGTAATTGCCGAGCAGCGAAACCTCGATGCCGGCCGCCAGCAGGCGCGCGTGCACGGCCTGCGCGTCGCCGACCTGCACCATCAGGAAATTGCCCGACGAGGGAACGTACTCAAGGCCGAGCTCCTTGAAACCGGCGGCGAGCTGGTCGCGCCCGGCGGTGTTGAGCTCATAAGTGCGCGCGAGGAAATCCGCATCGCCCAGCGCCGCCACCGCCGCAGCCTGCGCCGGTGTCGTCACGTTGAAGCGCGGGCGGTGCGCGTTCATGCGCGCCGTGAGCGCCGGCTGCGACACGCCGTAGCCGATGCGCAGCCCGGCCAGGCCGAAGGCCTTGGAGAAGGTGCGCGCCACGATCAGGTTGGGCAGGCGGCGCACCCACTCGATGCTGTCGTAGCGCTGCGCGGGCGACAGGTATTCGGTATAGGCCTCGTCGAGCAGCACCGTCACGTGCGCGGGCACCGATTGCAGAAAGGCCAGCAGCGGCGCAGCATCGATGAAGGTGCCGGTCGGGTTGTTCGGGTTGGCCACGAACACCAGCTTCGTGTCGTCGCCGAGGGCGGCGCGCATGGCGCCCAGGTCATGGCCGAAGTCGCGCGAGGGCACGACAGTTGCGTGCGCATGGGCATGCGCCGTGGCCTGCGCGTAGACGACGAAGCCGTACTGCGAATAGACGACGCCCTCGCCCGACTTCAAGTTTGTCTGCGCAGCAAGCTCGAGGATCTCGCTCGATCCGCTGCCGAGCGTGAGCCAGTCGGTCGGCACGTCGAGCCGCGCGGCCAGCGCGTTCTTCAGCGCGGTGCCGTTGCTGTCGGGGTAATTGCCAGCGCCTTCGAGCGCAGCGGCGGCCGCGCGGCGGGCCGATTCGGGCATGCCGAGGGGGTTTTCATTGGAAGCCAGGAGGATCATGGAAACAGGTCGAGATTTATTTAAGAAGTTAAATATATCCCTCGCCTGCGGTGTTTTTATCAGTGCCTACCCTTTGCGCCCCAGGCCGCCCGCCAGCGATTACCTTCATTTTTGTCACGGATAAATCCCGCTTCCGGCTCTTACTCGCCAGCAAAGTATCGAATAAAGTTCGCCCCAGGATTGCATTTTTCTCAAGGAGAAACCCCCATGACCGCCCGCACCACCGCCCACGGACTCCAGGTCGCGACCGAGCTCCACCGCTTCATCGAAGACAAGGTCCTGCCCGCCAGCGGCGTGGCCAGCGACGTCTTCTGGAAGGGCTTCGACGCCATCGTCAGCGACCTCGCGCCGAAAAACATCGCCCTGCTCGCCGAGCGCGACCGCCTGCAGAGCGAACTCGACGCATGGCACAAGAAGAACCCCGGCCCGATCGCCGACATGCCGGCGTATCGCGCCTTCCTCGAAAAGATCGGCTACCTGCTGCCCCAGCCCAAGGGCACGAAGGCCACCACGGCCAACGTCGACTCCGAACTCGCGCTGCAGGCCGGCCCGCAGCTGGTGGTGCCGATCCTGAACGCGCGCTATGCGCTCAACGCCGCCAACGCGCGCTGGGGCTCGCTGTACGACGCGCTCTATGGCACCGACGCCATCTCCGAAGCCGGCGGCGCTGAAAAGGGCAAGGGCTACAACCCCGTGCGCGGCGCCAAGGTCATCGAGTTCGCGCGCAACGTGCTCGACCAGGCCGCGCCGCTGGCCAACGGCTCGCACAAGCAGGCCACCGGCTACAGCGTGAACGACGGCAAACTCGTCGTCGCGCTGCAAAGCAGCAGCACCGGCCTGGCCGATGCCTCGCAGTTCATCGGCTACCAGGGCGATGCCGCCGCGCCGTCGTCGGTGCTGCTCAAGCACAACGGCATTCACCTCGACATTCGCATCGACCGCAGCACGCCCATCGGCAAGAGCGACGCCGCCGGCGTGAGCGACCTGGTGCTCGAAGCCGCGCTCTCGACCATCCTCGACCTCGAAGACTCGGTGGCCGTGGTCGATGCGGCCGACAAGGTGGTCGCGTATTCGAACTGGCTCGGCATTGTCGAAGGCACGCTGACGGAAGAAGTCGCCAAGGGCGGCAAGACCTTCACGCGCGGCCTGAACCCCGACCGCGAATACACCGGCGCCGACGGCAAGCCCGTCAAGCTGCACGGCCGCTCACTGATGTTCCTGCGCAATGTGGGCCACCTGATGACCAACCCGGCCATCCTGTACGCAGGCGGCAAGGAAATCCCCGAAGGCATCCTCGATGCCGTGGTGACCACCACCATCGCCACCATCGACCTGAAGCGCAAAGGCAACTCGCGCACCGGCAGCATCTACATCGTCAAGCCGAAGATGCACGGCCCGGCCGAAGTGGCCTTCGCGAGCGAGCTGTTCGGCCGCGTCGAGCAGCTGCTCGGCCTGCCCGCCAACACCGTGAAGCTCGGCATCATGGACGAAGAGCGCCGCACCAGCGTGAACCTGAAGGCCTGCATCGCCGAGGCCGCCGCGCGCGTCGCCTTCATCAACACCGGCTTCCTCGACCGCACCGGCGACGAGATGCACACCGCCATGCAGGGCGGCCCGATGATCCGCAAGGGCGACATGAAGTCCAGCGCGTGGATCGGCGCCTACGAAAAGAACAACGTGCTGGTCGGCCTCTCGTGCGGCCTGCGCGGCAAGGCGCAGATCGGCAAGGGCATGTGGGCCATGCCCGACCTGATGGCCGCCATGCTCGAACAGAAGATCGGCCACCCCAAGGCCGGCGCCAACACCGCCTGGGTGCCCTCGCCCACCGCCGCCACGCTGCATGCGCTGCACTACCACCAGGTCAGCGTGACCGCCGTGCAGCAGGAACTGGAAAAGATCGACGCCGATGCCGAGCGCGACAACATCCTCAACGCGCTGCTGCAGGTGCCGATCGCGGCCGATGCCAAGTGGACCGCCGAAGAGCGCCAGCAGGAAATCGACAACAACGTGCAGGGCATCCTCGGCTACGTGGTGCGCTGGATCGACCAGGGCGTGGGCTGCTCGAAGGTGCCCGACATCCACAACGTCGGCCTGATGGAAGACCGCGCCACGCTGCGCATCTCCAGCCAGCACATCGCCAACTGGCTGCTGCACGGCGTGGTGACCAAGGCGCAGGTCGACGAGACCTTCCAGCGCATGGCCAAGGTGGTCGACGAGCAGAACGCGGGCGATGCGCTGTACCAGCCGATGGCCGGCAACTTCACGACCTCGTCGGCCTACAAGGCGGCGCAGGACCTGGTGTTCAAGGGCATCGAGCAGCCGAGCGGGTATACCGAGCCTCTGCTGCATGCGTGGCGGTTGAAGGTGAAGGGCGAGGCCTGATCCACCCAGGCCCGGCACGCTGCCGGGCTTGAAGCATGAAAAGAACGGCGCCCGAGGGCGCCGTTCTGCATGAGGGGCGGCGTGCCATTAGCATTCGTCGCTCTCCCTCCCTCCCGATCCTTCCCTTTCGATGAACACGAACGCGGTATCGCCGCCTCCGCCTCGCTGGTCGACTTCGGCGGCTGCCATGCTCGTGGCACTGGCCTCGGCTTTCGCCCTGAGCCAGGCCTTCCGCACCGTCGGTGCCATGATGGCCACGCCACTCAGTGGCTACTTCGGCCTGACGCCCCAGCAACTCGGCATGTGGGCGGGCACCTTCCACTTCGCCTTCGGGATCATGCAGCTCGCGATGGGCGTGTCGATCGACATCTTCGGCGTGCGCCGCACGGTGCTGACGGCCTTTCCCCTGGCCATCGCGGGCGCAGCGCTGTGCGCGGTGGCGCCGAACTTCCACGCGCTGCTGCTGGGGCAGGCGCTGATCGGCGTCGGCTGCGCGCCTGCGTTCCTGGCCTGCACGGTGTTCATCGCGCGGCATTTCGATGCATCGCGCTTCACCGCAATGTCGGGGCTGGTGATGAGCATGGCCGGCCTGGGCATCCTGTTCACCGGCACGCCGTTGGCCTTGCTGATCGAGGCTTCGTCGTGGCGCGCCGGCTACGCAGTGCTGGCCGCGTTCGCTGTGCTCTCGTGGCTGGTCATCTTCTGGCGCGTGCGTGAGCCCGCTGCACTCGCGAACCCGCAGACCGTGCCAGCCGAGCGCCAGTCGCCGCGCAAGGCCGTGCGCGAACTGGTGCCTCTGTTCGCGATGCCCCACACGTTGGGGCTGGTGTGCTTCGCATGCGTGTCGTATGCGGCCTTCATTACGCTGCGCGGCCTGTGGCTCGGCCCGGTGCTGCACGACCGCCACGGCCTCTCGCTGGTGGCCAGCGGCAACGTCGCACTGGTGATGACCGTCGCCGGCATGATCAGCCCGATGCTGTTCGGCCGGATGGACCCGGGCGGCGCGCGGCGCACGCGCTGGATGATGGGATGCGCGTTCGCCGGTGCGCTGATGTTCGGCGCGATGGCGCTCACGCATTCGCGCATCGTGGACATTGGCCTGCCGATCGTCTACGGGCTGCTGTCCGGCTACAGCGTGCTGCAGTACGCGTACACCAAGAATGCCTACCCGGCGGCCATGACGGGGCGTGCGATGGCGCTGATGAACATGGCCATGTTCCTCGGCGTCTCGCTGATGCAGTGGACGACCGGCGTGGCGGCATCGTGGGCCGTGGCGCATGAGGTCGAGCCGTACCGCGCGGTGTTCCTCACGGTGGCGGGCATGCTGGCCGCGGGCACGATTGCGTTCCTCGTGCTGCCGCGGGCGCCGGCGCGAGCTGGCTAGCGCTTGATCGCCAGCATCAGCACACCGCCCGCGATCATCGCGACGCCGGCCCATTCGCGGCCGGAAGGGCGCTCGCCGAGGAACATCACGGCGAAGAGCACCACCAGCACGACGCTGAGCTTGTCCACCGGCGCGACGCGCGAGGCGTCACCCACCTTGAGCGCGCGGAAGTAGCAGACCCACGACGCGCCGGTCGCGAGCCCCGAGAGCACGAGGAACAGCCAGGTGCGCGGCGACAGTTCCAGCGGGTTCGTCCACTTGCCGGTGGCGCGCACGAAGGCCGCGAGCACGACAAGGATCACCACGGTGCGCACCAGCGTGGCCATGTCGGAGTCGACGCCGGCAAGGCCGAGCTTGGCGAGGATGGCTGTCAGCGCGGCGAAGATGGCCGACAGGGCGGCCCAGACGAACCAGTTGGAGGCGGTGATGCTCATGGTGCTTCTTTCATCGGCGGTGATGCTGCACCTCCATCATGCGCGATCGAACACGCACCGCATCAGGCACCCTCGCCAAGCCGCGCCCGCACAGCCTTGCGGCTGAGTTGACGCTTGGTCGCCGCATAGACATCCGGTCGCCCGTACATGGCCTGATTGCTGGACACGCCGAAGTCCGGCCGCCCCCATGCGCAGGACGTTGTGACGAAACACCGTCGCAGCACGTCGTAGCGCTTCTCCCAGACACCCGGGGCCTTCATCGGCGGCGTGGGCGCCAGCGTGATTTCGAACCAGTCGCCGTTCACGCAGTGCCATTGCCTGAGATCGTCGATCACGATGAAGGACGCATGCGGCTTCTTGCCACGCCGCTCGTCGCTCTCGCCCCGAGCCCATTGCCGGGCCTGGGTGAGACGCCGGTTGGGCAGCAGGATGCCGGTGACCGGATGCACGAACAACTCGACATGCGAAGCCTGATGCAGTGGCGCGCGGCTGCCGTCGTTCCACCAGCGTGCCCGCACCCACACCTCGCCATCGCGCAGCACTGCCTCGCGTTCGACGAAGTCGTCGATGTGCTCGAAGATGTGTGCCTGCACTGTGCTGCGGCGATCAATGCCGCTGCAGAGTTCGGCATACACCTTGTCCCACGGCCGGTGCACCTGCTTGTGCAACCAGCGCTTGAGCGGCGCGAGGTTTTCGCTGAGCCACTTCGGGTGGGCATGGCCACGCTTCATGCCCAGGTGCGAACCCCGGTCTTTGCTGTTGCGCCACTTGCGCCCATCGCCCTGCACGCGCCAGCCGCCTCGTGGCCGCTCGACGATGACCTTGTCCATGTCTTCACGCATCGTCGCCCCTCCCGCCCAGGCTGCGCGCAGCCTTCTGCAGCGCCACCTTCTGCGCACGCCGCTCCGCGCGGTGCGTACGCAGGTGTCGTCCCGCGCCCTGGCTCGATTCGCCGCGCGCCATCGCGGCCACCACTGGATTGCGAGGTGCCGCAGTCGGCACCGAAAAGTAAAACCGGCCCAGACGCTTGTCGTCGTCGCGGGCCTTTCGTTGAGCACTCATGTGCACACACTCCGAAAAACAAAAAAGCCCCGGCGAATGGCTGCGCGGGGCCTTTGTCGATGGGCCTCGGCGGATGCGTGGATGCACGTCCGGCCGGGGCGGTCGGTGTGCGGGTCAGGTGTTCAGGAAACGGTTCATTGAATTGGTTTGTCGCCCGGGAGGTTGGTCGTCGCCAGGCGCGGTGAAAAGAAACTGTTGCTGAAAAACGAAGGGCGGATTCTGTCGAGCGCGCTCGTGATGCGCAAGCGCCGCACGCGCGGTTGTGGCGCAAAGCCGACGCGTGAATCCAGTTGCGCGGCCGCGCCGTATTCGACTCAAGCGCATCGCGCCTCCGAGCTGCCGGCGGTTTCCGCAGAGAACTTCAAGAACCATTCTTTCCAGGAGCCTTCAATGAAAAAACTCATGATTGCAGTCGGCGTTTCGGTCCTGCTCGGCGCTTGCGCGGGCGGCATGGGCGGCAGCAGCGGCGGCATGTCGTCGACGAACCCGATGGTCGGCGGCGCCGCGATGTACCCGACGAAGGACATCGTCGACAACGCCGTGAATTCGAAGGACCACACGACGCTGGTCGCCGCAGTGAAGGCCGCGGACCTTGTCGGCACGCTGAAGAGCCCCGGCCCGTTCACCGTGTTCGCACCGACCAACGCAGCCTTTGCCGCACTGCCGGCCGGCACGGTCGACACGCTGCTCAAGCCCGAGAACAAGCCCACGCTGACCAAGGTGCTGACCTACCACGTGGTGCCCGGCAGGATGGACGGCCCGGCGCTCATGAGCGCCATCAACGCAGGCGGCGGCAAGGCCGTGCTGAAGACCGCGAGCGGCGGCACGCTGACCGCGACGATGAGCGGCAGCAACGTGATGGTGACCGACGCCAAGGGCGGCACGGCGATGGTGACCATCGCCAATGTCTACCAGTCGAACGGCGTGATCCACGTCGTCAACAAGGTGCTGCTGCCGGGTTGATCGTCAGTCAGCTTCGCTGCGCGGCCTCGGCTTCGTCGCGCAGCCACTGCGCGAAGTCCTGCGCGTCGCGGTTGCCCGCGGCGCGCCTCGACATCTCGATGAAATAGCCGCGGTGCGATGCGGCGCCCTCGCCGAGCGGCGCCACGAGCCGGCCATCACGCACCAGTTCGCTCAGCAACGGCAGCCGGCCGATCACCACGCCCTGCCCCGCCACAGCGGCGGCCACGGCGTCGGCGTACTGCGTGAAGCGCAGCGTGCTCTTCATGCGCAGGTCTTCCAGCCCCATCACCTTGAGCCAGGGTTCCCAATCAGCGGTAGGGGCTTCGCTGTGGTCGGGGTATTCCACGGTCAGCAGTGTGAGCTTCGAGAAATCCGACAGCTGGCGCAGCGACGCGGCAAGCTGCGGCGAACACAGCGGGATCACGGACTCCTCGAACAGCGCCGCTCCGATGCCGCGGCCAATGGGCACGAAACGCACCGCAAGGTCGATGCGGCTGCTTTCCAGATCGAGCACGTCGAGCGTGGCCGACACGCGCACGTCGACCTGAGGATGGCTGCCGGTGAAGCGCGCCAGCTTGGGAATGAGCCAGATCGACGCAAAACCCGGCGTGGTGGTGATCGCCACCTGGCGCGGTGCAGAGCTGGCACGCACCCGCGCCGTGGCGTCGCGCAGCCGCTCCAGGCTGTCGGTAACGGCGCGCTGCAGCACGCCGCCGGCCTCGGTGAGCGCCAGCGCGCGGTGGCGGCGCTCGAACAGCAGAACGCCCAGGTTGGCTTCGAGCTGCTGGATCTGCCGGCTCACGGCCGATTGCGTCAGATGCAGTTCGCCAGCCGCCAGCGTGAAGCTCAGCCGGCGCGCGGCCGCCTCGAAACTGCGCAGAAGTTCGAGCGGCGGCAGCTCGCCGCTCATGGCGCCGGGGGCTTTCACATTCTCTGGAGGCATGCAACGAGTTCCGAATGACCGTGTGCAAAGGGGGAATCGGCTCACTATATTCATTCGTATCACGAATGCAATGGAGCTTGCCATGAGCACCTCTTCTTCCAAACCATCCCGCTTCCACGTCAGCCTGTCGAAACGCTCTGTCTTCACCGTGCCCGATGGCTCGGGCGTGGGCATCGAATGCCGCAGCGGTTCGGTCTGGGTCACGCTCGACCGCGATACGCGCGACATCGTGCTGGAGCCCGGCGACCGCTTCGAGAGCACCGACCACCGGCGCGTGCTGGTGTCGGCGCTGGAGTCGTCGTGCATCACGGTGTCGGATGCGCAGCCGGCCGCGATGCCGCTACCCGCGCGTTCGCGCACATGGTCGCCTTGGCGACTTCTGCCCCACGGGTTGTCCCCGGCTTGACCGGTCTTCGCGTGCGCCGAACCATCGATGCCCATGAGCACCGACGCACCGACACAACCCTTCATCCTCCAGGAACTGGCCGACGGCATCGCGACGCTCACGCTGAACCTGCCCGCCAAGCTCAACCCGATCGCGCACGGCTTGCAGGTCGAACTGCGTGATGCGCTTGAACGCATACGCGACGACCGCTCGGTGCGCGCCGTGATCCTCACGGGCGCCGGCAAGGCCTTCTGCGTGGGCGCCGACCTGAGCGCGATGGCGCCGGGCGAAAAAGACAAGTCGCTCGGCACGCAAACAGCCGAGTGGATGCAGGAGCTCAGCAACCCGCTGATCGAAACGCTGCGCAGCTTGCCGGTGCCGGTGGTCGCCGCGGTCAACGGCCCTGCGGCCGGTGCCGGCGTGGGCTTGGCGCTGGCGGCCGACGTGACCATCGCCGCACGCAGCGCGTATTTCTACCTGCCCTTCCTACCCAAGCTCGGCATCGTGCCCGACCTCGGCTGCACCTGGGCCATTCCGCGCCGCGCCGGCCGGGCGCGCGCCATGGGCATGGCCCTGCTCGATGAGCGTGTGGGCGCGGGGCGCGCGGTGCAGTGGGGCTTGATCTGGGCCTGCGTGGACGACGAGCAGTTGCTTGAAGAGGCGAAGGGCATCGCGCAGCGCCTTGCCCGCCTGCCGGCGCATGCCGTGCTCGAAGCGCGCGAAGCCTTCGAGGCCTCCGAGCACCACACGCTGAAGGAACAGCTGCACTACGAGAGCGAGCGCCAGCGCGAGCTGATCGACCGCCCGAGCTTCCGCGAGGGCGTGAGCGCCTTCCTGCAGAAGCGGCCGCCGGTTTTCGAGAGCCGCTGACATCCTGACACGCCGGCACTGGCGTCTGCCGTAGGGCTGCGGGAGAATCCCGCGCATGCCCATCCTCAATGCCTTCTACGCCCAGTCGGGCGGCGTCACCTCGGTCATCAACGCGTCGGCCTGCGGCGTGATCGAGACGGTGCGCCGGCACCCCGACCGCATCGGCAAGCTCTACGCCGGGCGCAACGGCATCATCGGCGCGCTGACCGAGGAGCTGATCGATACCGGCGCCGAATCGGCCGAAGCAATCGCGGCGCTGCGCAGCACGCCCTCGGGCGCCTTCGGCTCGTGCCGCTACAAGCTCAAGTCGCTGGAGAAGAACCGGCGCGAGTACGAGCGGCTGATCGAGGTGTTCAAGGCGCACGGCATCGGCTACTTCTTCTACAACGGCGGCGGCGATTCGGCCGACACCTGCTTCAAGGTGAGCCAGCTGTCGCAGTCGATGGGCTATGCGCTGCAGGCCATCCACGTGCCCAAGACCATCGACAACGACCTGCCGCTGACCGATTGCTGCCCGGGCTTCGGCTCGGTCGCGAAGTACGTGGCGGTGTCGACCATCGAGGCTTCGTTCGACGTGCGTTCGATGGCGGCAACGTCGACCAAAGTGTTCGTGCTCGAAGTGATGGGCCGGCACGCAGGCTGGATCGCCGCGGCAGGCGGCCTTGCGGCGGACCAGGGCATTCCGGTAGTGGTGCTGTTCCCTGAGATCGAATTCGACAAAGCGCGCTTCATCGCGCGTGTCGATGAGCTGGTGAAGCAGCACGGCTACTGCTCGGTGGTGGTGTCCGAAGGCTGCCATCACCCCGACGGCACCTTCCTCGCGGAGCAGGGCACGCGCGACGCCTTCGGCCATGCGCAGCTCGGCGGAGCCGCGCCGGTGGTGGCGCAGATGGTCAAGGAAGCGCTCGGCCACAAGTTCCACTGGGCCGTGGCCGACTACCTGCAGCGCGCGGCGCGCCACATCGCCTCGGCGACCGACGTGAAGCAGGCCTACGAGCTGGGCCAGCGCGCGGTGGAGCTGGCGCTGGAAGGCCGCAACGCGGTGATGCCGACCATCGAGCGCATGTCCGACGTGCCGTATGCCTATCGCATCGGCAGCGCGCCGCTCGAATCCGTCGCCAATGTCGAGAAGCCGATGCCGCGCGATTTCATTTCGGACGACGGCTACGGCATTACCGAGAAGTGCCGCCGCTACCTGCTACCGCTGATCGAGGGCGAGGACTATCCGGCCTACAGCGGCGGGCTGCCGGTGTACGTGACGCTGCAGAACGTGGCCGTGCCGAAGAAGCTGCCGGCCTTCGAGATCGCATGACGACTCTGGCGGCAGTCCCGGGTCTGATCGACGCCACGCGCTGTCCGCTGTGCGGCGAGCCGAACCGCTGCGCGATGGAAATCGAACGAGAGACGGGGCAAACGCAGCCGCCCTGCTGGTGCATGCAGGTCGACTTCAGCCAAGCGCCGCTCACGAACCTGCCGGAAGACATGCGCGGGCTGGCGTGCATCTGCATGCGCTGCGCGACGGGCGCACTGCCGCCTCAAGGCTGACCGGGGTTCTGCGACTGAGATTGCGATTGCGCCTGTGATTGCACCTGCTCGGGTGCAGGGTCGGCCACATCGCCGGCCACCACCATCGTCGGCGCATCGCCCGGCCGCTGCTGCGTGATCACGCGGTGAATGAACTGCAGCTTGCCCACCGCCACGCGCGGCAGCACGAAGGGGTAGTAGTCGGGCTGGCCCATGCTGCGCGACAACTCGTTGAGCACGTTGGTGAGCAGCACCCAGCCGTTGATGAAGTCCAGGAACTTGCCGGCATCGGGATCTTCCGGCTGCCACAGGTCGTCGAGAGTGAACAGGTCGCTCGTGAGCTCGACGTTGGTCGCGTCGACGCCGAAGCTCATGGCTGTGTCTGCGGTGTCGGCCATGTGCAGGTAGTGAGCCCAGGTCTCGGCCCAGTCTTCCCACGGATGGGTGCTCGCGTAGCTGCTCACGAAGCGGTCGGCCCAGTCGGGCGGCGGGCCCTGCTCGTAGTGCGTCTGCAGCGCGGCGGCGTAGTCGGCGCGCTCGTCGCCGAAGAGCGCGCGGAAGTCGTCGATCCACGGCGTGGGCAGCACCAGCAGGTCCCAGTAGTAGTGGCCGATCTCATGGCGGAAGTGGCCGAGCAGCGTGCGATAGGGCTCGCGCATCTCGGCGCGGATGCGCTCGCGCACGGCGTCTTCGGCTTCTTCTGCGTTGAGGGTGATCACGCCGTGCTCGTGACCGGTCATCACGTGCGGACCGCCCGGCATGTTGCTGAGGAAATCGAAGGCCAGCCCATGCACCGGGTCGGCATGGCGGCTCACCACCGGCAGGCCGAGCGCAAGCAACTGCGAGATGAGCCGGCGCTTGGCGGTTTCGAGCTTGCGCCAGAAGCCGCCGTTGCTCTCCACCGAGAGATCGGGGATGGTGCGCGTGACGCTGCAGGCCAGGCAGTAGCCCGGCGCAAGGCCCTGGGTATCGGGAGGCAGTTGTTCGCCGTCGCGCGCGGCGGGCACCATCCAGCTGCAGGCGGCCGGCGTCATGAGGTTCGCGCAGCGGCGGTAGGTGTTGCCGTGCGGATCGCCGAATACGGTGAAGGTGTCGGGCTGCGCGCCCTCGCCCACGGCCGGTGCGAGCGGCATGACTCCGAGCCGGTCGATCACGTAACCCAGCGGCGTGTGGCAGGCCAGGCATTCGCTGTTGCGCAGGAAAACGGGGCGGCCGCACTGGCATCGATAGGCGCGGCTGACGGTCGGTGAGGCCAGTTCGGCCGCGAGCGTGGGCGCGCCTTCGGGCTCGATGGAGGCCTGCGGGGCATTGGCTTGTTCGTCGGGTGAAGAGTCCATGTTCTTGTCTTGATTTTCTTGACGCGGAGGGGACAGCGGATGCATTGTGCGGCTGCCTCGCGCAGCCCCGGCCGTGCAAAGACCGATATGCTTGTAGGACGACGGACCCCGAGACATTCCGCCGCCCCATGACCTCCCCACAGACTCCCGAAGCCGCGATCGCGCCGGCCCCGCCTTCCATCGGCTCGCTGCGCGAGCGCTATGGCGAACGCTACCGCTGGTACCTGCTGCTGTCGGTGATGGTGGGCACGATGGCGTCGATCATGTCCTCGACCATCGTCAACGTCGCGATCCCGGGCATGAGCCATCACTTCTCGCTCGGCCAGGAGCGCGCGCAGTGGGTGAGCTCGGGCTTCATGGTGGCGATGACGGTGTCGATGCTCACCACGCCGTGGCTGCTGTCGCGCTACGGCTACCGGCGCACGTACGTGGGCACGATGCTGCTGCTGCTCGCGGGCGGCATTGTGGGTGGCGTGGCCAACGATTTCTCGCTGGTGCTGTTCGCGCGCGTGGCCGAAGGGCTTGCGGCGGGGGTTGTGCAGCCCATTCCGGCCATCATCATCCTGCGCGCCTTCGAGCCGCACGAGCAGGGGCGCGCGAGCGGCATCTTCGGCATGGGCGTGGTGCTGGCGCCGGCCATCGGGCCGAGCATCGGCGGGGTGCTGGTCGACCTGTTCGGCTGGCGCTCGATCTTCTTCATGGTGGTGCCGTTCTGCCTGGCCTCGCTCTGGCTGGCCTACAAGTTCGTGCCCAAGACCGCACCCGGCGGCGTGGCCGCGGTGCGCGGCAGCGGGCTCGACGCGCG
Source organism: Variovorax paradoxus (assembly GCF_024734665.1). Taxonomy (NCBI): domain Bacteria; kingdom Pseudomonadati; phylum Pseudomonadota; class Betaproteobacteria; order Burkholderiales; family Comamonadaceae; genus Variovorax; species Variovorax paradoxus. Next base: position 6,247,023 of record NZ_CP102931.1, read on the forward strand.
CGGGCTGGCGCTGGGCACGGTCGGCACGCTGTGCCTGCTGAACGGGCTGGTCGCGCTGCGCGGCGATTCACCGCTGCAGGCGGGCCTGCTGCTGGCCGGTGCGCTGGTGGCGTTCGGCGTGTTCGTGTGGTGGCAGCGACGGCTCGCGGCCTCGGGCGGCACGCCGCTGATGAACCTGGCGCTCTTCCAGTACCGGCAGTTCGCGATGGGCAGCGTGGTCGCCTTCATCTACGGCACGGCGCTGTTCGGCTCGACCTACCTGCTGCCGGTGTACATGCAGGTGGGGCTGCATCTCTCTGCATCGCACGTGGGCACCATCCTGCTGCCGGCGGGCATCGTGCTGGCACTGACCATCGCCGGCGTGGGCCGGCTGGCCGACAAGCATCCGACCTGGGTGCTGGTGACCATCGGCCTCGTGCTGCTGGCGGCCTCGTTCGCGCTGATGATGGTGCTGCGGCTCGACAGCGCGCTGTGGCTGCTGGTGGCCTTCGCGATCATCGGGCGCATCGGGCTGGGCTTCATCCTGCCCTCGCTCAACCTGGGCTCGATGCGGCCGCTGGCCAAGCCGCTGATCCCGCAGGGCGCGAGCGCCATCAACTTCGTGCGCATGCTGGGCGGCGCGGCCGGCGTGAGCCTATGCGCCATCGTGCTCGAGTGGCGGCTGGCGGCGCACGGCGATTCACTGGCCAATCCGATGAGCAGCCCGGCGCGGCTGGCGGCGTTCGACGAAGTGTTCGCGATGCTGGCCGGGCTCTGCGCGCTGGCGGTTTGTGCGGCCTGGCAGTTGCGCCAAGGGCCGGCGCGCAACACGGGGTAAACCCGGGCGGTGGAGCATGACGGTTTCGCATCCAATTGTTATCAGTTGTATCAATAGCGAAATGGTCCCATGCATCGCAGAAATTTCATTGCCGCCTCGGCAGCGGCGGCGGCCGGACTCGGCCATTTCTCCGTCCCGGCCCAAGCCGCCGAGAACGGCGTCACCGACGGTGAAATCGTCCTCGGCCACACCGGCATCCTGAGCGGTCCGCTGGGCGTGCCGGTCAAGGTCGTGATGGCCGGGGCCGGACTGGCCTTCGATGCAGTCAATGCGCAGGGTGGGCTGTCGGGCCGCAAGATCAGGCTGGTGTCGCTCGACGACGAGCTGAAGCCCGAGAAGGCAGTTGCCAACTACGAGAAGCTGCTGGCTGAGCATCGCGTCTTCGCCTTCTTCGGCTGTGTCGGCTCGGCCACCACCGCCGCAGGGGCCAAGGTGCTGAACCAGAGCGGCGCGCCAACGGTGGGCGGCTATGCGGTGTCGGACTCGGCCCGCGAGAAGGTCGGCGGCGCCGGCTATTTCGTGCGCGCCACCTTCGCGCGCGAAGCCCAGGCGCTGGTGCAGCACCTGACGACCATCGGCGTCTCGCGCATCGCCGTGGCCTACCTCGACAACCCGGGCGGCGCGGAAGTCGCCAAGCTGGTCGAAGCCGCGCTGGCCACGCTGAAACTGACACCGGAGGCCGCGGTGGCGGTCAAGGGCGACGGCACGACCAACGAGGCGGCGGGCAAGGCACTGGCCGACAGCAAGGCGCAGGCCGTGATCATGTACCTGGGCGGCGGCATCGGCGGCGAAGTGATGAAGGCCGCCTGGGCCGCGGGCGGGCGCCAGATGTACTACGGCATGTCGATCGTGCCGGGCGACGTCACGGCCAAGCTGGTGGGCGACAAGACCAGCGGGCTGGCCATCTCGCAGATCGTGCCCTACCCCTGGAGCGAGGTCGACGCCACCGCGCGCGAGTTCCGCCAGCTGACCGAACGCGCCAAGGTGGACATGGGCTACCTGGCCTACGAAGGCTATGTGAATGCGCTCGTGATGCTCGAGGGCCTGCGCCGCACCGGCCGCGAACTGACGCGCGCAAAGCTGCATGCCACGCTGAAGGCGATGAAGCTGCGCATCGGCGGCATGGAGATCGATTTCACCGGCACCAGCAACACGGGTTCGCGCTTCATCGAGATGGTGCGCGTCACGAAGGAAGGCAAATTCATCCGCTAGCGGCGGTTTGACGCTCGGGTAAGCGGAGCGGCGGGCAAAGCGGGCGGGGAATCGCGGTCTAATCGCAGCCATGTGCCAATTGCTAGGGATGAACTGCAACACGCCGACCGACGTGACCTTCAGCTTCACGGGGTTCGCGCAACGCGGCGGCCGCACCGACCACCACGCCGACGGCTGGGGCATCGCGTTCTTCGAGGACCGCGGGCTGCGCCACTTCGTCGACCACCAGCCGGCGAGCGAATCGCCGGTGGCTGAGCTGATCCGGCGCTACCCCATACAGAGCCGCAACGTTGTTGCGCACATCCGCAAGGCAACGCAGGGCGAGGTCAATCTGCAGAACTGCCACCCCTTCGTGCGCGAGCTGTGGGGGCGCTACTGGGTGTTCGCGCACAACGGCGATCTGAAGGAATTCCGTCCGCGCCTGCACGGCAACTTTCATCCGGTGGGCAACACCGACAGCGAACACGCCTTCTGCTGGATCATGCAGGAGCTGGCCAAGTCGCATGCGGGCGTGCCGAGCATCGAAGAGCTGACGCTCACGCTGCGCGAACTGGCGCCGCAGCTCGCGAGCCACGGCACCTTCAACTTCATGCTGTCCAACGGGCAGGCGCTGTGGGCGCATGCCTCGACCAACCTCTGGTACGTGGAGCGCCGCCACCCCTTCGTGACCGCGCAGCTGTCGGACGAAGATGTGGAAATCGACTTCGCGCAGCACACCACGCCCAACGACCGCGTGGCTGTGGTCGTCACCGCGCCGCTGACCACCAACGAGACCTGGACGCCCTTCGCGCCGGGCGAGCTGCATGTGTTCGTGGACGGGCAGCGATCCGGGTTCTGATTCAGGAGTGAGGCCTTTCGACTGACACTTTTTTGCAACATTGCAAGAAAGTATCAACAGGTGGATGCAATCGAGTGAACAATAACCGTTCTCATTTGCATCTTATCTGGATCGTCCATGCCCGCTCCCCGTTTCTTCCTCCGGCCGACCGTGGTCGCGTCGCTGCTCGCGCTCAACACCGTGGCCGCCATTGCCCAAACCACCACTGCCGAGCCGGCTGCGGCATCGGCCAGCGGCACGCTCTCCACGGTGACCGTGGAAGCCAGCGCCGATGCATCGGCCGAAGGCCTGACCAAGCCCTATGCGGGCGGCCAGGTGGCGCGCGGCGGGCGGGTCGGCATCCTGGGCAACCAGGACATGATGAGCACGCCGTTCTCCAGCACCAACTACACCAACGAATTGATCCAGGATCAGCAGGCCAAGAGCGTGGCCGACGTGCTGCTGAACGATCCGTCGGTGCGCCAGGCGCGCGGCTTCGGCAACTTCCAGGAGCTGTACGTGGTGCGCGGCTTCCCCGTCTACTCGGACGACGTCTCGTACAACGGCCTCTACGGCATGCTGCCGCGCCAGTACATCGCTTCTGAATTCTTCGAGCGCGTGGAAGTATTCCGCGGCGCCAACACCTTCCTGAACGGCGCCGCGCCCGGCGGCAGCGGCATCGGCGGCGCGATCAACCTGCTGCCCAAGCGCGCGCCCAACGAGCCGCTCACCCGTGTCGGCTTCGGCGTGCAGACCGGCGGCCAGGGCTTCGTCAACCTCGACCTGGCGCGCCGCTTCGGTCCCGACGACAGCCTGGGCATTCGCGTGAATGCCGTGCGCCGCGAGGGAGGCACCGGCGTGAAGAACGAAAGCCAGCAGCTCAGCGCCTTCGGCGTGGGCCTCGACTGGCACAACCGCAATGTGCGCCTGTCGGCCGACTTCGGTTACCAAGACTACGACCTGAAGGACGGCCGCCCGAGCCTGACGCCCTCTTCGACGCTGCCGATTCCCCGCGCACCCGACGCCCGCACCAACTTCGCCCAGCCCTGGACCTACTCGAAGGAAAAGGACAAGTTCGCCACCTTCCGCGGCGAAGTCGACATCACCGACAACATCACGGCCTGGGCCGCCGGCGGCGTGCGCCGCAGCGACGAAGACAACGTGCTGTCGAACCCCACGCTCACCGACTCGTTCGGCAACACCAGCAACACGCGCTTCAGCAACACCCGCAAGGACCGCATCGGCACCGCTGAACTCGGCGTGCGCGGCAACTTCGCGACCGGCCCGGTGAAGCACACTGTGGTGGCCTCGGTCGCCAAGTACAGCAACGACCGCGACAACGCGTACACGATCTCGCGCGGCACCATCCGCAACAACATCTACGCACCGTACGCAACGGCATACCCGGTCGCCAACGCCTTCACCGGCAACACGCTGGAAGACCCGCGCCTGACCGACAAGATCGACACCTCGAGCGTGGCCATCGCCGACACCATGTCCTTCATGGACGACCGCCTGCTCGTCACGCTCGGCGCGCGCCGCCAGACTATCGAGCAAACCAGCTTCGCCTACACCACGCTCAAGCAGACGAGCACCTACGACAAGAGCAAGACCACGCCGGTGGCCGGCGTCGTGTTCAAGATCACGCCGACCGTGTCGGCCTACGCCAACTACATCGAAGGCCTCGTCAAGGGCAACGTCGCGGGCACCACCGTGAACAACCGCCCCGTCACCAACGCTGGCGAAATCTTCGCGCCCTACCAGGCCAAGCAGAAGGAAGTCGGCGTCAAGTACGACGGCGGCACGCTCGGCGCCAGCGCCGCGTTCTTCACCACCGACCAGCCCACCTACTACTACTCGGGCCAGACCTACGGCCTGTACGGCAAGCAACGCAACCAGGGCCTCGAGTTCTCGGTGTTCGGCCAGCCCACCAAGGGCCTGCGCCTGCTCGGTGGCCTGACGCTGCTCGACGCGAAGCAGAAGAACACGCAAGGCGGCGCGACCGATGGCCTCACCGCCATCGGCGTGGCCAAGCAGCAGGCCAATCTCGGCGCCGAATGGGACGTGCCCGGCGTGCGCAACCTGTCGCTGAACGCACGCGTGCTGTACACCTCGAAGCAGTACGCCAACGCCACCAACACGCAGTCGATACCGTCGTGGACGCGCTTCGACATCGGCGCGCGCTACCTGGTCGACCTCGGCAACGGTCGTGCGCTCACGCTGCGTGCGCGCATCGACAACTTGTTCAACAAGTCGTACTGGGCCTCGGTGGGTGGCACGCAGGGCAGCAACTACCTGGTGCTGGGTGCACCGCGCACCTTCGCGGTGAGCGGCACCATCGACTTCTGACCTGCTGCTGCGTCAGCGGCCCTGCTTGCGCAGGGTCTCTTCCAGCGCATCGATGAACATCGCCGGCACGTCGAAGCCGGTCTGTTCGGTGATTTCCTGAAAGCAGGTCGGGCTGGTCACGTTGATCTCGGTCACCGAGTCGCCGATCACGTCGAGCCCGATCAGCAGCAGCCCGCGCGGCGCGAGCGCACGGCCCACGGTCTCGGCGATCTCGCGGTTGCGCGCGGTCAGCGGCTGCGCCACGCCCTTGCCACCCGCCGCCAGGTTGCCGCGCACTTCGGTGCCCTGGGGAATGCGCGCCAGCACGAAGGGCGCCGGCTCGCCCGCGATGATCAGGATGCGCTTGTCGCCCTGCACGATCTCGGGCACGAAGCGCTGCACCATGATCGTCTCGGCGCCGTCCTTGTTGAGCGTCTCGACGATGGAGCCGAGGTTCAGCGCGTCTTGCCGCACGCGGAAGATGCCCATGCCGCCCATGCCGTCGAGCGGCTTCAGGATGATGTCGCCGTGCTCGGCGTGGAAGTCGCGCACGGCCTGCGAGCTGCGCGTTACCAGCGTGGGCGTGGTGAACTGCGGAAACTCCATGATCGCGAGCTTCTCGGGGTGGTCGCGCAGCGCGCGCGGCTTGTTCACCACCTGCGCGCCCTCGCGCTCGGCCTGCTCCAGCAGGTGCGTGGCGTAGATGTATTCGGCGTCGAAGGGTGGGTCCTTGCGCATCAACACGGCGTCGAAGTCCTTCAGCGCCTTGGCCTCGGTGATGTCGACGCTGTACCAATCTTTCGGGTCGCCGGTCAGCGTGATCTGTTGCACCGTGGCCGTGACCACGCCGCCCGACTTCCACTGAATGTCCTGCGGCAGGCAGGCCGCGATGCGGTGGCCGCGGCGCTGGGCCTCGCGCATCATCGAGAAGGTCGTGTCCTTGTAGATCTTGAAGTGATCGAGCGGATCGGCGACGAAGAGGATGTTTTTCATCAGGCGTTCTTTCTTGCGGTGCCGGGAGCGGCGGCTGCCACCGGGATATCGGGCGCGATGTTGCCGGAAGCGGCGATGTCCTTGCCGGCCGGGGCCTTTTCTTCATGCGTCCGGCCGGGCTTGAGGAATCGCATCGGGCGATTGTGCCGGGAGGCCGACAGCACCAGATGGTCAACAATCTGAATTCCATAATGTCAACCATCAGGCACGGGAATTGCACGAACGCAGTCGCGACACCCCGCCGTGCACCGCCATGGCCCAGCAAGATTGGAGAACCCCGTGGACGCATCCGTTTCGCAGCAAAGCAACCCCGCGCTCGACCCCGCCGCCGTGGTCGACGAGTTCCTTCGCCTGGTGATGATCCCCGACCCGCAGTCGGCCTCCCGCTTCACCGCACCCGACATCCGCATCCGCTTCACCGGCAACCGCCCGATGCAGGCGCCCGGCGACACCTCGGCCTTCAATGCGAAGCGCTATGCATGGGTCAAGAAGAAGATCGAGCGCACCGAAACGGTGGCCGGCGGCACGCCTGAAGAAACGGTGGTCTACAGCCTCGGCACGCTCTACGGCGCATGGCCCGACGGCACGGCCTTCGAAGGCAATCGCTATGTCGACCGCTACGTGGTGCGCCACGGCCTGATCGTGCAGATGGACGTGTGGAACGACAGCGCCGAATGGCTGCTGGTGCGCGCCGGCCTCGCCGTGCTGTGAGGCCATCGGCATGACGACACGCTGGCCCGACCGGCTTCCCACGCACGACCGCTTCGACTACCGGCCCATCACGCGGCGGCCCGACTACGTGTGGCCGAACGGCGCGCGACTGGCGGTGTACATCGGCTTCAACGTCGAGCACTTTGCCTTTGGCGACGGGCTGGGCGCATGCATCGGCCCGGCCTCGCCGCAGCCCGACGTGCTCAACCACGGCTGGCGCGAGTACGGCAACCGCGTCGGCGCGTGGCGCTGTCTTGAGCTGTTCGACGCGCTTGCACTGCCCACCAGCGCGCTCGTCAACACCGCGCTGTACGACCACTGCCCCGAGCTGGTCCAGGCGCTGGTGGCGCGCGGCGACGAACTGATCGGCCACGGGCACAGCAACGCCGAACGCCAGGGCGTGCTCGACGAGGTGCACGAGCGCGCGCTGCTGCAGCGCTGCCGCGAACGCATGTTGCGCGAGAGCGGGCAAGCGCCTGCCGGCTGGCTCTCGCCATGGATTTCGGAAAGCACCGTCACGCCCGACCTGCTGGCCGAGACCGGCTACAGCTACACGCTCAACTGGTGCCACGACGACCAGCCGCTGCGCATGCGCACACGCGGCGGTAGCTCGCTGTGGTCGGTGCCGTATCCGCAGGAGCTCAACGACATCCCGATGATCATCGGCCGCCTGATGGACGCGAAGGACTTCAGCGCGATGGTGATCGACAACTTCGAGGAGATGCTCGAACAGTCGCGCACGCAGCCGCTGGTGATGGGCTTGGCGCTGCATCCGTACATCGTGGGCCAGCCCTACCGGCTGCGGCACCTGCGCACCGCGCTCGCACACCTGGCGCAGGCGCGCGACCGGGGCGAGATCTGGTTCACCACGCCGGGCGCGATCGCCTCGCACGTGGAAGGGCTCGCGAAGGAACGGCCGGGGGAATTCGACTGAGGCGCCCTGCCCAGCGCCTCAAATTTCGATCTTGGAGCCCAGCTCCACCACCGCGTTGTTCGGCAGCCCAAGGAACGCAGCCGCCCCGCTCGCGTTGTGGTGCATCTGCGCGAACAGCTTCTCGCGCCACGGTGCCATGCCGCTGCCAAGCGTCGGGATCACGACGTCGCGCGACAGGAAGTAGCTGGTCGTCATCGGTTCCAGCTGGCAGCCGCGCATGCGCGCGTTTTCGAGTGCGCGCGGCAGGTCGATGTCGTTCTTGAAGCCGTAGTGCACGATGATCTGCCAGCAGTGGTGGCCGAGCGCCTCGATCTCGATGCGCTTGTCCATCGGAATCCACGGCACCTCGTGGTTGCGCACGGTGACGAACATGTTCTGCTCGTGCAGCACCTTGTTGTGCTTCAGGTTGTGCAGCAACGCATTGGGCACGGTGCCCGGTTCGGCCGTGAGGAACACCGCCGTGCCGTCGACACGCGCCGGCGGGCTCACGAACACCGAGCCGAGAAAGGACTTCAGGTCGATCGCGTCGGCATGCTGCGCCTCGCCCATCAGGCGGCGGCCTTCCTTCCACGTCATCATCAGCGTGAAGACGAAGCCGCCGATCAGCAGCGGGAACCAGCCGCCCTCGAACAGCTTGAGCAGGTTCGATGCGAAGAACAGGAAGTCGACCACGAAGAAGACTGCGGTCGACGCGATGCACAGCGCCAGCGGCAGCTTCCACGCGTAGCGGATCACGAAGAAGGTCAGCACCGTGGTGATCAGCATGTCGGTGGTCACGGCAATGCCGTAGGCCGCGGCCAGGCTGCTCGACGAGCGGAACATGACCACCGCCAGCACGATGGCCACGAACAGGCCCCAGTTGACCAGCGGAATGTAGATCTGGCCCGCGGTGCGCACGCTGGTGTGCTCGATGTTCAGGCGCGGCAGGTAGCCCAGCTGGATGACCTGGCGCGTGACGCTGAAGGCGCCCGTGATCAGGGCCTGCGACGCGATCACCGTGGCCGCCGTGGCCAGCAGCACCAGCGGAATGAGCGCCCATTCGGGCGCCATCATGAAGAACGGGTTCTTCACCGCCTCGGGGTTCTCCAGCAGCAGCGCGCCCTGGCCGAAGTAGTTGAGCGTCAGCGCCGGCATCACGACCGAGAACCACGCGATGCGGATCGGGCTCTTGCCGAAGTGGCCCAGGTCGGCGTACAGCGCCTCGGCGCCGGTCACGCACAGCACGGTGGCGCCCAGCAGGATGAAGCTGGTGCCCGGGTTGTCCCACATGAACTTCAGCGCATAGAACGGATTCAGCGCCTTCAGGATCTCGGGGTGATGCAGGATCTGCGACACGCCGAGCACGGCAATCGCCAGGAACCACACCAGCGTGACCGGCCCGAAGAACTTGCCGATGCCCGCCGTGCCGCGCTTTTGCACCACGAAGAGGCAGAACAGCACGACCAGCGTGAGCGGAATCACGTAGTGCGTGAAGTGCGGCGACACCACTTCCAGGCCCTCGACCGCAGAGAGCACCGAGATGGCCGGGGTGATGACCCCGTCGCCATAGAAGAGCGAAGTGCCGAAGATGCCGACCACCAGCAGCAGGTGGCGCAGCCTGGGCTTGTCGGCCACCGCGCGGGAGGCCAGCGCCAGCATGGCGACGAGGCCGCCCTCGCCTTCGTTGTCGGCGCGCAGCACGAGCACGACGTACTTGATGGAGACGATGACGGTGAGCGTCCAGAAGAACATCGAGAGGATGCCGTAGACGTTCTCGATGGTGAACGGCACGTGGCCGTGGCCGAACACTTCCTTGACGGCATACAGCACGCTGGTGCCGATGTCGCCATAGACGACGCCGATGGCGCCGACGATGAGGCCGGCTGAGATATTTTTGGGGGCTGACACGAAGTCGATGGGAAAAGGGCAGGCTGCTGGAATCGACGCGTCAGACACGCCGGGGTGAGGCAAGTGTGAACTTTAGTCCACCTGCGTCACCCTCCCGCCCTTTTGTTTCCGTTGCTGTGGGGCCGCTATTTTGCCGTTGCCTGTGGTCGGCGCAAGCCGCCACAAGCCGCCCCTGGCAATCATTCGTAGATTTCGGCGTCCGGATCGGTCGCTTCCATCTCGTAGCTGGCGGCCACCATGGCCAGCCGGCCGACCACGCCGTACATGTAGAAGCGGTTGGGTGCACTGGCGCCAGGCTTGGCGCCTGGCTGTGGCAAGTGCGCACTTTCAGAAAAAGCCAGCGGCACGAAGCTCGCGCCCGGCAGCTTCAGGTTCTCGTCGGCGGCGCGCTCGGCATGCACACGGTAAAAACCGCCGACCACGTAGCGATCCATCATGTAGACCACCGGCTCGGCCACGCCGTTGTGCACGCGCTCGTTGGTGAGCACGCCTTCCTGGACGATCAGCTCGGTGGGTTCGCGCAGCTCGCGGCTGGCGCCGGTCTTGGCGGCCGGGGCGCTGCTGGCGGTGCCGCGCGGCTTGCCGATCAACGCCTCGACATCCTTGGCATCGCGCACCGTCACCACGCCCGGGCTGCCGCTGCCGCTGTGGCCGCCCTTGACGACCACGAACGGCTTTTCGTTGATGCCGTATTCCTTGTACTTGCGGCGCACCTTGGTCAGCACCGCGTCCACATGGCTGGTCAGCACGTCGATGCCGCGGCCTTCGGCCACGTCCACGCCTTCGGCGCGCGCATAGATCGGGTTGATGAGCCACGGGTCGATGCCCAGCAGCTTGCCGAGGCGCTTGGACAGTTCCTCGTAGCTGTGCAGGTGGTTGCTCTTGCGTCGCACCGACCAGCCTGCATGCAGTGGCGGCAGCAGATACTGCTCGTGCAGGTCTTCGAGGATGCCGGGCGTTCCCGCAGAAAGCTCGTTGTTGAGCAGAATTGTGCAGGGATCGAAGTTCTTCAGGCCCAGGCGGCGCTTGCTGCGCACCACCGGTTCGAGCGTCACGGTCTCGCCGTTCGGCAGTTCGATCTTCTTGGGCGACTTGATGGCCGGGTCGATCGACCCGATGCGCACATTGAGCCCCGCCATATGAAAGATGCGCACAAGTTGCGCGACGTTGGCGAGATAAAAGGTATTTTTGGAGTGATTTTCCGGAATGACGAGCAGGTTGCGCGCTTCCGGACAGATCTTTTCGATGGCCGCCTGCGCGGCCTGCACCGCCAGTGGCAGCATCTCCTTCGTGAGATTGTTCCAGCCGCCCGGAAACAGATTCGTGTCGACCGGGGCCAGCTTGAAGCCGGCGTTGCGGATGTCGACGGCGCTGTAGAACGGCGGCGTGTGCTCCATCCACTCGAGCCGGAACCAGCGCTCGATGGCGGGCATCGAGTCGAGCACCCGCTGCTCCAGTTCGTTGATCGGGCCGGTCAGGGCGGTGACGAGATGCGGAACCATGCGGCGGCCTTGTTGGTTTTGTGCTTAAAGGTGGAGCGGAATTGTAGGATTTGGGGATGGCCGCCCCAATGACAAGACCGCACGCGGGCGCATCGGATCAGGTCCGGACTTCGCCCTGCCCGAGCACCACGTACTTGAGCGAGGTCAGTCCTTCGATGCCCACCGGACCGCGGGCGTGGAACTTGTCGGTGCTGATGCCGATTTCGGCGCCCAGCCCGAACTCGAAGCCATCTGCGAAGCGCGTGCTCGCATTGACCATCACGCTGGCCGAATCGACCTCGCGCAGGAAGCGCTGTGCGTGCACATGGTCGCGCGTAACGATGGCGTCGGTGTGATGGCTCGAATAGCGGTTGATGTGCGCAATGGCCTCGTCCACGCCGGCCACCACCTTGATGCTGATGACGGCGGCCAGGTATTCCTCGGACCAGTCGGACTCGACCGCATCGACCACCCGGGCCTTCGGATCGAGCGCCTCGTCGGCGCGCAGGATGGCAGCAGCAGCCGGGTCGCAGCGCATTTCCACGCCCTTGGCCGCGAAGATGGCGGCGATCTCGGGCAGGAAGTCGTCGGCCACGGAAGCCGACACCAGCAGGCCTTCGGCGGCGTTGCACGGGCTGTACTTCTGGGTCTTGGCGTTGTCGACGATGCGCAGCGCCATGTCGAACTCGGCCGTGTCGTCCACGTAGACGTGGCAGTTGCCGTCCAGGTGCTTGATGACCGGCACCTTGGCGTCACGGCTGATGCGCTCGATCAGCCCCTTGCCGCCGCGCGGAATGATCACGTCGACGAACTCGGGCATGGCGATCAGCTGGCCGACGGCCTCGCGGTCGGTGGTCTGCACCAGCTGCACCGCCTCGACAGGCAGGCCGGCTTCGGCCAGTGCTTCCGACACCAGCAGCGCCAGCGCCTTGTTCGACTCGATGGCTTCCGAGCCGCCGCGCAGGATGGCCGCGTTGCCGCTCTTGATGGCCAGGCTCGCCGCCTCGATGGTCACGTTGGGCCGGCTCTCGTAGATCATGCCGAACACGCCGATCGGCACGCGCATCTGGCCCACGCGAATGCCGCTGGGCTGCTGCTTCATGCCGATGATTTCACCGATCACGTCGGCCATGCCGGCGAGCTGCTCGCAACCCAGGGCCACGGTCTCGATGACCTTGGGCGTGAGCTTGAGGCGGTCGACCATCGGCGCCGAGAGACCGGCAGCGGTGGCGCGCTCCAGGTCTTTCTGATTGGCGACGGCCAGCACCGGGCCGGCTTCGCGCAGGCGCTGGGCCAGCGCCTTCAATGCTATGTTTTTGGTAGCTGCATCCGCACGGGCCATGAGGAATGCAGCGGCTTTGGCTTGCAGACCCAGTGTCTGCATGTGCTCGCTGACGTTGAACGCATTCATGTGTTCATTTTCCCACGCCGACCTGTGACCCGGCTTACATGGGCCTTTTGATGGCTCGAGCCATCGCGCCCAAGCGGATCAGGCGCGCCGAGGAGCGGCCGCCGCGCTGCTGCATGCGCGGCACAGCATCAGCGCCAGCCGCTGCAGGGCTTGCCAGCCGCTGGCGGGCCAGTCGGGCTGTTTCAGCCCCTTCACGATGCCGTCCACCACATGCGCCGCGCGCAGCAGCCGGGTCAGCATGCGGTCGTCCAGCCGCGGCAGCACGCGCTCGAAGGCGCGCTCGCGCGGGCCCCAGATACGGTTCTCGCGCAGCGCCATCGGCAGCGGGCGGCCCGAGGCCATGGCGTCCTTCACGCGCTTGAGCGCGCGGATGTCTTCGGCAATCGTGTAGTGCACAAGCACTTCGGCCTCGCCTTCGGCCTGCAGGCCGTCGAGCATGCGTGCCACACGCTGCGGATTGCCGGCCAGCACGGCTTCGGAGAGCTTGAACACGTCGTAGCGCGCCACGTTGTTGACCGCGCCTTCGACCTGCTCCCAGCTCAGCTCGCCGGCCGGATGCAGCAGTGCGAGCTTCTGGATTTCCTGGTGCGCAGCGAGCAGGTTTCCCTCCACGCGATCGGCAAAGAACTGCAGCGTGCGCTGGCCTTCGTCGCCGGGCATCACGCGCTGGCCCTGCTGACCCAGGCGCTGCGCGATCCATTGCGGCAGCGCGCTGCGCTCGATCGGGTCGACCTGGATGCTCGCGCCGTTGTTCTCCAGCGCCGAGAACCAGGCGCCGGTGCGCGTGGCCTTGTCCAGCCGCGGCAACATCACCAGCGTGAGCGTGCCGTCGTTGCCGGGCGCGGACTCGGCCATCTGCTGCAACGCCGCGCTGCCGTCCTTGCCGGGCTTGCCCGAAGGAATGCGGATCTCGACGATCTGCTTATCGGCGAACAGCGAGAGCGAGCCCCCGGCCGCGAGCACCGCGCTCCAGTCGAAGTGCGCGCCGGCCACGGTGTAAGAGCTGCGCTCGGTATAGCCCTGCGCGCGCGCGGCGGTGCGGATGGCGTCGGCCGCCTCCTGCGCGAGCAGCGGCTCGTCGCCGTGGATCGTGTAGAGCGGCTTCAGGCCCTTCTGCAGGTGGGCCCCGAGCTGGGCGCTGGCAAGTTGCATGGAAATGGAATGACCGGAGCGCGCGGGCTCAGAGTTCCTTGACGGCCGCCAGGCGGCGCATCAGCTGCTGCGCGATGTCCGACTGCATGTCGCGGAACAGCAGGTCGGCTTCGCCTTCCTTGGCCAGCGCGTTGGTTTCGTTGAAGCTCAGGTCGCGCGTCTGCGAGACGTCGGTGGCCGGCAGCAGGTCTTTGCCACCCGGCGTGCGCAGGCGGAAGCGCACCTTCAGCTGAAGCTGCAGCTCGCGCACCAGGCCGGCCGAATTGGTCGAGATCACGATGCGGTTGCGGTCCTCGCTCAGGATCTCCAGCACCACGTCGGCGGCCGGCGCCGGGGACGAACCACCGGCGGTGGTCGTGTCAGGCGTTACCACCGTCACCGTGCCGGTTGCCCGCAGCTCGCGCCGGATCTGGTTGATCATGGCCGAGTTGCCCGACACCTGCAGCGTCTTGAACGCGAAGACAGGCGCCTTGCGCAGCTCGAAACCGCAACCGGCCAGGCCGAGCGAAGCGCCCGCCGCCGTCAGTCCAAGAAGAAAGCCGCGGCGCGGCAGCGAGACATTGCGAGTGTTCATGCTTGAGTCGTTCAAAGGACCACGTTGACCAGACGGCCGGGAACCACGATCACGCGCTTGGGCGGCGCGCCTTCGGCGAAGTTGACGAAATCGTCGCAGGCGAGCGCGAGCTTCTCGATCTCGTCCTTCGATGCGCCGGCCGGCACGCTGAGCTTGCCGCGCAGCTTGCCGTTGACCTGCAGCATGAGTTCGATCTCGTCCTGCACCAGCGCTGCGACGTCGATCGCGGGCCAGGGCGCATCGAGCAGGCCGCCCAGGCCCTTGTCGTAGCCGAGTTCGTTCCACAGCTGCTGGGCGATGTGCGGCGTGGCTGGGTAAAGACAGCGCAGCAGGATGCCGAAGCCTTCGTTCACGGCGGCCAAGTCGCCCGGGGTGCCCTCGGATTTAAAGCCCTCGAGCGCGTTGAGCAGCTTCATCGTGCCCGACACCACCGTGTTGTATTGCATGCGCTGGTAGTCGTAGTCGATTTGGCGCAGCACGGTGTGCACCTCGCGGCGCAGCGCCTGAGCATTCTTGCCGTACGTCGGCGGCCCTCCCAGGGTCACAGGCTGTTCCGCCTGCGCGGCACCGAAGTTCCACACCCGGCGCAGGAAGCGGTAGCTGCCTTCGACGGCCGCGTCGTTCCACTCGAGCGTGGCTTCGGGCGGCGCGGTGAACATGGTGTACAGGCGCGCGGTGTCGGCGCCGTATTTCTCGATCAGGTCCTGCGGGTCGACGCCGTTGCGTTCACTCTTGCCCATCTTGCCGACGCCGCCGTACTCGACCTTCGTGCCGTCGGCGGTGGTGCCGCCGATGATGCGGCCCTGCGCGTCGAGCACCGTCGTGACTTCAGTCGGCGGGAAGTAGTCCTTGCCGCCCTTTTCATTGCGCTTGTAGAAGATGTGGTTGAGCACCATGCCCTGCGTCAGCAGCTTGCTGAAGGGCTCGTCGGCCTTCACCAGGCCAAGGTCGCGCATCACCTTGGTCCAGAAGCGCGCGTACAGCAGGTGAAGAATGGCGTGTTCGATGCCGCCGATGTACTGGTCCATCGGCATCCAGTAGTCGGCGCCGCCGGCCACCATGGCTTCGTCGTTCTTCGGATCGCAGTAGCGCATGAAGTACCACGACGAATCGACGAAGGTGTCCATCGTGTCGGTTTCGCGCCGCGCGGGCTTGCCGCAGACGGGGCAGACCACGCCAGCGTGGAAGCCTTCGTGCTTGTTCAGCGGGTTGCCCGAACCGTCCGGCACGCAGTCGGTGGGCAGCACCACGGGCAGGTCTTTTTCGGGCACCGGCACCGCGCCGTGTTCGTCGCAATGGATGATCGGGATCGGCGTGCCCCAGTAGCGCTGGCGGCTCACGCCCCAATCGCGCAGGCGCCAGGTGGTCTGCAGTTCGCCCAGGTCCTTCTGGCCCAGCGCATGCGCCACGGCGGCCACGGCCTCCTTGTACGACATGCCGCTGAAGTTGTCGGAGTTGATCGTCACGCCGCGCTGCTTGTCCGCGTACCAGTCCTGCCACTTGTGATAGTCGAAGTGCGGCTCGTCGTCGACCAGCACCACCTGGATGATCTCGATGCCGTACTTGTTGGCGAAGGCGAAATCGCGCTCGTCGTGCGCGGGCACGCCCATCACGGCGCCGTCGCCGTAGCCGATCAGCACGTAGTTGCCGACCCACACCGGCACCTGCTCCTCCGTGATCGGGTGCTTGACGGTCAGGCCCGTGGGCACGCCCTTCTTCTCTTGCGTGGCGAGTTCGGCCTCGGTGGTGCCGCCGCTCTTGCACTCCTCGATGAAGGCCGCGACCTTGGGGTCGAGCGTGGCGGCATGCGCGGCCAGCGGATGCTCGGGCGCCACGGCGCAGAAGGTCACGCCCATGATGGTGTCGGCTCGCGTGGTGAACACGTACATGCGGCCGTCCTGGATCAGCTTGCCGCTCGCGCCCTTGATGTCATGCGTGAAGGCGAAGCGCAGGCCCTCGCTCTTGCCGATCCAGTTTTCCTGCATCAGCTTGACGCGCTCGGGCCAGCCCGGCAGCTTGTGCTGGGTGTGTTCGAGCAGTTCCTCGGCGTAGTCGCTGAT
Organism: Variovorax paradoxus; assembly: GCF_024734665.1. Taxonomy (NCBI): domain Bacteria; kingdom Pseudomonadati; phylum Pseudomonadota; class Betaproteobacteria; order Burkholderiales; family Comamonadaceae; genus Variovorax; species Variovorax paradoxus. The sequence continues at coordinate 6,263,400 of NZ_CP102931.1, forward strand.
CTTCAGGTAGTAGCCCGGGATCTCGCGGCGCTCGACCGTGGCGCCGGTGCGCCAGCCCTTGCCGTCGATCACCTGCTCGTTGGCCAGCACGGTCTGGTCGACCGGGTCCCAGTTGACGACCTGGGTCTTGCGGTAGGCAATGCCCTTTTCGAGCATCTTCAGGAACAGCCACTGGTTCCACTTGTAGTAGCTCGGATCGCAGGTGGCGATCTCTCGGCTCCAGTCGATGGCCAGGCCCATGGCCTGGAGCTGGCCCTTCATGTAGGCGATGTTCTCGTAGGTCCACTTGGCCGGCGGCACGCCGTTCTTCAGCGCCGCGTTCTCGGCCGGCAGGCCGAAGGCGTCCCAGCCCATGGGCATCAGCACGTTGTAGCCGCTCATGCGCAGGTGGCGCGTGAGCATGTCGTTGATCGTGTAGTTGCGCACGTGGCCCATGTGCAGCTTGCCGCTGGGGTACGGCAGCATCGAGCAGGCGTAGTACTTCTTGCGGCTCGTGTCCTCGGTGACGCGGTAGGCGTCGGCGGCGCTCCATTGCGCCTGGGCAGCGGACTCGACGTCGCTGGGTTTGTAGCTGGGATTCATGGCGGTTCGGCAAGAGCCCGGCTCGGAGCGGCCGGGAACGCGGGATTATCGCGCCCGGGCGAAAGCCCTGGCCGGCAGACTCTAGACTCGGGGCACGTAACCTGCGTGTTGCGCGGGTAACGCCTGCCGTCCGACAGGTTTTTCGCACCGCCTGGAACACCATGAAACTGCGCCTGAAACACCTCGCCCTGGGCCTCGCGGCCGCCGCCGGCCTCGCCGCCACGCCTCTGTGGGCCCAGCAGAACGACAAGCCCCTGCGCATCGTCGTGCCCTTTGCCACCGGCGGCGCGCAGGACGTGATCGCGCGCTACCTGGGCGCCAAGCTCACCGACAAGCTGGGCCAGCCCGTCATCATCGACAACAAGGCCGGCGCGGGCGGCATCGTGGCAGCCGACGCGGTGGCCAAGGCAACCGACGGTGCCACGGTACTGCTGGCCACCGGCGGCGCGATCACGATCGCGCCCCACCTGCAGCCCAAGCTCCCCTACGACCCGGTGCACGAGCTGGTGCCGGTGGCCCTGGTGGCCGACACGCCGATGACGCTGTCCGTGCGCACCGAGAGCCCCTACAAGACGGTGGCCGACGTGCTGCGCGACGCCAAGGCCAGGCCGGGCCAGGTGACCTATGCCTCGACCGGCAACGGCACCGTGTCGCACCTGACCGGGGCACTGCTGGCGCAGGCGAGCGGCACGAACCTGCTGCACGTGCCCTACCGGGGCGCCGCGCCCGCCATGACGGACCTGCTGGGCGGGCAGGTGGCCGCCATCGTCACCAGCGTGGCCTCGATCGAACCCATGGTCGCCAGCGGCAAGGCGCGCGTGCTCGGCACCTTCTCTCGGGTTTCCCTTCCCAGCATGGGCTCGGCCCCGACCATCGGCGAAGCCACGGGCCTGCCGGGGATGGAAGTGCCGGTCTGGGTCGGCGTGATGGCGCCCGCGCGCATGCCCGCGGCGAGCGTCGAGAAGCTGTCGGCGGCGCTGGTCGAGGTGTGCAACCTGCCGGAGACGAAGCAGCGCTTCGCCCAGTTGGGCGCGGTGAATACCTGTGGCGGCCCGGCTGCCTTGGGCAAGGTCGTGACGGAAGACAGCCAGCGTTGGGCGAAGGTGATCAAGCAGGGCGGGATCAAGGTTGACTGAGGTTTCGGGCAAGAAGTACCACGTCGGCATCGCTGGCGCTGGGGCGATCGCGCTGGCCAGCGCGGCTTGGCTGCGACAGGCGGGCCACGGCGTCACCGTGTGGTCGCCGGGCGGCCAGGGCGCAGAAGCCTTGCGCACGCAGGCGTTGGAGGCCAGCGGCATCCAGTCGTTTTCAGTGACCGTCGAAGTCGCCGACGACGCGGCCGGGCTGTGCGCAGCCTCGGACGTGCTGCTGCTCGCCCTGCCGGTCAACGGCCACAAATGCGTGATGGATGCGCTGCTGCCCTGCCTGCGCGATGGCCAGACCGTGATCGTCAGTTCGATGGCCTCGCTGTCGTCGCTCTATCTCCATGAAGCGGCCCGCCGCGCCGGCCGGCAGATCACCGTCGCCAGCTTCGGCACGACCGTGCTGACCGCGCGCCGCGAATCGGGCACGCAGGTCAGGGTGATGACGCGGCGCAAGGCCGTCGGCGTTTCCGCCCTGCCCGCCTTCGAGACGGCCCAGGCCGTCGCGCTGTGCACCGACCTCTTCGGCGACGGCTTCTCCGCGCAGGGCAGCGCCCTCGCCAGCGCCCTGGCCAACGTCAACCCGCAGTCCCACGGCCCGCTCGCGGTCTTCAACTGGACCCGCATCGAGCGCGCCGAGAACTGGCCGCAGTACCACTGCATGACGCCCGGCGTGTCGCGCGCGATCGAGGCGCTTGACCAGGAACGCCGCGCCGTGGCCGCAGCCTTCGGCATCGAGCTCGGCCCCATCGAGGCGCACTTCGCGCGCTCCTTCGGCACCACGTCGGAAAAGCTCGAAGACATTGCCGCCGAGCTGCACGCCAAGCGCGGCGGCCCGCCCGGTCCCACGCAAACCGACACCCGCTACGTGACCGAAGACATGCCCTACGGCCTGGCCTTCGTCGAGGCGCTGGGCGCCATCGCCGGCGTGCCGACGCCCGCGACGCACACCATCGTGGATGCGGCCTCGCTGGTCAACGGCGTCGACTTCCGCCGCGAAAACGACCTGCTCGAACCGCTGGGCCTGGCGAACGAAACTGTCGCCGGGCTGCTCGCGCGCCTATGACGCTGCGGCCTCGGGGAACACCGGCTCCCCGAGGTTGAGCATCAGCCGGTTGGCCCAGGCGAAGATGGCAACCGAGTGGATCAGGTCGAGGATTTCCAGCTCGGTCAGCCCGACCTCCTTCAACCCGCGCACGTCGTCGGCCGAAATCTTGTCGGGTTCCACGCCGAGACGAATCGAAAACTCGACGATGGCCTTCTCGCGCGCCGTAGTGCCCGCGCCCATCGGCTCCTCGAACACCTGAGAGATCACGTCGTTGCGCTTGGCCAGTTGCTCGAAGCGCTGGGCATGCACCGAGGCACAGTACACGCAGCCGTTGACGCGCGACTCCACCGTGGCGCCCAGCTCGCGCTCGGCGCGCGGCATGCCACCCGGCGCGAACATGATCGCGTTGAAGGCAATCGAGCGCTGCAGCAGTATCTCGGGCTGATGCGCCAGCACCAGAAAGTACGGCGAGGTGCGCGCCTGCGGGCTCATCTCGTCCAACGCCGCCAGTTGCGCCGGCGTGGCGGTGTCGACGTTCACCGTGTCGAGCCACGGCTTCCACTTCAGCACTTCGTTGGTAAAACCCTTGATGCGGATCGGGGCCGTCATGCCGCCACCTCCACCGCTGCCAGCGCCTTAAGGCCCGCGGCAACGCGGATCTGGTACGACAGGAAAGCGATCAGCTGGCTCATTGCCACGATGGCAGGCGTCGACAGGCCGCTGTCGGCCAGCGACTGCACGGCCGCCCTGTCGCCCTCGATGGGGCGTTCGATCAGCTTGCCGGTGAAGGCCAGCACGGCCTGCAGGCGCGCATCGGCCACGGGCTTGCCGGCATCCACCGCCGCAATCACGGCGCCGTCTGCGCCTTCGGCCACCAGCCGGTCGCGGTAGTGCGCGGCCAGGCTGTCCGCCTTCGACACGCAGCAGGCATGCAGCGCCACCAGCAGCCGCTCGCTCACTGACAGGCCTTCGACGGCCGGGGAAAACATCGCGTCGTAGCTGCCCTGCGTCGCGGCGACGACCTTGTCGCGCTGGCGGCGCAGCGCCCAGGCGGGGTGGTCCGGTGCCAGCGGGACGGCGGCATCGATCACATCGAAAGTGAGAGTGCTGGTTGTCATGGTTCAGTTTCTTTCCTGAGGCGGCAGCGCGGGCGTCCATTCGTCGCCGAAGAGTTCCGGCTCGGCGTAGGCCTCGAGGTTGGCGTAGTGGTGGTCGAAGTCTTCGCGGTAGAACAGGCTGGCGATGCCGCTGGCCAGCCGCTTGGCGCCATCGCTGATGGCCGGGATGTCGCCCGACACCGTGCCGTGCGACAGCGCCGCCGGGTAGCAGAAGCAGTGGATGCGCCCGAGCCCCGGGCATTCGCCCGGCACGCGCTCCTGGAATTCGAAGACCGGCCCGAGGTCGGGCGAGTCGGCCAGTTCCTGGTCTTCGTCGCCGGGGGCGGGCACGAAGCGGTCTTTCCAGGTGCGCACCTGGGCGGCGATGCCGTCGAACTCGGGGCGGTTGGGCCAGTCGACCTGGAAGCCGGTCGAGACGATGAGGAAGTCGAATTCGAAGTCGCCCTTCGGCGTCGACACGCGCATCGAATCGCCCTTCGGCTCGATGGCCAGGATCGGGCAGCCGAAGTTGAAGAAGGCATTGGCGTGCCCCGACACCCGCAGCGTGCTGCCGTGCGGCGGCGGCACATTCGCCACGTTGATGTAGTGGCGGATGCGCCATTTGAGCTCGTCGGGCAGGTCGTAGTGGCCCTGTGTGAGCCCCGGCACGCCCGCGCCCTTGCCCTTGTTGACTCGCGGCAGATCGGGCCGGCGGATCAGCAGTTCGACACTGCGCGCGCCGGCCTCCAGTGCGGTGCCCGCGCTGTCCATGGCCGAGGAGCCCGCGCCGACCACGCCCACGCGCAGGCCCTTGAGCTGGCCGTAATCCATTTCGTCGGAGGAATGCGCCCATTTCGAGCGCGGCAGCGCGTTGACGAAAGCGGGAATGGCCGGCCCGCCGAGGCCGTCGCGCCCGGTGGCGAGCACGATGCGGCGCGCCAGCACGCTGCGTTCGCCTTGCGGCGTGCGCAGGTCCAGGCGCACGCCGGTCGCGTCAGGCAGGGGGTGGATGCCAGTCACGGCCGTGTCGTTGCGCACGTCCACGCCCATCACGCGGCGGTACCAGACCAGGTAGTCCATCCACTGCAGGCGCGGGATCTTGTCCATCGCCGTCCAGGCCTCCAGCCCGAACTGGGCCTCGAACCACGCCCGGAAGGTGAGCGACGGCAGGCCCAGCGCGGGACCGGTGAGCTCCTTGGGCGAACGCAGCGTCTCCATGCGCGCCGTGGTCGCCCAGGGGCCTTCGCTGCCCGCGGGCGAGCGGTCGAACACCACCGCGCGGATGCCCAATTGCGCCAGCGCGACCGAGGCAGCCAAGCCGGCCTGCCCGCCGCCGATGACGACCACGTCGAGCATCGGTTCACCGTCAGCCTGCCGCGCGGGCATCCAGTTGCGCCCGGGCCAGCCGAGGTATTCGAGGTCCTGGGCGAGCCGCGCTTCGAGCGCGGCGAGGGAAGAAGAGGCGGAATCTGATGTCGTCATTTTGAAAAGCGGGAGCGGCGTCCAGTGTAGAAAGCTTCACGGGTCTTCGCGCCATGCACCGCCGCCCCGCACCTGCGTATCACTGGCCCGAATTTCGCATGCCACAATGATTTCAGACCACAGGGACCGGCATGGGCAGCAATACCGACAGCAGCGAATGGTGGCGCGGTGCGGTGATCTACCAGATCTACCCGCGCAGCTTCATGGACAGCAACAGCGACGGCATCGGCGACCTGCCGGGCATCACGTCCCGGCTCGAGCACGTGGCCAGCCTCGGCGTCGATGCCATCTGGGTTTCTCCTTTCTTCCGTTCACCGATGAAAGACTTCGGCTACGACGTGGCCGACTACCGCGCCGTAGACCCGATGTTCGGCACGCTGGCCAACTTCGACGCCATGCTGGCGCGGATGCACGAACTGGGCCTGAAGCTCGTCATCGACCAGGTGCTGTCGCACACGTCCGACCAGCACGCCTGGTTCGCCGAGAGCCGTTCGAGCCGCGACAACCCCAAGGCCGACTGGTACGTCTGGGCCGACCCCAAGCCCGATGGCACGCCGCCCACCAACTGGCTGTCGGTGTTTGGCGGCTCCGCCTGGCAGTGGGACTCGCGGCGGCGGCAGTACTACCTGCACAGCTTCCTGGCCGAGCAGCCCGACCTCAACTTCCATTGCCCCGAAGTGCAAAGGGCCCTGCTGGGCGAGGTGCGCTTCTGGTGCGAGCGCGGCGTGGACGGCTTTCGCTTCGACGCCTGCAATCACCAGTTTCACGACGCGCAGCTGCGCGACAACCCGCCGGCCTCGCTGGCGTCGATCGGCGAAGTCAGCACGGTGCGCGCCGACAACCCCTATGCGATGCAGCAGCATCTGTACGACAAGAGCCAGCACGAGAACCTGGCGTTCCTCGAAAGCCTGCGCCGGCTGCTCGACGGCTACGGCGCGGTGGCGCTGGGCGAGGTCGGCGACGAGAACGCGCCGCCCGTCATGGCGCAGTACACCGATCGCGGCAAGCGTCTGCACCAGGCCTACAGCTTCAGCCTGCTGACGGCCGACCACAGCCCAAAGCACTTGCGCCACCAGGTCGAGGCGCTCGACGAGGCGCTCGAACCCACGAGCGGCTGGGGCTGCTGGGCGATGTCGAACCACGACGTGCCGCGCGTCGCCACGCGCTGGAGCGACGGCGGCACACCCGACACGCGCCGCGACCGGCTCTGGCTGACCCTTCTGCTCGCGCTGCGCGGCAGTGCCAGCATCTACCAGGGCGAAGAACTGGGCCTGCCCGAGGCCGAAGTGCCGTTCGAACTGCTGCAAGACCCATACGGTCGTGCGTTCTGGCCCGAGTTCAAGGGCCGCGACGGCTGCCGCACGCCGATGCCGTGGACTGCCGAGGCGCCGAACGGCGGCTTCACCACCGGCGCGCCCTGGCTGCCGGTGTACGGCCCTCACCTGCCGCTGGCCGTCGAACGGCAGGCCGCGGACTCTGGCTCGATGCTGGCGTTCAGTCGCGCGCTGCTGCACTGGCGGCGCACGCAACCGCTGCTGCGCACCGGTGGCATCCGCTTCATCGATGCGCCCGAGCCGCTGCTGCACTTCGAGCGGCGCGACGGAAAGCTCTCGCTACAGGCGGTCTTCAACTTGGGGAGCGAGCCGGTATCGATGCCGTTGCCCGACGGGCTGATGCCTCTCGTCGGACAGCCGCTTGAGCACACCGCCGTCATGCAGACCGTGGATGTAAAGCGCATGCTGACGCTGTCGCCGTACGGCGTCTTCTTCGGCACGCCCGCCGTTGAAGGACAAAGCTGACCACCATGCCCTTGAAGCCGCTGCCCGAGTCCGAAGTCCATGCGCTGATGCGCGCGGAGCACGGCGATCCGTTTTCCGTGCTGGGCCCGCACGAGAGGCCCGAGGGCCTGGAAGTGCGCGCGCTGCTACCCGGCGCGCAGCGCGTGGCCGTGGTGCATTCGCGCACCGGCTGGCCGCTGGCCATCCTCGCGCGGCACGAAGGCTCGGACCTGTTCAGCGGACTGGTTCCGGCGGCCGAGGCCCGCATGGGCTATTCGTTCCAGGTCGACTGGGAGGCGCACACCTCGCGGCTCGAAGACCCGTATCGCTTTCCGTTCGTGCTCGGCGAAACCGATGTTTGGCTGCTGGCCGAGGGCACGCACCTGCGGCCGTGGGAGCGGCTGGGCGCGCACCTGCGCGAGATGGACGGCGTGAAGGGCGTGGCCTTCGCGGTGTGGGCGCCGAATGCGCGGCGCGTGTCGGTGGTCGGCAACTTCAACAACTGGGACGGCCGGCGCCACATGATGCGACTGCGCCGCGAGTGCGGCGTGTGGGAGATCTTTGCGCCGCACGTGACCGTCGGCGACAGCTACGAGTTCGAGATCCTGTCGGCGCAGGGCGAGGTGCTGCGCAAGGCCGACCCCTTCGCGTTTTCCTCGCAGCTGCGGCCCGACACGGCCTGCGTGGTGCAGCCCCTGCCCGCGCCGGTGAAGATGCCCGAAGGCCGCGCCGCCGCGAACGAGCGCCACGCGCCGATCAGCATCTACGAAGTGCACCTGGGCTCGTGGCGCCGCAAGAACGGCCACGAATGGCTGGACTACCGCGACCTGGCCGACACGCTGGTGCCCTACGTGCGCGACCTGGGCTTCACGCACATCGAGCTGCTGCCGATCACCGAGCACCCCTTCGATGGCTCATGGGGCTACCAGCCGATCGGCCTGTACGCGCCGACCTCGCGCTTCGGCACGCCGGGCGACTTCCGGCATTTCGTCGAGGCCGCGCACGCGGCCGGACTGGGCGTGATCCTCGACTGGGTGCCCGCGCACTTTCCGACCGATTCGCACGGCCTCGGCCGTTTCGACGGCACCGCGCTGTACGAGTACGCCGACCCGCGCGAGGGCTTCCACAACGACTGGCAGACGCTGATCTTCAACTACGCCCGCACGGAGGTGCGCAACTACCTGGTCGGCAATGCGCTGTACTGGCTGGAGCGCTACGGCGTGGACGGCCTGCGCGTGGATGCGGTGGCTTCGATGCTGTACCGCGACTACAGCCGCAAGGCCGGCGAGTGGGTGCCGAACGTGCTCGGCGGACGCGAGAACCTGGAGGCCATCGACTTCCTGCGGCGCATGAACCGCGTGGTGGGTGTCGAGCGGCCGGGCGCGGTGACGCTGGCCGAGGAGTCGACGAGCTTCCCCGGCGTGACCCGCCCGCCTGAAGACGGCGGGCTGGGGTTTCACTACAAGTGGAACATGGGGTGGATGAACGACACGCTGTCGTATGCGGGCACCGACCCGGTCTACCGCAAGCACCATCACCAGCAGATCACCTTCGGGCTGATGTACGCGCACAGCGAGAACTTCGTGCTGCCGCTGTCGCATGACGAAGTGGTGCATGGGAAGGGATCGCTGATCGGGCGCATGCCCGGGGACGAGTGGCAGAGGTTTGCCGGCCTGCGCAACCTGTACGGCTATCTCTGGGCGTATCCGGGGAAGAAGTTGCTGTTCATGGGCGGGGAGTTTGCGCAGTACGCGGAGTGGAATGCGGACCGCGGCCTGGACTGGCATCTGCTGGAGCATGCCTCTCATCAAGGAGTGCGGCGGCTGGTGCGCGACTTGAACAACGTGTATCGGCACTTTCCTGCGTTGCACGAGCTTGACCATGACGGGGCGGGGTTCGAGTGGATCGTGCATGACGATGCGGATCAGTCTGTATTCGCGTTCGTACGGCGGGGGCGGGATGGGGCGTTTGTTGTGGCTGTTTGCAACTTCACGCCTGTGCCTCGGCATGGGTATCGGTTGGGGGTGCCTGTTTCGGGTTCCTACCGGGAGGTCATCAATACGGATGGGGCTGTTTATGGGGGGAGTGGGGTTGGCAATGGGGTTGTCGAAAGTGCTCCTGTTGCCTGGCATGGGAAGGTGGATTCGATCTCGATCAGCGTGCCTCCGTTGGCTACTGTGATGTGGGTGTTGGCTTGAGTTGCCTGGGTCTGGTTTGCTTTCCGAGGCCGGGTCTCGGCCCGGCGGCCGACTCACTTTCTTTTGCTTCGCCAAAAGAAAGTAAGCACAGAAAAGGCGACCCTACTGTCTGCGTCCCTTCGCTTCGCTACGGGCAACCTGCGGTGCTCAACTCCGGAGGGGGTCCGCAGAACTCGCTTCGCTCAAACAGCTGCGGCCCTGATCCCTCCTACGTCTGCGCTCCTCGGCGCAGCCAGAAGGGATTGGGGAACCCAGCAGGCCATCGCTTCGCTCGGCCGAACATCCAATACCAACAGCCAATACCAACCACCGCAGGCGCGCAGCGCCTGCGGTGGCATGGTGGCCGAGCGAAGCAAAGGCCCGAGTTGTCTCCAAGCCCCTCTGGCTGCGCCGAGGAGCGCAGCGTTTCGCGGATCAGGGCTCGCCCTTGTCTGAGCGAAGCGAGTTTGGGCGAGACCCCGCGAAACGCGAGCACCGCAGGTTGCCCCTTCGCACAGCGAAGGGGTCGCAGACAGTGGGGTCGCCTTTCTTTTGCCTACTTTTCTTTGGCGAAGCAAAGAAAAGTAGGTCGCCCGCCGGGGCGAGACCCGGCCTCGGAAAGCAAACCCATCCAAAGGCCAGCCAAATGCTGAGCGCAGGTAACCCCTTCCCCTTGGGCGCAACGTCTTCACCACAAGGCGTCAACTTCGCCCTGGCAGCCCCAACAGCAGAAGCAGTAGAGCTGTGCATCTTCGACAGCACAGGCAAGAACGAACAACAACGCCTCAAACTACCAGCGCAAACAGACGGCATCTGGCACGGCCACCTCCCCAGCGCAACTCCAGGCCTGGTCTACGGCTACCGAGTCCACGGCCCTTGGTCCCCTCACGAGGGAACCCGCTTCAACCCAGCCAAGCTACTGCTCGACCCCTACGCCCGAGAGATCGTAGGCAGCTACGACGGCAGCGACATCTTCCTTGGCCACGCCCCAGCGAATCCAGACAAGAGAGACACCCGAGACAACGCCGCAGTAGCCCTCAAAGCCCGGGTAACTGCACCCAATCCGGCACCAGCAGCCACCCCAGGCCACGCGCGCATCGCGGTAGGCGACCGCGTCCTCTACGAACTGCACGTCAAAGGCCAGACAAAGCTCCACCCCGCCATCCCCGCAGCCCTGAGAGGCACCTACGCCGGCCTGGCGGAACCCGCCGTACTCGACCACCTCCAGGCCCTGGGCATCACAACCCTGAGCCTCATGCCCGTCCAGCACCGAGCCGACGAACAGCGCCTGCTGCGCATGGGCCTGAGCAACTACTGGGGCTACACCACCATCGGCTGGTTCGCCCCCGAAGCCCGCTACTGGAGCGGCCGCCCCGGCACCACCCCCGCCGGCGAATTCCGCGCCATGGCCGACGCCATCCACGCGCGCGGCATGGAACTGGTGATCGACGTCGTCTACAACCACAGCGCCGAAACCGATGAACTCGGCCCCACGCTCTCGCTGCGCGGCATCGACAACGCGCTGTACTACCACCTGCGCCCCGACGACCGCGCCCTCTACGAGAACTGGACCGGCTGCGGCAACTGCCTCAACCTCGGCGAGCCGCGCGTGCTGCAACTGGTGATGGACAGCCTGCGCTTCTGGGCCTGCGAGATGGGCGTGGACGGCTTCCGCTTCGATCTCGCGCCGGTGCTCGGGCGCGATGCACAACGGGGGTTCGATGCGCGCGCGCCCTTCTTCGCCGCCATCGCCCAAGACCCGGTGCTCTCGCGCACGCTGCTCATCGCCGAGCCCTGGGACATCGGCCCCGGCGGCTACCGCCTCGGCGAGTTCCCGCCCGGCTGGCTCGAATGGAACGACCGCTACCGCGACACGCAGCGCGGCTTCTGGCTGCGGCAGGTCCACGACGACAAGGCAAGCCTCGGCGACTTCGCCCATCGCTTCACGGCCTCCAGCACCCAGTTTGCGCACAACGGCCGCGCGCCGACCGCGAGCGTCAACTTCGTCACCGCGCACGATGGCTTTACGCTGCGCGACCTCGTGAGCTACAACGAGCGCCACAACCTCGCCAACGGCGAGAACAACCACGACGGCCACGGCCACAACATGAGCAACAACTGCGGCGTCGAGGGCCCGAGCGACGACCCCGCCGTGCTGGCATTGCGCACCCGCCTGCAGCGCGCGCTGCTCGCCACGCTGATGCTGTCCCAGGGCACGCCCATGCTGCTGGCCGGCGACGAACTTGGCCACAGCCAGCAGGGCAACAACAACGCCTACTGCCAGGACAACGAAACCACCTGGCTTGCATGGATAGGCGCGTCCGCCCCCGGCAGCGACGCGGCCCGCATGAGCGCCTTCGTGGCGCGCCTTGCCGCCCTGCGCCGCGAGGCGCCGGCCCTGCGCAGCACTCGCTGGTGGCCGGCCGAAGCGCCGCAGGGCACGCCACCGGGCATCCGCTGGCTGCGCCCCGACGGCGAATCGATGACGCCCGCCGACTGGAACAGCACGGGCACGGCCCTTGCAATCCTCTTCGGCGATGGCACCGACGACAACAGCAGCGCGTGGCTGGTGATGGTAAACGCAGGCCCGCAGACCGTGTCCTTCACGCTGCCCGCGGGTACGTGGCGTCTGAGCCTTTCTACCGATCCCGGGCACGACCCGGGCGAGGTGGGCCAATCGCTCGGCGACACGGCACAAGTGCCTTTTTCGAGCATCGGGATTGCAAGAACGTAGGAGCCAGGCGCGCGGCGCGGTGCTAGTCTCGATGCAGAAACTCTGACGACGAATTCCAACAAGCGAACGATCGAACGAACGGAGACACAGGATGGACAACCTCACACCGCAAGCGCACCCGCAGCAGGAGCTGCAGGCCCATCAACTGGTACGCCGCACCATAGCCCTGGTGCTGGCCGGCGGGCGCGGCTCCCGCCTCAAGCAGCTGACCGACCGACGCGCCAAGCCGGCCGTGTACTTCGGCGGCAAGTTCCGCATCATCGACTTCGCGCTGTCCAACTGCCTGAACTCGGGCATACGGCGCATGGCGGTGGTCACGCAGTACAAGTCGCACTCGCTCATGCGCCACCTGCAGCGCGGCTGGAGCTTCTTGCGCGCCGAGCTCAACGAGATGGTCGACGTGCTGCCCGCGCAGCAGCGCGTAGGCGACGAGCACTGGTACCGCGGCACGGCCGATGCGGTGTTCCAGAACCTGGACATCATCCAGACCCGCTCCACCAAGCACGACTACGTGGTGGTACTTGCCGGCGACCACATCTACAAGATGGACTACTCGATCATGGTGAAAGACCATGCCGAGCACGGCCTGGGCTGCACTGTCGGCTGCATCGAGGTGCCGCGCATGGAAGCCACGGCCTTCGGCGTGATGGCCATCGACGACGGCCGCCAGATCACGGCCTTCCTGGAAAAACCCGCCGACCCGCCCGCCATGCCCGGCCACCCCGACGTGGCGCTGGCGAGCATGGGCATCTACGTGTTCGACTCCGAATACCTCTACCAGCTGCTCGAAGAAGACAGCGTCAACCCCGATTCGAGCCACGATTTCGGCAAGGACATCATTCCCCGCGCCGTGGCCCAGGGCCGCGCGCTGGCCCATCCTTTCGGCATGTCGTGCGTCACGCGGGCCTCGCGCGGACCCGACGCCAAGGCCTACTGGCGCGACGTGGGCACGATTGATGCATTCTGGGCAGCCAACCTCGATCTGGCCTCCATCACCCCGGAGCTCGACATCTATGACACGGACTGGCCCATCTGGACTTACCAGCGGCAACTGCCACCGGCCAAGTTCGTGCTCGACCGGCACGGCCAGCACGGCATGACGGTCAACACCATCGTGTCGGGCGGCTGCATCGTCTCGGGCTCCAAGGTCAGCAGCTCGGTGCTGTTCTCGGGGGTGCGCATCCATTCCTTCTGCGAAATCAACGAGGCCGTGCTGCTGCCCGACGTGGAAGTCGGCCGCGGCGCCCGGCTCAACCGGGTGGTGATCGACCGCGCCTGCGTCATACCCGACGACATGGTGATCGGCGAAGATGCCGCGGCCGACGCCGCCCGCTTCGAGCGTACCGAGAACGGCGTGGTGCTGGTCACGCGCGAGATGCTCAAACGACTGACCGCCTGAGGCCACAACGCCCCACGATGCGAATCCTCCAGGTCAGCGCCGAACTCTTTCCCCTCCTCAAGACCGGCGGCCTGGCGGACATTGCCGGCGCCCTGCCCCTGGCGCTCATGGCCGAAGGCGAGGACGCGCGCGTGCTGCTGCCGGGCTTTCCGGCCATCGTGGCGGGCGTGCGCGACCTGGCGCCCGTGGACGGTTTCAACGCGCCCTGGGGCGAGCGCTTCGGGTTGCGCCTCGGGCACATCGACATCGACGGGGCGCCCGGCATCCCGGCCTACGTGATCGACGCGCCGGCGCTCTACGGCCGGCCCGGCAATCCTTACGAAGACACCTCGCGCCAGCCCTACGGCGACAACCACCGCCGGTTCGCCCTGCTCAGCTGGGCCGCGGCGCAGCTGGCGCAAGGGCTCGATCCGCAGTGGCAGCCCGAGGTCGTGCACGCGCACGACTGGCACGCCGCGCTCGCGCCGGCCTACCTGCACTTCGCGCGGCAGGCCGGCGGCCCGCACGTAGGCAGCGTCTTCACCGTGCACAACCTGGCCTACCAGGGCATCTTCGCGCCCTGGAACTTCACCGAGCTCGGCTTGCCCGGCTCCGCGTTCCAGATGAACGGGCTCGAATACCACGGCCAGGTCTCGTTCATGAAGGGCGGCCTGTATTTCGCCGACCGGCTCACCACGGTCAGCCCGACCTACGCGCTCGAAATCCAGACGCCCGAGCAGGGCTGCGGACTCGACGGCCTGCTGCGCCAGCGCAGCGGGGTTCTCAGCGGCATCCTCAACGCGGTCGACGACAAGGTCTGGAACCCGGCGAGCGACGCCGCGCTGGTTCAGGGCTATCACACGCCCGAAGGCCGCCACATGGCCGGCAAGGCGCGCTGCAAGTCGGTGCTGCAGCATCAGCTGGGGCTGGCCGAGCGGCCGGATGCGCCGCTCTTCATCCTCGTGAGCCGGCTCACCGAGCAGAAGGGCCTGCATCTGGTGCTGGGCGGGCTCGATGCGCTGCTCGCCCAGGGCGGCCAGCTGGCGCTGCTGGGCAGCGGCGAGACCTGGCTGGAGGAAGCCTTCCGGCAGCGCGCGGCGGCGGCGCCGCAATCGGTCGGCGTCACCATCGGCTACAACGAGACGCTGGCACACCAGATGTTCGGCGCGGGCGACGTGACGCTGGTGCCCTCGCTCTTCGAGCCCTGCGGCCTCACGCAGATGTACGGCCTCAAGTACGGCAGCCTGCCGCTGGTGCGCCGCGTCGGCGGGCTGGCCGACACGGTGGTCGACAGCTCGCTCGAAGACATGGCCAGCGGCGAGGCCACGGGCTTCGTGTTCGACAGCTTCGAGGTCGCCGACTACGAGCGCGCCGTGCGCCGCGCCTTCGCGCTTTACGAGCGTGCACCCGACTGGCGGCGCGTGCGCGGCAACGCCATGCGGCGGCCGGCCGACTGGGCCACTGCAGCCGCGCAGTACATCGATGTCTACCGGCAGGCGCTCGAACAGCCGCGTGCCTGACCACCACAACAACTTCCACGCAACAAGGGCGCCCATGACGATCAAAGACTTCGCCTATGACCACCCCGACCGCGACGTCGCGGCCTTCAAGCGCGCGGTGGCCAACAAGCTGATCTACGCGGTCGGCAAGGACCCGGTCGCCGCCAGCCAGGACGACTGGCTCAACGCCACCTCGCAGGCCGTGCGCGACCAGCTGGTCGAGCGCTGGATGATGACCACGCGCGCCAACTACGCGCAGGACCTGAAGCGCGTCTACTACCTGTCGATGGAGTTCCTGATCGGGCGCACCTTCACCAATGCGCTCTTGGCCGTGGACCTCTACGACACGGTGCGCGAAGCGCTGGCCGACTTCGGCGTCGACATGGACGCGCTGGCCGAGCGCGAGCCCGACGCAGCGCTGGGCAACGGCGGCCTGGGCCGGCTCGCGGCCTGCTTTCTCGACTCGATGGCCACGCTCGGCGTGCCGGGCATGGGCTACGGCATCCGCTACGAATACGGCATGTTCCGCCAGCGCATCGTCGATGGCCAACAGGTCGAGACGCCCGACTACTGGCTCACGCGCGGCAACCCGTGGGAGTTCCAGCGGCCAGAGGTGAACTACCGCGTGCGCTTCGGCGGCCACGTTCAGAAGCGCGAGGGCACCAATGCCCCCTACGGCGCAGCCGACTGGGTCGACACGCACGACGTGCTGGCCGTGGCCTACGACACCATCATTCCGGGCTACGGCACGCAGGCCACCAACACGCTGCGGCTGTGGTCGGCGCGCGCCACCGAGGAAATCGACCTCTCGGCCTTCAACCGCGGCAACTACATGGGCGCGGTGGAGAGCAAGAACCAGTCGGAGAACGTCTCGCGCGTGCTCTACCCCGACGACTCCACGCCCTCGGGCCGCGAGTTGCGGCTGCACCAGGAGTATTTTTTCTGCAGCGCGAGCGTGCAAGACCTGCTGCGCCGCTACCTGCGCAACCACAAGACCTTCGACCAGTTGTCGGAGAAGGTCAGCATCCACCTGAACGACACGCACCCGGTGCTGGCGGTGCCCGAGCTCATGCGGCTCTTGCTCGACGAACACGGCCTTGCGTGGGACGTGGCCTGGGCGCACACGCAGAAAGTGTTCAGCTACACCAACCACACGCTGATGCACGAGGCGCTGGAGACCTGGCCGGTGGAGATGCTGGGGCGCATCCTGCCGCGGCACCTGCAGATCATCTACGACATCAACGCGAAGTTTCTCGCCACCGTGACGCAGAAGGTCGGCAACGACGTGGAGTTGATGCGCAGGCTGTCGCTGGTCGATGAAGCCGGCGAGCGGCGCGTGCGCATGGCCTACGTGGCGGTGCTGGCGAGCCACTCGATCAACGGCGTGTCGGGGCTGCACTCGGAGCTGATGAAGCAGTCGATCTTCTCGGACTTCGCGAAGATCTTTCCCGAGCGCTTCAACAACAAGACCAACGGCGTCACGCCGCGCCGCTGGCTGGCGCAGGCCAACCCGCCGCTGGCGGCGCTGCTCGATCAGCGCATCGGCAAGGGCTGGCGGCGCGACCTGTCGCAGCTCGAGGCGCTCAAGCCCATGGCCGCGCAACCGGCTTTCGCGCGCGCCTTTCGCCATGCCAAGCGCGAGAACAAGCTGCGGCTGGCCAACTGGGTCGAGCAGCACCTGAAGATCGACATCGACACCGACGCGATGTTCGACGTGCAGGTCAAGCGCATCCACGAATACAAGCGGCAACTGCTCAACGTGCTGCACGTAGTGGCGCGCTACCACCGCATCCTCGACGCGCAGGCAGCGGGAGGCCCCGTCGACATCGTGCCGCGCGTGGTGGTGTTCGCGGGCAAGGCGGCTTCGGCGTACGCAATGGCCAAGCTCGTCATCCGGCTCGTCAACGACGTGGCGAGCACCATCAACGCCGACCCGCGCGTGGGCAAGCTGCTGAAGGTGGTATTCCTGCCGAACTACAGCGTGAGCCTGGCCGAGATCATCATGCCGGCGGCCGACCTGTCGGAGCAGATTTCCACGGCGGGCACCGAGGCCTCGGGCAC
This sequence comes from Variovorax paradoxus, assembly GCF_024734665.1. Taxonomy (NCBI): domain Bacteria; kingdom Pseudomonadati; phylum Pseudomonadota; class Betaproteobacteria; order Burkholderiales; family Comamonadaceae; genus Variovorax; species Variovorax paradoxus. The sequence goes on from NZ_CP102931.1 coordinate 6,280,378, forward strand.
AGGGAACATGAAGTTCGCGCTCAACGGCGCGCTCACCATCGGCACGCTGGACGGTGCGAATGTGGAAATGCGCGAGAACGTGGGGCCGGAGAACATCTTCATCTTCGGCAACACCACGCCCGAGGTGGCCGACATCCGCGCGCGTGGCTACCAGCCGCGCGAAATCTACGAAGAGAACGCCGAACTCAAGCGCGTGCTCGACGCGATCCGCGACGGCGCGTTCTCACCGGGCGAACCGGCGCGCTACCAAGGCATCTACGACGCACTGGTGAACTGGGGCGACCACTATCTGCTGCTGGCCGATTACGCGAGCTACGTGGCCAAGCAGGCCGAGGTCGATGCGCTGTACCGCGACTCGGATGCGTGGACGCGGATGGCGATTCTCAATGTGGCGGGGATGGGGGCGTTCTCGTCGGACCGCACGATTGCGCAGTACGCGCACGAGATCTGGCACACCAAGCCGGTGGTGCTGGGCTGATGACCAGCTGACCGGTCAGCTTCCAGGCTTCTTCGGCGGCTCGGCCTCGGTCACGAAGCCGATGCGGCTCAGCCCGGCCTTGTTCGCGATGCCCATCAGCGCCACCACCTTGCCGTAGGGTACGGTCTGGTCGGCGCGCAGTTGCACTTCGGTGTCCTTGCTGTCGGCGGCGGCCTTTTCGAGGCGGGTGGCCAGTTCTTCGTCGGTCACGGACTGGTCGTTCAGGAAAACCTTGCCCGAGGCATCGACGGACAGGCTCACGAACTTGGGCGCGTCGTTGGGCTGGCCGGCGTCGGTCTGCGGCAGGTCGAGCTTGATCGAGCTGGCCATCAGCGGCGCGGTGATGATGAAGATCACCAGCAGCACCAGCATCACGTCGACCAGCGGCGTGACGTTGATGTCGGACAGCGGCCGCTGCGCGCCCGCTCCCATGGCACGCCCACCGCCGCCGGCGCTGCTACCCAATGAAGTGCGACCGAAGGCCATGGTGTGGGGTGCTCAGACCGGCATCGGCCGCGCTGGCGGCGGCGCAGCTGGCTCTGGCGGAGCGCCGAAGCTGCCCAGCAGGTCGTGCGCGAAGCCTTCGAGCTCAGCTTCGATGCGACCGATGACGCGGCCGAAGACGTTGTAGGCCAGCACGGCCGGAATGGCCACGGCCAGGCCGAAGGCCGTCATGATCAGCGCCTCGCCCACCGGGCCCGCCACCTTGTCGATGGTGAAGCCGCCGGTCTGGCCGGCAATGCCCGTCAACGCGCCGTAGATGCCCCAGACCGTGCCCAGCAATCCGACGAAGGGCGCTGTGGCGCCGACCGTGGCAAGCAGAATCTGCCCCGCCTGCAGCCGGCGCAGCGCGCCGTGCAGCGCGTCGCGCAGCACGCGCGTGAGCCGCTGGTTGCGGTCGACCGTGGCGCCCAGCGTGCCGGCCGGCGCACCGGCGGCTACGCTCTTGATGGCCGACACGGCGGGCGACACCAGCGTCGCACGGTCGAATGCCTTGAGCTTCTGCTCGGCATCGGCCAGCGTGGACGACTGCCAGAACGCCGCGATGCTGCGCAGCACGTCGCGCGTGCCGCCGCGCAACAGCCACGCCTTCCAGAGAATGATGACCCAGCTTGCGATCGACATCGCCAGCAGCAGCGCCGCCACCGAACGGCTGACGCCGTCGCCATGGGTCAGCAGATCGAGCACGCTCATCGGCGGTCCTTTTGGTTAGCGCAAGCCCAGCACGTCGTACATGTCGAACAGGCCGGCGCGCTGTTCGGCCAGGAAGCGCACCGCGCGCAGGCTGCCCTGGGCGTAGGTGGTGCGGCTCGACGACTTGTGGGTGATCTCGATGCGCTCGCCGGTGCCCGCGAACAGCACGGTGTGGTCGCCCACGATGTCGCCGCCGCGGATGGCCGAGAAGCCGATGGTGGAAGAGTCGCGCTCGCCAGTGATGCCTTCGCGGGCGTACACGGCGCAGTCCTTGAGGTCGCGGCCCAGCGCATCGGCGATGACTTCGCCCATCTTGAGCGCGGTGCCCGAGGGCGCGTCGACCTTGTGGCGATGGTGCGCCTCGATGATTTCGATGTCGTAGCCCGTCGACATGGCCTTGGCCGCCATTTCGAGCAGCTTGAAGGTGACGTTGACGCCCACGCTCATGTTGGGCGCCATCATGATCGCGATGTCTTTGGCGATCTCGGCAATCTCGGCCTTCTGCTCGTCGCTGAAGCCGGTGGTGCCGATGACGGCCTGCACGCCGAGTTCGCGGCAGGCCGCGAGGTGCGCGAGCGTGCCTTCGGGGCGGGTGAAGTCGATGAGCACCTGCGCGTCCTTCAGGCCGGTACGCAGGTCGGACACGATGGGCACGCCGCTGTCGAAGCCCAGGAAGGCGCCGGCATCGGTGCCGAGGGCCGGGCTGCCCGCGATGTCGAGTGCGCCGGCCAGTCGCAGGTCGGGCGCGTTGCGCACGGCCTCGATCAGCATGTGGCCCATGCGGCCCGAGGCCCCGGCGATAGCCACGCGGCGCGGTGCGGCGGTGGAACTGGAAGGAGTGGAGGTGGATTCAGTCACGCGGATTCAGTCTTCGAAATTTCGAAACGGCCAATGGCATGCATGGACACGGGACGGACGCCGCCTGACTGGGCGGGCGCCGCCCGCTGCTGCTTGTGCTGCGCTCAGCGCGCGGCTTCGAGCGGGGGGTAGGCGGCCGGCAACGGCGGCAGGGAGGCCGACGTGTCCGCGGCGGTGCCGGCTTTTTTCTCATCCTTGGAAGGAGCGAATTTCTTGAGCTCGTCTTCCGAGGCCTCGAGCGGCGGCACCTTGCCCGATTTTTTACGGGTGTCGAGCGTGGCGACGAATTCTTCTTCGCTGGGCATTTCGTCGCCCTCGAAGCGGTCCATGAGCTCGCCGTTGAAGAACACTGTCAGGTGGCGTTCCTGCGGGTCGACGCCCTGGCGGCGGATCGTGAACACATAGTCCCAGCGGTTGGCGTGGAACACGTCGTTCAGCAGCGAGGTACCGAGGATTTCACGCACCTGCTGGCGCGACATGCCCGGCTTGAGCGCCGCGACCTGTTCCTTCGACACGAAATTGCCCTGCACCACTTCGACTTTGTAAGGAGTTACAGCAGCCAGCGCGCCACGCGTGCGATCGCTGAAACCGCTGCAGGCACCAAGGCAGAGCGTTGCGGCAACGGCAGCAACCAGCAGCCAGGGACGGCGTTGGAGAATGGCAGGCATGGGAGGAAAAAGGGGTAGCGATATGATCGGCCATTGTAGCGGCTGGCCTTTTTCGGGGCCTTTTTGCCGCAGCCCCAGGGCGCAGGAACCAACATGGCCAACATCGACGAACTGAAGAACACCGGCCTCAAGGCCACTCTACCGCGCCTGAAGATCCTCGAGATCTTCCAGACCGGCAGCCAACGGCACATGACGGCGGAAGACGTGTTCCGCGTGCTGCTGAACGAACACTCCGACATCGGCCTGGCCACCGTCTACCGGGTGCTGACGCAGTTCGAGCAGGCCGGCATCCTCGAGCGCAGCCACTTCGAAAGCGGCAAGGCCGTCTACGAGCTGAACGAAGGCACGCACCACGACCACCTGATCTGCACTTCCTGCGGCAAGGTCGAGGAGTTCTACGACGCCGAGATCGAACGCCGCCAGCAGATGATCGCCAAGGACAAGGGCTGGATCCTGCAGGACCATGCCATGTCGCTTTATGGCCTGTGCGGAGACTGCGCGAAGAAGCGCTGATCCGTCTCCCTCGTTTTCAGTCCCCGTCGCGGGAGTTTTCCATCGCCTTGTGGTGGCGCGCCACGAAGTCGGCGTACGTGTCGATGCCGCGCAGCTGCAGGATCGAATTGCGCACCGCCGCTTCCACCAGCACGGCGATATTGCGCCCCGCCACCACCTGGATGATGACCTTGCGCACCGGGATGCCCAGCACGTCCTGCGTGAGCGGCGCCGAGGGCATGCGCTCGTAGTCGCGCTCGAAGCTGTCGCGCCGCACGAGGTGCACGATGAGCTTCAGCCGCATCTTCCGGCGCACCGCCGTCTCGCCGAAGATCGCGCGGATGTCCAGCAGGCCGATGCCGCGCACTTCGAGCAGGTTCAGCAGCAGGTCGGGGCAGCGGCCTTCGATGGTGTTCTGGTTGATGCGGAACAGGTCGACCGCATCGTCGGCCACGAGGCCATTGCCGCGCGAGATCAGCTCCAGGCCGAGCTCGCTCTTGCCCAGGCCCGACTCGCCCGTGATCATCACGCCCATGCCCAGGATGTCCATGAACACGCCGTGCATCGAGGTGCGCTCGGCAAAGTGCTTGGACAGATAGGCGCGCAGCAGGTCGATCACGAAGGCCGACGACTCGCGCGTGGCGAACAACGGCAGCTGGGCGCGCTCGCAGATGGACAGCAGCTCGTCGGGCGCAGCCTGGCCGTCGGCCAGCACCAGCATCGGCGGCTCCAGCGTGACGATGCGGGCGATGCGCCGCGCGCAGTCTTCCTCGCTGCCGCGCGTCAGGTAGGCCACCTCGCGGGCGCCCAGGATCTGCACGCGGTACGGGTGGATGTAGTTGAGATAGCCAACGAGGTCGGCCGCCGACTGTGCGCGGCTGATGACTTCGGGGTCGAACTGGCGCTCCGAAGCACCGAGCCCCGCGAGCCATTCCCAGCGGAGCGAGCCGCGGAACTCCTCGAACATGGCATCGGCGCTGATGACGGTCGGCTTCATGCGTTCAGGAGACGGCGCCCGGCGCCGGCATTGGATGAGTGACTGGAAGAAGAGCCGCGCAGCTTATCAGCAGCCGCACGCGCCGACACATGCGCTCAGGCGACTTGCGTGGACTGCCAGCCGGCGATGAGGCCGTGCAGGGCAGTGGCGTCGGTGCTGGACTTGATCTGTTCGCGCAGGCTGGCGTCGCTCAGCAGTTCGGCGATTTCAGAGAGGATTTCGAGGTGCTTCTGCGTGGCCGCTTCGGGCACCAGCAGGAAGATCAGCAGCGCGACGGGTTGCTCGTCGGGTGCGTCGAAGCCAATGGGATTGGCCAGTTGGAACACCGCCGCCATCGGCGCCTTGAGGCCCTTGATGCGGCCATGCGGAATGGCAACGCCGTGGCCCAGGCCGGTGGAGCCGAGGCGCTCACGGGCAAACAGGCTGTCGGTGATGAGGGCACGGCCCAGACCGTGAAGGCTTTCGAACAGCAGGCCGGCTTCTTCGAAAGCACGTTTCTTGCTAGTAGCGTCAACGCTCACAAGCACTTGAGCGGGCGGCAGGATGGACGCGAGGCGATTCATGGTGGGTGCAGAGCGGGGGCGATTATGCACCCGCTTGGTAAAAACCCCCAGTCCCCCTATTTACTTTCTGTCTACATGTTGTCCTGAGGCCTCGTGCTTCCCTCTGGGGGCTTGCCAAAGCCCTACCGCAACAGTCGGAAAACAAAAAGCCGCCCGAAGGCGGCCTTGATGCGAGCCGGGGGCTCTTACATCACGCGCTTGGGCGCCGCGTGATGGTGGTCCTGCAGGCGGTCCTTGTGGCGCACCACCTGGCGGTCGAGCTTGTCGACCAGCTCATCGACCGCAGCGTAGAGATCAGCGTGGCTCGACTCCGCGAACATGTCATTGCCCTTGACGTGAATGTTGCACTCCGCCCTTTGGCGGCGTTCCTTTTCCTTCTGCTTTTCCACCGTGAGGATCACCTTCACATCGACAACCTGGTCGAAATGTCGGGTGATCCGGTCCAGCTTGCTCGTGACGTAGGTGCGCAAGGCAGGGGTGACGTCGAGGTGATGACCGCTGATCGTCAAATTCATGAATGACCTCCTGGAATTGACGGTTGGGGAAATGACCGCACTACGGAATGCAGCGTGGCCGGCGAAAAACGGGAGTTTTGAGAGGGGGAACGGGAGAAGGGAAGAAGAGGAAAGAGGGGTGGGTCGATTCACTATGCCCAAGCTGTCACGGTATTGCAATACCTGAGTTGCCCGGGGTTTTGCGGCTTCGTGCGCAGCTTTTCACACGCTAGCGAATCAATAGCAGCTGGCGCTCGCGGGGCAGGCGATGCGGCGCTTCGGGAACAAATGTTTCAGCCTCGGTCCACGTGTGACCCTGCCACCGGAAGGGCCAGCAGCCCGCTCAGCGGTTCAGCGCCAGGCCGCGCGCATCCGGTTGCGCAGGTCGATCACCGCGCTCGGCGGCGGCACGGCCGGCGGGCGCTCCGGCGGAGGCGGCCAGGTCTGCTGCTCGAAGCCTTCGAGATCGGCATCGGCGATGAAGCGCGTGCGGTTGGCGTACAGGTGCCGATCGCCGCGCGCCGCCTGCTGCGTAATGTGGAAGCGCTGCGGTATCAGCAAGTGCAGGTGGTCGCGTGCCCGGGTCATCGCCACGTAGAGCAGCCGGCGCTCTTCTTCCAGCTCGTGCGCGCTCTGCGCCACGTCGGCCGGCAGGCAGCCGTCGACCACGTTGAGCACATGCACCGAATTCCACTCCTGCCCCTTGGCCGAATGGATGGTCGAGAGGATCAGGTAGTCCTCGTCGAGCAGCGGCGGCCCTGGGCGGTCGCTGGTGGCTTCGGGCGGGTCGAGCGTGAGCTCGGTAAGGAAGCGTTCGCGCGAGGCATACCCGGCAGCGAGCCGCGCGAGCTGCTCCACGTCTGCGCGCCGCACGCCGGAGGTGTCTTCGTACAGGCGCTCCAGATGCGGCAGGTACCAGTCCATCGCCAGCTCGACATCGGCCGGCCACTTCAGCGCGGGTTCGCGCAAGGCGGCGTAGGCCTCGGCAAAGTCGACCCACTGCGCGCGTGCCGCTGAAGGCGGCACGAACTCGCGCACCGCCGCGGCGGGGTCGGCCGCCTGGTCCATCGCATCGAGCAGGCGCGTGCCCGTGACAGGGCCGATGCCCGGAATCAGCTGCGTCACGCGAAAGCCTGCCATGCGCCCGCGCGGGTTCTGCGCAAAGCGCAGCACCGCGAGCAGGTCCTTCACGTGCGAGGCCTCGAGAAACTTGAGCCCGCCAAATTTCACGAACGGGATGTTGCGCCGCGCCAGCTCGAGTTCGAGCGCCGCGCTGTGCGTCGAAGTGCGAAACAGCACTGCCTGCGACTTGAGCGCCAGTCCGCCCTCGCGATGCGCCAGCACCTTGTCGGCCACCCAGCGCGCCTGCCCCGCTTCGTCGGGCACGAGCACCAGCAGCGGCTTGCCGGCCGAGGGCTTGTCGGTCCACAGCGCCTTGGCGTGCCGCTCGGCCGCATGCGCGATCACGCGGTTCGAGACATCGAGGATCGGCTGCGTCGAGCGGTAGTTGCGCTCCAGCGTGACCACGCGCGCGGCCTGCGTGAACTGCGACGGAAAGTCGAGGATGTTGCGCACCGTCGCGCCGCGAAAAGAATAGATCGACTGCGCGTCGTCGCCCACAACTGTCACGCCGCGCCCGTCGGGCTTGAGCGCCAGCAGGATCGAAGCCTGCAGCAGATTGGTGTCCTGGTACTCGTCGATCAGCACATGGTCGAAGCGCTCACCGATGTGCGCGGCCAGCGCGGGCTCGGCGGCCATCTCGGCCCAGTAGAGCAGCAGGTCGTCGTAGTCGAGTACGTTCTGCCGCTGCTTGGCCTCGACGTAGGCGCCGAACAGCTTCTTCAGTTCGGCCTCCCATTCATCGCACCAGGGAAAGGCCTCCTTCAGCACATCGGCCAGCGGTGCGCGCGTGTTCACGCAGCGCGAATAGATCGACAGGCAGGTGCCCTTGCGCGGAAAACGATTGACGGTGGAAGACAGGCCCAGCTCGTGGCGCACCAGCCCCATCAGGTCTTCGGCATCGCCGCGATCGTGGATGGTGAAGTTCTCGTCGAGCCCGATCTGCGGCGCGTACTCGCGCAACAGCCGCGCGCCGATGCCGTGGAAGGTGCCGGCCCACGGCAGCGCGGGCGGCGCCTCCGACTTCAGGCCGAGCACCCGTGCCAGCACCTGGCCTGCGCGGCGCTCCATCTCCTGCGCGGCACGGCGAGAGAAGGTCAGCAACAGCAGGCGCTGCGGATCGACACCGCCGGCAATGAGGTGTGCGACACGGTGCGCCAGCGTGCTGGTCTTGCCCGAACCTGCACCGGCAATGACGAGCAGCGGCCGCTCGTCACGCTCGGCAATGGTCGCACCCACCCCATGTTCGACCGCCGCGCGCTGCGCGTCGTTGAGCGTGGCCAGCGCGGCGGCCAGGCGCTCGGCCTGGGTCTTCGCGGCAGCGGAAAAAACGGGGAGCGCAGCGGTCTGCATGGGCACGACTTTACTGTATGCCCGTCCAGTCCAGCCACCGCGCTGCCATGTGGCCGGTGACATAATCGCGCCTCGCTGCAACCGGAGATTCTTCCCAATGGAAACCGCCCCGTCTCGGCAGCTTTCAACTCCCCTTCACTGACGCGTTTTTCTTAGCGCACGTCGGGCCCGGGAATTGAAAGCGCCCCTCCCTCGCCCATCGTTCAGTCATTCCCGGGAGTGAGCCAATGCTCAACATCTTCACGCTCGCCAACGGCCGCCTCGTTCAGGAAGAGATCGAGGCGCTCGAAGAGCTCTCCAAGTTCCAGCCGATCTGGGTCGACCTCGAGTCGCCCACGCTCGAAGAAAAGCGCTGGATCAAACAGTACTACGGCCTGTCCATTCCCGAAGACGCGATGGACGAGGACATCGAGGAGTCGGCCCGCTTTTACGAGGAAGACAACGGCGAGCTGCACATCCGCTCCGACTTCTTGATCGACGACGACGAAGACCCGCGCACCGTGCGCGTGGCCTTCATCCTCAACCAGCACAACACCGACCTGCGCAGCCGTGGCGTGCTGTTCTCGATCCACGACGAAGACGTGCCCGTGTTCCGCCTGCTGCGCATGCGCGCGCGCCGCGCACCGGGGCTGATCGAAGATGCCAAGGAAGTGATGCTCAAGCTCTTCGACGCCGACGCCGAATACTCGGCCGACACGCTGGAGAACATCTACGACGAGCTCGAAGTGGCCGGCAAGAAGGTGCTCTCGGGCAATGTCACCGACGAGCTGGCCGGCGAGGTGCTCGGCCTCATCGCGCGGCAGGAAGACTTGAACGGCCGCATCCGCCGCAATGTGATGGACACGCGCCGCGCGGTCAGCTTCATGATGCGCAGCAAGATGCTCAATGCCGAGCAGTTCGAGGAAGCCCGTCAGATCCTGCGCGACATCGAGTCGCTGGACAACCACACGGCCTTCCTGTTCGACAAGATCAACTTCCTGATGGATGCGACCGTCGGTTTCATCAACATCAACCAGAACAAGACCATCAAGATCTTCTCGGTGGCCAGCGTCGCGCTGCTGCCGCCCACGCTGATCGCGAGCATCTACGGCATGAACTTCAAGTTCATGCCGGAGCTCGACTGGGCCATGGGCTATCCGTATGCCATCGTGCTGATGGCGGCCAGCGCGCTGGTGCCGATGTGGTACTTCCGCCGGCGCGGCTGGTTGAAGTAGCAGCCAGTACAGGGCGCCGCAAGGGGCGCCGGGTGCTAGAGTGGCTGCCGGCCCAGCGCCGCCCCCGGAGAGCCCCGTGCGCAGACTTCGCTTCCTCACCAACCGCCACCGCGCGCCGTCGACCAACACCGCGCTCGGCCTGCTGCTGGCCTTCAATGCCGGGGCCGTCAACGCGGGCGGATTCCTTGTGCTGCACATGTACACCTCGCACATGACCGGTTTCGCCTCGCAATTGGCGGACGGCATCGTGCTGGGCAACCTCACCCTGCTGCTGAATGCGCTGGGCGCGATCCTGGCGTTCACGACCGGCGCCGCGGTGTGCGCGGTGCTGGTGAACTGGGCGCGGCAGCACCGGCTGCACGGCGTCTATGCGCTGCCTCTGCTGCTGGAAGCCGCGCTGATGTTTCCGTTCGGACTCGCGGGTGCCATCACGCTGACCTGGGCAACGCCGTTCGCAGTGCCGCTCACGGTGCTGCTGCTGTCGTTCATCATGGGCCTGCAGAACGCCGTGGCGTCGAAGACCTCGGGCGGCAGCACGCGCACCACCCACATGACCGGCAACATCACCGACATGGGGATCGAGCTGGGCAAGATGCTCTACTGGAACCGGCACATGCCGTCGACACCCCTGCCGGTGCGCCACGACCGCAGCAGGCTGCGCCGCTGCGGCGGGTTGGTCGGCATGTTCGTGCTCGGGGGTACGGTGGGCGCGCTCGGCTTCAAGTACGTGGGGTTCGTCTGCGTCGTGCCGCTGGCCGCCCTGCTGCTGGTGCTGTCGATCCCGCCCCTGCTTCGCGACCTTCCGCGTTGGCGGCGGATCACGCCGTAGCTCAGGCCCTTTTCGCGCCCTGAGCGGCCAGCCACGCGTTCACCAGCGCGAGGCTGTAGCGGCTCGCGACCTCGGCGACGAAGCGCGAGAAGTCGCCATGCGCCTCGTCGTCTGCCCGGTCCGAGATCGTCCGCATGGCCGCGAACGGCACGCCGTAGTCATGGCACACCTGCGCCACCGCGGCACCTTCCATCTCGACCGCGAGCGCTTCGGGCAAGCTGAGGCGCAGCGCTTCGCTTTCGGCGGCAGTCGAAACGAAGCGATCTCCACTCACCAGCAGGCCGCGATGCACCTTCGGCGACTGGAGGCCGAACTCGTCGACGGCCTCCTGCCCCACCAGGGCCACCGGGTCATGCAGCGTCACTTTGGCAACGCCCGCCAATGCATCACTGATCGCCGCATCGGCCGTAAAGCGCGAAAGGCCCAGCAAGGGCACTTCGTATTTCGGAAAGATGGGCGAGGCATCGAGGTCGTGCTGCAGCAACTGCGTGGCAACGACCACGTCGCCGACATTCACCCCCGGTGCGAGTCCACCTGCGACGCCGGTGAAGACGATGGCCCCGACGGCGAATCGCTCGAGCAGCATCGTGGCCGTCACCGCCGCCGCGACCTTGCCGATGCGCGACAGCACCGCGACCACAGGCTGGCCATGCAGATGGCCGACCCAGAAGTCTCGCCCGGCGATGCGCACGCGCTGCTCATCGGGCATCTGCGCGAGGAGCGCGCTCAGCTCCTCGTGCATTGCCGCGACGATGGCGATGGGCGCAACCACCTGTTACTTGATGTCCACGCCGTAGAAGGTGTGGCGCCCGAACGGGCTCAGTTTGAAATCGACCACTTCCTTGCGCACCGGCTTCAGCTGCACCGCATGCGCGATCGTGAACCACGGCGCCTGCTCCTTGAAGATCACCTGGGCCTTCTTGTAGAGCGCGTCGCGGTCGGCCTGCTTGGTCGTGCTTTTGGCCTTCACCACGAGGTCTTCATACGGCTGGTAGCAGAACTTCGAGATGTTGCTGCCGCTGGCCGACTTGGCCGAAGCACAACCCAGCAGCGTGTACATGAAGTTGTCCGGGTCGCCGTTGTCGCCGGTCCAGCCCAGCATGCCCATCTGGTGCTCGCCAGCCTGCAGGCGCTTGCGATACTCGCCCCACTCGAAGCTCTTGATCTCGGCCTTGACGTTGATCTTGGCGAGGTCTGCCTGCATCAGCTCGGCGATGCGCTTGGCGTTCGGGTTGTACGGGCGCTGCACCGGCATGGCCCACAGGTCGGTCGAGAAGCCGTCGGGGAAGCCGGCCTGCGCCAGCAGCTTCTTGGCGGCTTCGGGATCGTACGGGTCGTCCTTCACGGCATCGTTATAGGACCACATGGTGGGCGGAATCGGGTTCTTCGCGGCCACGCCGGTCGAGAGATACACGCCGTCGATGATGGCCTTCTTGTTGATCGCCATGTTGATGGCCTTGCGCACGCGCACGTCGTCGAAGGGCTTCTTCGTCGTGTTGTACGAGAGGTAGCCGACGTTCAAGCCGGGCTGCTCCAGCAGCTGCACGTTCGGGTCCTTGCGGATCGCGTCAAGGTCGGCCGGGTTCGGGTACGGCATGACGTGGCACTCGCCCTTCTGCAGCTTGGCCCAGCGCACCGAGGCGTCGGGCGTGATCGCGAACACGAGGTCGTCGATCTTCGCCTTGCCGCCCCAGTATTGCGGGAAGGCCTTGAAGCGGATGATCGCGTCCTTCTGGTACTGCACAAGGTAGAAGGGGCCGGTGCCGATCGGGTCCTGGTCGACCTTCTCGGGCGTGCCGGCCTTCAGCATGGCAATGGCGTATTCCTTCGACTGGATGCCCGCGTACTGCATGGCCAGGTTTGCGAGGAACGGCGCCTCGGGCTGGTTGAGCACGATCTTCACCGTGTAGTCGTCGATGCGGTCCACCGTCTTCAGCAGCTTGGGCATGCCCATGTCGTTGAAGTAGGAGTGGTTCTGGCTCGTGACCTTGAAGAAGGGATCGCTCTCCTTCCACTGGCGCTCGAGCATGAAGATGAAGTCGTCGGCGTTGAAGTCGCGCGTGGGCTTGAAGCTCTTGCTCGTGGTGTGCCACTTCACGCCCTTGCGCAGGTGGAAGGTGTAGACCGTGCCGTCGGCGGAGATGTCCCATTTCTCGGCCAGGCCCGGCACGACCTTGGTGCCACCGCGCTCGAACTCGACGATGGTGTTGTAGACCTGCGTGGTCACGTCGAACGAGGTGCCGGTGGTGTTCATCCCCGGGTAGAAGTTCTCGGGGCTGCCTTCCGAGCAATACACCAGCGTCTTGGCAGACACTGCGCCACAGGCCAGGGTAAGGGCCGCAAGCGCTGTCGGTGCCAGGAGCGCCAGGCTTCGTGAGCGGCGCGAAACGGTGGGCTGGGTCTTCATATGGACTCCTTGAGACACGGTTGAAAAAGCGAACGTTAAGGGTTCGTCGCCATCGCGATGGCGGCGGAGGGGACATCGGCGCGCACGAGCGGCGCGCCGTCGAGAAACTTCTCGGAGAAGTGGCAAGCCACCAGCCGCTCGTCGAGCATGCGCAGCAGCGGTCGCTCCTCATGGCAACGCGGTGCCACGTGCGGGCAGCGCGTGCTGAACACGCAGCCCGAAGGCGGATTCAGCGGCGACGGCAGCTCGCCCTTGAGCACGATGCGCTGGCTGCTGAGGCCCGGCGTCGAGGCCAGCAGCGCCTGCGTGTACGGATGCAGCGGCCGCGCGAAGATGCGCGACTTGGGGCCCTGCTCCACCGCGTGGCCGAGGTACATCACGAGCACGTCGTGCGCGATGTGCCGCACCACGCCGAGGTCGTGCGAGATGAAGAGATACGCCAAGCCCAGTTCGGCCTGCAGGTCGGCCAGCAGGTTCAGCACCTGCGCCTGGATCGACACGTCGAGCGCCGACACCGGCTCGTCGGCCACCAGCAGGCGCGGGCTCAGCATCAGCGCGCGTGCAATCGCGATGCGCTGGCGCTGGCCGCCCGAGAACATGTGCGGATAGCGGTTGGCGTACTCGGGCCGCAGGCCCACGCGCGCGAGCATGTCGCGGGCCTTGGCAGCGCGCTCCGACTTGCCCATGGTGGTGTTGATGGCCAGCGGATCTTCGAGCACCGTCGAGATCTTCTTGCGCGGATTGAGCGAGCCGTACGGGTTCTGGAACACCAGCTGCACAGCCTGGCGCAGCTCGCGCTTGCGCTCTGGCGGCGGGTTCACCGCGTCGGCGCCGACCAGCGTGAGCTGGCCTGCCGTGGGCTTTTCGATCAGCGCGACCATGCGCGCCAGGGTCGACTTGCCGCAGCCCGATTCGCCGACCACGGCCAGCGTACGCCCGCGCTCGATGCGAAACGAGATGTCGCCCACCGCGCGCAGATGCGACGGCGCGCGGAACAGCCCGCGGCGGATGTCGTAGGTGCGCTGGAGGTTGTTCGCCTCGACAACCACTTCATTCGATGCGCTGGTCGATGCTTCGCTCATGACAGCACCTCGGCCGCTTGCTGCTTCGGCGGATCGCTCTCGATGGCCGCCTTGCGCCCCGGTTCGCCGAGCGGAAAGTGGCAGCGCACCTCGGCGCTCTGCCACTCGCGCAGCGCGGGCCGCACCTGGCAGGCACGCTCGGTGACGTAGCTGCAACGCGGCGCGAACAGGCAGCCTGCGGGCCGGTCGTGCACGCCGGGCACAACGCCGCTGATGGTGGCGAGCCGGCCCTCGGGCGCGGCGCGCTCGGGCAGCGCCGCGAGCAACGCCTCGGTGTACGGATGCTGCGGCGACGCGAAGAGCCGGTCGACGCGCTGGTGCTCCATCACCTGCCCCGCGTACATCACGGCAATGCGCTGCGCCATTTCGCTGACCACGCCCATGTTGTGCGTGATGAGCACAAGCGCCATGCCGCGCTCCTTCTGCAGGTCGCGCAGAAGGTCGAGGATCTGCGCCTGGATGGTCACGTCGAGTGCGGTGGTCGGCTCATCAGCGATCAGCAGGCGCGGGTTGCAGGCGATGGCCATGGCGATCATCACGCGCTGGTTCATGCCGCCCGAAAGCTGGTGCGGATAGCTGCCCAGGCGCGACGACGCGGCCGGTATGCCCACCTGCTCGAGCAGTTCGGTCGCGCGCTTCTTCGCTTCGCGCTTGTCGAGCTTCAGATGCAGTCGCAGCGTCTCCATCAGCTGGAAGCCGATGGTGAAGCAGGGGTTGAGGCTGGTGGTGGGCTCCTGGAAGATCATCGCGACCTCCTTGCCTACCAGCGCGCGGCGCGCCTTGTCTGAGATGCCGAGCAGCTCCTTGCCCGCAAAGCGCATGTGGTCCGCGCGCACGCGGCCCGGAAAGCCGACAAGGCCCATCAGCGCCATCATCGTGACGCTCTTGCCCGAGCCCGATTCGCCGACGATGCCGAGCACCTCGCCTTCTTCGAGCGTGAGGCTCACGCCGTCGACCGCATGCAGCACGCCGCCCTGGGTGGGGAACTCGACGTGCAAATCCTTTATTTCAAGCAAAGGCATCTTTTCTTTCCTTTGCTTCAGCGCTTGAGCTTGGGGTCGAGCGCGTCGCGCAGACCGTCGCCCAGAAGATTGAAAGCCAGCACCGCCGCGAGGATCGCCATGCCCGGGAAGGTGACGACCCACCACGCGCGCAGCACGAACTCGCGCGCATCGGCCAGCATGGTTCCCCACTCGGGCGAAGGCGGCTGCGCGCCGAGCCCGAGGAAGCCGAGCGCTGCCGCATCAAGGATCGCGGTCGAGATGCCGAGCGAGGCCTGCACGATCAGCGGCGCGGCGCAGTTGGGCAGCACCTCGCTGAACATCAGGCGCAGCGTGCCGGCGCCGCTCACGCGCGCGGCGGTCACGTAGTCGCGCGAGACCTCGGCGATGACGGCGGCGCGCGTGATGCGCACATAGTGCGGCAGCACGACGATGGCCACCGCGAGCATCGCGTTGACCAGCCCCGGCCCGAGGATCGCGACGATCACGATGGCCAGCAGCAGGCTCGGCAGCGTGAGCACGATGTCCATCAGCCGCATGATCGCGATCTCGAGCACGCCGCGGAAAAAGCCCGCGATCAGCCCGAGCACCACGCCCACGACCACCGACAGCGCCACCACCGCGACACCGATCGACAACGACAGCCGCGCGCCGTACATCAGCCGCGAAAGAATGTCGCGCCCGATCGCGTCGGTGCCCAGCAGGTAGCTGACGGAGCCGCCCTGCTGCCACGCCGGCGGCTGCAGGAAGACGGCGCTGTTGGTTTCGTTGGGCGCATGCGGTGCGATCCACGGCGCGAACAGCGCAACGAGCAGCAGCACGACGATGGTGGCGAGCCCGATGACCGCGCCGCGGTTGGCCGAGAACGCCGTCCAGAACTCGCGCCACGGACCGGGAGGGGCGGTGCTTTTCGCACCGGTGGAAATGGTTTGTGTCGAGGCCATGAGCTCAGCGCCGGATGCGGGGGTTGATGACGCCGTAAGCCACGTCGACGAGCAGGTTCACCAGCATCACGATGCCGCCAAGCAGCAGCATGCCGCCCTGCAGCACCGGATAGTCGCGCCGGCCGATGGCCTCGATGAGCCACTTGCCGACGCCGGGCCAGGAGAAGATGGTCTCGGTGAGGATCGCCCCCGTGAACAGCACACCCACCTGCAGCCCGATGACGGTGACGACCGGAATCAGCGCATTGCGCAGCGCATGCAGCCCCACCACGCGAAAGCGCGACAGGCCCTTGGCACGCGCGGTGCGGATGTAGTCCTCGCCAAGCACTTCGAGCATGGCCGAGCGCGTCATGCGCGCAATGACCGCAAGCGGCACCGTGCCGAGCACGATGGCCGGCAAGATGAGGTGATGCAGCGCCGACCAGAAGGCATCGATGTCGCCGGCACGCAGCGAGTCGATCAGCAGGAAGCCGGTGTCGGGCTCGATGTAGTACTGCACCGCAATGCGCCCCGACACGGGCGTCCATCCGAGCTGCACCGAGAAGAACAGGATGAGCAGCAGCCCCCACCAGAAGATCGGCATCGAGTAGCCGGTGAGCGATGTGGCCATCACGCCGTGGTCGAAGATGGAATTGCGCCGCACCGCCGCAAGAATGCCAGCCGGCAGCCCCAGCAGCAGCGCGAAAAGAATGGCGCAGACCGCAAGCTCGACAGTGGCCGGAAAGAGCGCGAGGAACTCGCTCATCACCGTGTCCTGCGTGATGAGCGACTTGCCGAGGTCGCCGTGCAGCACGCGGCCGATGTAGATGCCGTACTGCACGATCACCGGCTTGTCGAAGCCGTAGGCGGTGCGCAGCTCGGCATGGCGCGCGGGGTCGATCCCGCGCTCGCCGGCCATCGTTTCAATGGGGTCGCCCGGCACGAGCCGGATGAGGAAGAAGGCGAGCAGTGTCATGCCGATGAAAGTCGGCACCAGCAGGCTCACACGGGTCAGTAGGAATCGAAACATCGACCCGCGAATATGCAAGATCGATGCCGCGGCCCCACCCGGGCCGAACCCTTACTTCAGCGCTTACTTCTTGGCGTCGCGCAGCTCGCGGCGAAGGATCTTGCCGACCGGCGTCTTCGGCATGTCGCTACGAAACTCTACGATTCGCGGCTGCTTGTAACCCGTAAGGTTTGCTCTGCAGTATTCGCGCACCTGTGCCTCGGTGAGCGAAGGGTCTTTCTTCACGATCACGAGCTTCACGGCCTCGCCGGTCTTGTCGTCGGACACGCCGACCGCCGCGCATTCGAGCACGCCCGGAATCAGTGCGACCACGTCTTCGATCTCGTTCGGGTACACGTTGAAGCCCGACACCAGGATCATGTCCTTCTTGCGGTCGACCACCTTGAAGTAGCCGCGCTCGTCGACCACGCCGATGTCTCCGCTCTTGAAGTAGCCGTCGGGCGTCATGACCTTGGCAGTTTCGTCGGGGCGCTGCCAGTAGCCGGCCATCACCTGCGGGCCCTTGATGGCGATTTCGCCGCGCTCGCCGGTCGGCACTTCGTTGCCGTCATCGTCGAGCAGCTTGAGCAAGGTGCTCGGCAGCGGCAGGCCGATGGTGCCGGTGTAGGCGGTGCTGTTGGTCGGGTTGCAGGTGGTTGACGGCGATGTCTCCGACAGGCCGTAGCCTTCGCAGATCGGGCAGCCGGTTTTCTCGAGCCAGAGCTTCGCGACCGCGGCCTGCACCGCCATGCCGCCGCCGACCGAGACCTTGAGGTTCTTCCAGTTGACGGTGTTGAAGTCGGGGTGGTTCGCCAGTCCGTTGAACAGCGTGTTGACGGCAGGGAAGCTGTGGATGGTGTGCTTCGACAGTTCCTTCAGCACGCCGGGAATGTCGCGTGGATTCGGAATCAGGATCAGCTTGCCGCCCGTGCGCATGTTCAGCATCATGCCGACCGTGAACGCGAAGATGTGATACAGCGGCAACGCGCACACGCTGGTGGGCTGTTCGTTGGCCGGCACCTTGTTCATGACCGGCTCGTTCCAGGCTTCGGACTGCAGCACGTTGGCGATCACGTTGCGATGCAGCAGCACCGCGCCCTTCGACACGCCGGTGGTGCCGCCCGTGTACTGCAGCACCGCCACGTCGTCGGGGCCGATGGCCACGGGCTTGAGCGATGCGCTCGCGCCCTTGTCGAGCGCGTCGTTGAAGCGCACCGCGCCCGGCAGGTTGAACTGGGGCACCATCTTCTTGACGTTGCGCACCACGTAGTTGACGAGCGCGCCCTTCAGGAAGCCGAGGCGGTCGCCCATCGAAGCGAGCACGATGTGCTTGACCGGCGTGGCCCCGATGCATTGCTGCAGCGTGGTGCCGAAGTTCTCCATGATGATGATCGCCTTGGCGCCCGAGTCCTTGAGCTGGTGCTCGAGTTCGCGCGGCGTGTACAGCGGGTTCACATTGACCAGGATCAGCCCGGCGCGCAGGATGCCCGCGACCGAGATCGGGTACTGCGGGCAGTTGGGCATCATGACCGCCACGCGGTCGCCCTTGGCGAGGCCCAGGCCCTGCAGGTAGCCCGCGAAGGCCTTGCTCTGCTTGTCGGTTTCCGCGTAGCTGATGTCCTTGCCCATGAAGCTGTAGGCCGTGCGATCGGCGTACTTCGTGAAGCTCTCTTCCATGAGCGCGACCAGCGAGGGGTACTGCGAGGCATCGATATCGGCGGGCACACCCTGCGGGTAGCTGCTGAGCCAGGGACGATCGGTCATTGGATTTGTCTCCTCCAGGAAGTCGGACTTGTTGAAAACGAAAACGGCGCTCGAAGTGGCGCCGCGAAGAACTCGCCCGCCGTGCGGGCAGGGACCTTCGGCCTATTCGATGGCCTTGCCCATATCTTCCACTACTTTTTTGGCATCGCCAAAGACCATCATGGTCTTGTCCATGTAGAAGAGCTCGTTGTCCAGACCGGCATAACCGGCGGCCATGGAGCGCTTGTTCACGATGACGGTCTTGGCCTTGTAGGCCTCCAGGATCGGCATGCCGTAGATCGGGCTGCCCTTGGTGTGCGCGGCAGGGTTCACCACGTCGTTGGCGCCCAGGATGATCGCCACGTCGGCCTGGCCGAACTCGCCGTTGATGTCTTCCATCTCGAACACCTGGTCGTACGGCACCTCGGCCTCGGCCAGCAGCACGTTCATGTGGCCGGGCATGCGGCCCGCCACCGGGTGGATCGCGTACTTCACGGTGATGCCCTTCTCGGTGAGCTTGGCCGCGAGTTCCTTCACCGCGTGCTGCGCGCGTGCGACTGCAAGGCCGTAGCCCGGCACGATCACCACGGTCTCGGCATTGCCGAGCACGAAGGCCGCGTCGTCGGCGCTGCCGGTCTTCACTGGGCGCTGTTCCTTGGCCGCGCCGCCGGCCGTGGCCGCCTCGCCGCCGAAGCCGCCCAGGATCACGTTGAAGAACGAGCGGTTCATGGCCTTGCACATGATGTAGCTCAGGATCGCACCCGAAGAGCCCACAAGCGAACCGGCCACGATCAGCATCGCGTTGTTCAGGCTGAAGCCGATGCCCGCGGCCGCCCAGCCCGAGTAGCTGTTGAGCATCGACACCACCACCGGCATGTCGGCGCCGCCGATCGGGATGATGATGAGCACGCCCATCACGAAGGCCAGCGCCAGCATCGCGAAGAAGGCCGGCCAGCTTTCGGTGAAGACGAACACCAGGCCCAGGCCGACGGTGGCCAGGCCCAGCACGAGGTTCAGCATGTGCTGGCCCGCGAACTGCACCGGCGCGCCCTGGAAAAGGCGGAACTTGTACTTGCCCGAGAGCTTGCCGAAGGCGATGACCGAGCCGCTGAAGGTGACGGCGCCGATGGCCGCGCCCAGGAACAGTTCGAGCCGGTTGCCGCTCGGGATCGGGTCGCCCTTGATCGCGATGCCGAAGGCATGCGGCTCGGCCACTGCGGCCACCGCGATGAACACCGCAGCCAGGCCGATCATGCTGTGCATGAAGGCGACCAGCTCGGGCATCTTGGTCATCTCGACCTTGTTGGCCATGTAGGCGCCGAGGCCACCGCCGAGCACCAGCGCGACCAGCACATAGCTCAGCCCGTTGAGGTTGCCGCTGGCGAGCTTGTAGATCAGCGCGCCGGTGGTCAGCACGGCGATGGCCATGCCGGTCATGCCGAAGATGTTGCCGCGGATCGAGGTGGTGGGATGGCTCAGGCCCTTCAGGGCCTGGATGAAGCAGATGCTGGCAACGAGGTACAGCAGCGTGACGAGGTTCATGCTCACTTGGCGGCTCCCTCTTCAGCCTTCGGTGCGACGGCCTTCTTTTCTTTCTTCTTGAACATCTCCAGCATTCGCCGCGTGACGAGGAAGCCGCCGAAGACGTTCACCGCGGCCAGCGCCACGGCCAGCACGCCCATGGTCTTGCCCAGCGGCGTGTCGGTGAGCGCGGCCGCCAGCATGGCGCCCACGATCACGATGGCCGAGATGGCGTTGGTCACGGCCATCAGCGGCGTGTGCAGCGCGGGCGTGACGGTCCACACGACGTGGTAGCCGACGTAGATGGCCAGCACGAAGATGATCAGGTTGATGACTGTGTGCGAAACGATGTCCATGTTCTTCTCCTCGGCGGGCGTTATTTCTTCGTGACCTGGCCGTCTTGCGTGACGCGGCAGGCGGCGACGATGTCGTCCTCGAGGTCGATCTTCAGCGCGCCCTCCTTGGTGACGATGAGCTTGAGAAAGTCGAGCACGTTGCGCGCGTAGAGCGCCGAGGCATCGGCCGCCACGAGCGCCGCGAGGTTGGTTTCACCGACGATGGTCACGCCGTGCTTCACCACCGTCCTGTCTGCTTCCGACAGCGGGCAGTTGCCGCCCACGCCGCCCGCGCCCTTGCCTGCGGCGATGTCGACGATGACGGAACCCGGCTTCATCGACTTGACCATGTCCTCGGTGATGAGGGTCGGCGCGGCACGGCCCGGAATGAGGGCGGTGCTGATGACGACGTCGGCCAGCGCCACGCGCTTGGCGACTTCGACCTGCTGGCGCGCGAGCCAGCTCGCAGGCATCGGCTTGGCATAGCCGCCGACGCCGACCGCGGCTTCTTTTTCTTCATCGGTGTCGTAGGACACTTCGATGAACTTGCCGCCGAGCGATTCGATCTGCTCCTTGACGCTGGGGCGCACGTCGGACGCCTCGATGACAGCGCCCAGGCGCTTGGCCGTGGCAATGGCCTGCAGGCCCGCCACGCCGACGCCGAGGATGACGACGCGCGCGGCCTTCACCGTGCCGGCCGCCGTCATGAGCATCGGAAAGAAGCGCTGGTACTTGTCGGCCGCGATCATCACGGCCTTGTAGCCGGCGATGTTGGCCTGCGACGAGAGCACGTCCATGCTCTGGGCGCGGGTGGTGCGCGGCGCGGCTTCGAGCGCGAAGCCGACGACGCCGGCAGCCGCCAGGCGCTGAAGGCCGGCTGCGTCGAAGGGGTTGAGCATGCCGATGACGACGGCACCGGACTTCAGCAGCGCGGCCTCGGCATCGGTGGGCGTGCGCACCTTGAGCACCATGTCGGCGGAGAAGGCCCCGGCCTGGTCGGTGATCTCGGCGCCTGCGGCCTGGTACGCGGCATCGGTGACGCTGGCTGCAACGCCGGCCCCCGACTGCACCCGTATGGAGTGCCCTGAGGCGACCAGTTTTTTCACCGTCTCAGGTGTAACAGCCACGCGGGTTTCGCCAGCCAGTGTCTCGGCGGGCACGCCTATCAGCATAGAGATCTCCTCAGAGCAAGGGGGCACAGGGAATGCGGGCAGAGCTTACAGCAAGATTACAGCCGCCCGCCGTCGCCAAAACGCTCTGTGGTTTTGACCCCAAAGTGCCGATGAATGCTGCCGTCATTGCTACTCAATTGATAGCAAACTCGGGTATTCGATAGCCGCCTCGCGCAGACTGGGGCACGTGTTCAACCTCGCGCCGGCCGAACTCCAGGCGGTTTGTCCAGCGAGAAATTGTCGATGGGCGCCAATAACGCCCTTCATTCAAGATCTCGATTTGTATTCAATTGCTGTTAACTTCGTTAACAAGTGAACTGAAAACCCCGATTTGCGTGCATTAGTTGCAATTCAAAAACTTTACGTTAGTCGCAGATAGATACACTTCAGCCCAATCGCCAGTTCACAGAGACTGACGAAGGGGAGGAAGAAGGGGATGGAATGCGAATCGCGGTACTCAATGACGGTGTAGATCAATTCAAGCGAATCAATCGAACCATGGCGGCACTCGAGCACGAGTGCCATCCCTACACGGAAGGAAAAGCGCTGTTGCAGGCAATGCGCCGGCAGACCTTCGACCTGCTGATACTCGACTGGAACCTGTCCGACATGGAGGGCCCAGACGTGGTGAGGTCCATCCGTCACGAACTCAACAGCCGGCTTCCCATTCTTTTCGTGACCGACAAGCGTGACGAGGCGGACATGGTCGAAGGCCTCAACGCGGGCGCGGACGACTTCATGGTCAAGCCCACCCGTGCCGGCGAACTCGAAGCGCGTGTGAACGCGCTGCTGCGCCGGTCCTACCCGGCCCAGCACGAGATGGAACTGGTCTTCGGCCCTTACCACTTCTATCCGCCCTCGCGCGTTCTGAAAGTTCGCGGCGTGCAGGTAGAGCTGAAGAACCGGGAGTACGAGCTCGCGCTGTTCCTGTTCCAGAACGTCGGGCGACTGCTTTCGCGGGAGCACCTGCACGAGGCCGTCTGGGGCCTTGGCATCGAGGCGCTGTCGCGCTCGCTCGACACCCATGTCTCGCGCCTGCGAACCAAGCTCGACCTGCGCCCCGCAAACGGCTTCCTGCTGCTGGCCATCTACGGCCTGGGCTATCGGCTGGAAACAATCGAAGCCGATGCCTTGTCCGGCATCGGCGCGCGCTGAGTCGGGAATCTCCGGCACGCTACAGTCTCCAACGGCACCCCGCCGTCATGTGCTTGCGCCACAAGGAATGAGACGAATGAATCCGATGATCCGGTTGCTGCTCGCCACCACGTTGTTCTGGAGCTGGCTCAGCCCGGCCGCTGCGCAGGAGGTCGAAGCCAGCGACATGGTGCGCGGCGGCATGCTGGCGATTCAGATGATCGACCAGGGCAAGGCCGGCGAACTGTGGGACGGCGCCACCCCGGCCACCCGCAAGCGCGTGACGCGCGCCGACTTCACCGGCCAGGTCGCCAGGAGCCGCGCCCCAATTGGTGCACCGCAAATGCGCACCTGGGTGGCGGTCAATCGCCAGGTCGTGGCTGACCCCGACGGCGAAACGGCCGGCCAGTACGTCAGTGTCGAATACGAGACCCGCTTCGCGAACAAGCCCGACGGCACGCTGCGCGAACTCGTGAGCTTTCACCTCGACAGCGACCGCGTCTGGCGCTTCAGCGGCTACGTGCTGAAATAAGCGCCTAAAACACGGCAAATCCCATGGCAAGCCAGCGCTGGAAACCCAACGTCACCGTGGCCGCGGTAATCGAGCGCGACGGGCGCTTCCTGCTGGTCGAGGAGCAGACCAGCGATGGCCTGCGACTCAACACGCCCGCAGGGCATCTCGACCCCAGCGAATCCCCCGCCGAGGGCTGCGCACGCGAAACCCTCGAAGAAACGGCCCATCATTTCACGCCAACAGCGCTCATCGGCGTCTATATGGCGCGTTCCCGGCCACTGGCCGAGCGCGGCGAAGACACCACCTATATGCGCTTCGCCTTCACAGGCACGCTGGGTGCGCTTGAAGAAGGCCGACCGCTCGACGAAGGCATCGTGCGCACTATCTGGATGACAGCGGATGAAATCCGCGCCAGCGTGGCGCGGCATCGCAGCCCGCTGCTGCTGCAGTGCATCGAAGACCACCTGGCCGGCAAGCGCCACCCGCTGGACCTGATCCACGTCGACGAATCGGTGCGATCAGCGCCCTGAACAATCAATCAGACGATGACGCCGCCGCCAAGGCAGCGTTCGCCGTCATAGAGCACGGCCGATTGCCCCGGCGTCACGGCCCATTGCGGCTCGCCGAAACGCAAGCCGAACGCGGCAACATTCGCGCCTTCGTCCCCCGCATCCATCTCGCAGGCCGCATCGGCCTGCCGGTAGCGCGCCTTCGAGCCATAACCGCCCGGCACCGGCGCCTCGCCGGAGACCCAGCTCGCATCGTCCGCCTTCAGCACCGACGACAGCAGCCACGGATGGTCGTGCCCCTGC
The DNA here is from genome assembly GCF_024734665.1 of Variovorax paradoxus. Taxonomy (NCBI): domain Bacteria; kingdom Pseudomonadati; phylum Pseudomonadota; class Betaproteobacteria; order Burkholderiales; family Comamonadaceae; genus Variovorax; species Variovorax paradoxus. The sequence continues at coordinate 6,304,290 of NZ_CP102931.1, forward strand.
ACCACCCAGAGCGTGTTCTTCTCGACGTCCTTGCGCGCCACGAACCACGGCGAGTGGTCGCCCGAGCCGCGCTGCGCGCCCTTCTCCTTCACGCCGCCAATGCCCAGCCCTTGCCGCTGCCCCAGCGTGTAGAAGCTCAGCCCCTGGTGCTCGCCCAGCTTGCGGCCGCGGTCGTCCTTGATCGGGCCCGGCTCCTTGGAGATGTAGCGGTTGAGGAAATCGCGGAACGGCCGCTCGCCGATGAAGCAGATGCCGGTCGAGTCCTTCTTCTTCGCGTTGGGCAGGCCGATTTCCTCCGCGATGCGGCGCACCTCGGTCTTGTGCAGCTCGCCAACCGGGAACAGCGTCTTCGACAGCTGTGCCTGATTCAGGCGGTGCAGGAAGTAGCTCTGGTCCTTCGACGGGTCGAGCCCCTTCAGCAGCTCGTGCTTGCCGGTTGCCTCGTTCAGCCGCACGCGTGCGTAGTGCCCGGTGGCGATCTTCTCTGCGCCCAATCGCATGGCGTGGTCGAGAAAAGCCTTGAACTTGATCTCGGCGTTGCACAGCACGTCGGGGTTCGGCGTGCGGCCGGCCTTGTATTCGCGCAGGAATTCGGCGAACACGCGGTCCTTGTAGTCGGCCGCGAAGTTGACGTGCTCGATCTCGATGCCCAGCACGTCGGCCACGCTGGCGGCGTCCACGAAGTCGATGTTCGACGAGCAGTATTCGCTGTCGTCGTCGTCTTCCCAGTTCTTCATGAAGATGCCGACCACCTCGTGCCCCTGCTGCTTGAGCAGGTGCGCCGTGACCGCGGAGTCCACTCCGCCGCTCAGTCCCACCACGATCCGTTGCTTTGCCATAAGCCCGCCATTGTCCCAGCCCGGCGGTAGGGGCTTCTGGCGTGTGGGAAATCGGGAAAACCCCTGTCGCCGGCTTGTCAGGCCCAGGTCCACAGCGCAAAGGCCCGGCGCTACAGTGCCGCTGAAGAAGGCGGCGCAGACCCGCCACGCGATTTGCAACAACAGCACAGCGGAGACAAGACGCATGGCCACCCCCTCCCCAGCCGCCCTTTCCGGCGACAACACCCCCTGGACACGCGCCTACCCGCCGGGCATGCGCTGGGACGCTGAACTGCCCGTGAAGCCGGTGCAGCAGATGCTCGACGAGGCTGTCGAGCGCTGGCCCGACAACTCCGCCGTCGAGTTCATGGGCCAGGCCATCACCTACCGCCAGCTCGGCGCCGCAGTCGACCATGCCGCCAAGGGCCTGCAGGACCTGGGCGTGAAGCCTGGCGTGCACGTCGGCCTCTACCTGCCCAACACGCCTCACTACCCGATCGCCTTCTTCGCTGTGCTCAAGGCCGGCGGCACGGTGGTGAACTACTCACCGCTCGACGCCGAGCGCGTGCTGGCCCACAAGATCGAGGACAGCCGCACCGACATCCTCATCACGCTAGACCTCGTCAACCTGTACCCGCAGATGGCGCGCCTGCTCGACAACTCGCGCCTGCAAAAGCTGGTGGTCGGCAGCCTCGGCGACTACGGCGCGATGGGCGACAAGGTGCAAGCCCAGTTGCAGGGCGCCGGCCAGATCGCCCCCGTGCCCACCGACGACCGGCATGTGCGCTTCACCGAGCTGCTGAAAAGCGAAGGCACGTACAAGACCCATCCGCTCGGCGACCTCGCGGAAGAAATCGTGGTGCTGCAGTACACCGGCGGCACCACCGGCCTGCCCAAGGGCGCGATGCTCACGCACGCCAACCTCACGTCGGCCTCGGCGCAGTACTACGAATCGACCAAGGGCGATCCGCCCATCCTGGCCGAAGGGGCAGAACGCTTCCTGGTCGTGCTGCCGCTTTTTCACATCTTCGCGCTCAGCGCCGCGATGCTGCTCGGCGTGCGCCTGGGTGCAGCGCTGGTGCTGCACACGCGCTTCGATGTCGACGCGGTGATGAACGAGCTCGCGGCCAGCAAGATCAGCGTGTTCCCCGGCGTGCCGACGATGTACACCGCGATCCTCTCGCACCCCAAGGCCAAGGAGATGGACCTGCGCTCGCTCAAGTTCTGCGGATCGGGCGGCGCACCGCTGCCAGTGGAGGTGGAGCAGCGCTTCTTCGAACTCACCGGCTGCCACCTCAACGAAGGCTGGGGCATGACCGAGACCTCGCCCGTGGGCACCTTCACGCCCGCGCGCGGCGTGCGCAAGGCGGGCTCGTGCGGCATGCCGCTGCCGCAGGTGCGCATCAAGCTCGTGAGCCTGGACGATCCGGCGAAGGACGTCACCGCGTTCGGCGAGCCGGGCGAGCTGTGCATCAAGGGCCCGAACGTGATGAAGGGCTACTGGAACAACCCGAAGGCAACCGCCGAGTCGATGACGGCCGACGGCTACTTCCGCAGCGGCGACGTCGCGAAGATGGACGCCGACGGCTACTTCTACATCGTCGACCGCACCAAGGACATGCTGCTGTGCGGCGGCTACAACGTCTATCCGCGCGTGCTGGAAGAGGCGGTGTACGAGCACCCTTCGGTGGCCGAGGTCTGCGTGATCGGCATACCAGACGAGTACCGCGGCCAGTCGCCCAAGGCCTTCGTGAAGCTGAAGGAAGGCGCGAGCGAACTGACGCTCGATGCGCTCAAGGCCTTCCTGAAGGACCGCCTGGGCAAGCACGAGATGATCGGCGCGCTGGAGATCCGGCCGGAGCTGCCCAAGACCGCCGTGGGCAAGCTCTCGAAGAAAGACCTCGTGGACGAGGAAGCCCGCAAGCGGGCCTGAGCTTTACTGCTTCGGCGTCTGTCCGAACGCGCCGGCCAGCAGCTCATAAGAGCGCAGCCGGGCAGCGTGGTCGAACACCTGCGAGGTGATCATGAGTTCGTCAGCGCCGGTGCGCGCGACGAACGCTTCCACGCCCTTCTTCACCGTCTCGACCGACCCCACCGCGGAGCACGAGAGCACCGAGTCGAGCAGCGCGTTCTCCGCGGGCCCGACCTTCTGACGATAGTTTTCCACCGGCGGCGGCAGGCGCCCCGGCCGGCCGCTGCGCAGGTTCACGAAGGCCTGCTGCCACGAGGTGGCGCGGAACTCGGCCTCTTCATCGGTGTCGGCCGCGAACACATTGAAGCCCAGCATCACATACGGCTTCTGCAGCTGTGCCGACGGCTTGAAGGTCTCGCGATAGATCTGGATGGCCTGCATGATCTGCTGCGGCGCGAAGTGCGAGGCAAAGGCATAGGGCAGCCCCAGGTGCGCCGCCAGCTGCGCGCCGAAGGTGCTGGAGCCGAGGATCCACACCGGCACTTCGAGCCCCGCGCCGGGCACGGCTCGCACCGGCTGCTGCGGCGTCTTCGACATGAAGTCCATCAGCTCGATCACGTCCTGCGGAAACTGGTCCGTGTCCGATTCGAGGTTGCGCCGCAAGGCCCGCGCGGTGCGCTGATCGGAGCCGGGCGCGCGCCCCAGGCCGAGATCGATGCGCCCCGGGTACAGCGACTCCAGCGTGCCGAACTGCTCGGCAATCACCAGCGGCGAATGGTTCGGCAGCATCACGCCGCCTGCACCGATGCGGATGGTGGAAGTGCCCGCCCCCACATGCGACAGCAGCACGGCAGTGGCCGCGCTCGCAATGCCCGGCATGCCGTGGTGCTCGGCCAGCCAGTAGCGCGTGTAGCCCAGCTTCTCGCCATGCTGCGCCAGCGAGAGCGAGTTGCGGAACGACTGCGCGGCGTCGCTGCCCTCGGTGATCGGGGAAAGGTCGAGGATCGATAACGGAATCATGGGCGCGATCATGGCGCGAACCGCCCAACGCCGTCGCCCGAGGGGCTATTCGGTTTGGTATAGCGTCGTCACGCTCGCGAAGTCGCGGCCGTTCTGCTCCACGTTCACCTGGAACGGCACGCTCTCGCCCGGCGCGATGGCCGGCAGGTTCTCCACCAGCTTGAAGCCCGTGAGCTGCCCGTTGCGGTCGCGCAGGCTGACCCACAGCCGCACCTTGCCAACGATACCCGTGCCCGGGTTCTTCACGCTGCCCGTGACTTCCACGCTCTTGTAGGTGAAGCGCTGGCTGAAGTTGAGCAGCACGCTGCCGGTCTCGGCCTTGGTGCCCGTCACCTTCACTTCCAGCGGCTTGCGCGGGCCCGGCAATGCCGCGCGGCGCATCGGCTTCCATTCGATGCGGGTCGCGGTGATGCGCTCCATGTCCTCGGGCTCGAGGAAGATCGGAAAGCGCTCGCCCGGATAGAGGTACGCCAGCCCCGCGATGTTGGTCGTGCCATGCGCCTTGCTGCCACTGAAGCGGGAGATCACGCCGCCCGGCGCGAGCACCACTGCATCGGCGCTGCGGTTCACCAGTTCGCCCAGGAACAACCGCTGCTGGATGTTGTTGCGCCCGTCTACCAGCGGCAGCAGTTCGAGCTGCTTGTCGTCGAAGCGCTCGCTGTCGTCGGCCAGCAGGTCGTCAGTGCCCAGGCGCAGTTCGGGGTTGAAGGCCTCGGGGCCGCCCGCCGTGCGGATCACGCGGTCGGCGTTCAGCACCGGCGTGCGCGTACCCGAAGACTCGACCGTGCTGTAGCCGATGCGGTAGTCCCATGCCGCGATGGCCGTCGCGCGGCCGAAGCGCGCGATGCTCACATCCATCGAGGTCCGCGTGCCCGGCTGGATCTCGTTGGCCTGCCCGTAGCCATGGCCGAAGCCGATCACCTGCCCCGCATCGTCGTACAGCGTGACCAGCACCTCGAAACCGCCGAGCACGGTGGCGTCCTTGCGGTCGTTGGCGATGCGGCCCACCAGCCGCACGCGCTCGCCCTGCTGGATGAGCCGCACGCGCGAGAAGGCCATGCGCGGCCCCTGCACCGCGCTGTAGGGCTCGGCGAGCTTCTGCACGCGCAGCTCCTGCCGCGTGACGTTCTTGCCGCTGGGCATGTCGATCAGCACGGGCGCGCTCTCGCCGGGCTCCAGCACGGACACCGGCAGCATCTCGCTGCGCTCGTCGAGCTTGCTGTCGCCGTCGTAGTACGTGGCGCGAATGCCCGCGCGCGACAACGACTTGCCGGTTTCGTTGCGCGCCACCACCAGCAGCTTGGGCATGGCCGAACTACCGCTGCCCACCAGCACCTGGCGCGGCTCGTTGAGCTTCAGGCCATCGACGGAAATGGTGCGGTCGACCGCAGCGGCCACCACGGAGCGCGGCGCGCCGGACGCGGCATCGCGGGAGTCGAAGAGAAACAGCCCGACCACGCGAAAAACCAGCACCACGCCCAGCAGGATGGCTATGGCTATGCCGACCTTGCGCAGCACCAGCTTCTGCCTCAGCGCCTCTTCGGCCGCGAGCTGGCGGCCCGCTTCGCTCTTCACCTGGTTGAGCACGCGCTCCAGCCGGTCGGACACGTTGTCTTCCACCAGCGTGACCGAGCCGCAGTGGTCGCAGGTGTATTCGTTGAGGCCGGTGCGCTTGAGCACGCTGCTGCCGCATTCGCCGCACTTGAGCGTCTGGAGGTCGATGGTCATTGAAGTGCTGCTCCCGTGTTGTTTTTACCTGCGACGCGCCAGCGGACTACCAGTCGAACAGGTCCGCGATGTCGCCGGCCTCGCTGGCGCCGATCAGCGGCGTGAGCCGCTCGATCAGGCGCGCGCGGTGCACCGGGTTGACGGAATCGTCGTCCATGAAAATGTCCTCGCCCGCCTCGTCCCAGACCTGGCCGATGGTGCCGAGGCACGCGGCCATCTCGAGGATGTCGGCAAAGATCGGGGCATCGTCTTTCCACGCACCCGCGCCGTGCCGGGCGAACTGTATCGCGCCCGTGTTCAGGTCGAAGATGAAGGGGTCCGCGCCCTGGTCGGCCACCACCAGCCAGTGATCGGGCCAGTCGGCAATGCGCTCGCCGGTGATGCCGTGCCAGCGGTAGCCGGCCTGCAGCTCCCACAGGCGCGCGAGCGTCGGAATGCTGAAGGGGTTGCCAGCGGTCGGCACCGTGAGGCCCGCATGGCCCACGCGGTCGTTGATCCACTCGCCGAGCGGGCCGACCTGTGCGTAGAAGGTTTCGATGGCGGCCGGCAGAGGGATCTCTCCGCGCCAATGCTCGGCGGCGGATTGTGGCGCCAGCGCGCCATGGGAAGCCAGCGCCGCGCGGGCCTGTTCGATCGATGCCATCTGTCCTCTCCGTTCAGGGGATGCAAGTAGCCTGCAATGCGGCGCGCAGGGCCTCGACGTCGCCCGGTGCTACCTCGCGCACGCCGGTCGAGCCTGCGAGGCCGCATGCGGTCGAGGCCACCACGGGTACGCCGGCAGCCACAGCGCGCAGCACCGCGCGCGGTGCGTGCTCGACGTGCGCAGGCAGCACGACGACGCTGGCACCAGCCAACCAGTCGCCTTGCCAGTTCATGTGTTCGATGTGCGCGATGCCACGCCAGAGTTGCGCGTCATCCGAAGGCGAACCAAGCACGCGCAGCCGGTACGGCCAGCCTTGCAGTGCCGCGGCGAGTTCGCGCGCGCCCTTGCGTGCCAGTGCGCTTGCGGCGAACACGACGAGCGGCGGGCCCTTGCGTTCGACGGCCACGGCTTTGATCGGGGGCAGCATCCAGTCGAGCCGCGTCAATGCTGCTTGCGGCGCCGCCTTCGCGAGCTGCCGTGCGACCTCCGCGTGCGGCGTGACCACGGCCTTCGCACGGGCAAGCGCCAGCGCCTCGGCACGCACCAGTGCCGGATCGGCACGGAAGTCGCGCAGCGTCGCATCGCCGGGCCAGTGCCGGGCCGCGGCATCGAGCCGCTGTTCGATTTCGGCCATCGGCAGCGCGCTGGCCAGCACGGTGATGCGGCGCCCGTCGAGCGCACCGATGCGCTGCAGGTGCGGCAGCAGTGCCTGCTCGACCACCAGCTCCGTGTGCTCCGGCGTCAGGCGGCTTGCCAGGGCGTGCGCGAGCCAGCGCTGGCCGTCGATCAGGCTCGCCTGCCGCCGGCCTGCATGCCGCGCCCAGAGCCGCTGCCACAGCGCGCGGCGCAGGCTCACGGCCCACAGTGTCTGCGCTGGCACTGCTGTCTCACGGTGCCAGCCCGTCGCGGGCAGGCGCCAGAACGCCAGCCGCAGCGGCGCCGGCTGCAGGCGCTGCGCGTCCGGATGTTTCTCGCGCAGGTAGCGGGCGAACTCCGGCGTCCAGCCATCGACCAGCACCGCCGCGCGGCCCTTGGGTCCGACGGCGACCTGGGGACGATGGCGAAAGCACGTGGTCTGTTCGCAGCTCAGGCAACCGCGCGCCAATGGCAATGCTGCGCCCGCGTCGTCATCCGTTCGGCGCAGCATGACAAGCGCGACCGGTGCCGCCAGCGGAGAACGCGCACGGATGCGCAGCACCAGTTCGCTGTCGGTCAGTTCCACTTCGAGCCGCCACGCATGCCTGGCGCGCAGCTTGAGATCGACATAGTTCCAGAACACCGTCGCATCGACCGCGTCGCCGTCGGCCGCGCCGGCCTGCTCGATGCGCGCCGTGTGCCCATGGCGCTCGACCAGTTCGAAGCCCGCGCGCACCGCCACGGTGGCGAGCGCGTTCGACAGCTGGCAGAGCCCGCCAGCCAGCGTCGGCACCACGCAGCCGCCGCGCAACTCGCGGCCCTGCACAAAGCCGCGCCATGCGCCCGGCCGCCCCAGCTGGCGCCAGAAGCTCAGCACTTCGCCGGTCGGCACCTCGATGGCATCGAAGGCGCGCCGCGCCACGCGCAGGTTCTGCACTTTGCCGGCCACGAGCGGAAATTCTTCGGCGCGGCCGTCGGACCACAAAGGGGTTCGGTATTGCGCGAGCACCGGCGCACCAGCCAGTGCGTTGTCGCCGCCATGCCATCGCCGGGCCGAAGGCCGCAGCGTCTCGCGTAGCGCATGGGCCGTGGCCAGCAGCCGCGAGCGCAGCCAGAAGTCGATCGCGTCGATGCGGCGCGGCGGCTGCCAGGCCTGTTGCACGCTCACGCGGAGGGGCCGCGCTTGCGCCATTGGCCGAGGTCGGCTTCGATGCGCTGGTCGATGTTGCCGCTCCATTGCACGCTGAAGCCGGCCGTGCGCAGCAGCTCGACGATGCGGTGGCCCACCACCACGGTGTTGGCTTCGCGCTGCTCGATCTCGGGGATCATGCCGCCGCTGAAGGCCAGGTGCAGGCGGCCGGTGCGCACCGCCGCGTCGAGGTCTTGCGCGTGATAGAAGCAGCAGCCGCGAATGCCCGAGTCCATGCGACCCGCGGCCCGCCAGTGCTCGCGCACGTCGTCGTGGCCATCGGCCAGCGTGTTGCCTGCGCGGTGCAGCGCAATGATCTTTTCGCTGCGCAGCTGCGCGAACACGGCTTCGAGCCGGTCGTATTCGGTCTGCGCGGGCCACCCGGCCTCGGCCGCGCGCTTGGCGGCACAGGCACTTGCGGCCTCGGCCTTGACCCAGGCCCGGTCTTCGGCGGTGATCTCATCGGGATCGAGATACTCGTCGGTGATCAGCCATTCGACATCGGCGTCGGGATAAAAGCCGCTCCACACCAGGTCGTGGATGCGTCCGCGCGTGTCTTCGGGGTCGAGAGTAAGGGCCATGCGTGTTGAGTTGCCGCCTCGGCTGCAACGGGATCATGCTTTCTTTTTTCCTGACGGAAGCGTGCTCGTATTTTCACCCGGCCGCACCACGATGACGCACTAATGCGAAAGCATGAAGTCTTGCGGCCACCCCTTCCGCGCCGCGCAATCATGAAGGATGCGCCGTGGCAAGGCAATGCGCCTTTTGGCGAAGGCGGCTCTGCCACTTGGCCGGGAGCCGCACCGGCGTGGTGCTGCCTGCCTGCATGCTGCGCGACTGGCTATGCTCGGCGGCTCTTCATGCTGCAGCGCCATTCCTCCATTGACCCGATCGCCCAGCCGGACGATGAAAGGCTGCCCACCGAATGGACCTCGCGCGCCCTGCAGGCCACGGAGCGCGCGCCGAAGTCGGTCGCGGACTGGGCCGCATGGCTGGTCGCACTCGCGGTGCTGGTGTTCATGGCGGTCTTCGGCTTGCGGGCGATGACCTGGGCGCTGGCCGGTGGCTGGCAATGGCTCTGGCTGGCGGTGGGGCTGCCGTTCTTCGGGGTCTTCTCGGTGTCGGCGGTGCTGCTCGTCGTCACGAGGCTGCGCGAGCGCCGCCGGGTGCGCGTGGCGCTCGAAGACATGTCGCTGGAGCGAGGGGAAGGCTTTCGCATCGGCGAGCCGTTCGAACTGCGGCTGCGTGCGACGGTGCCCATTGCGCGGGAAGGCGAACGCACAGTGGCGCCGGAACACATCGCCATGCGGCTGATGCGGCGGTCTTTTCTTGATGCGCCCGATGGCACGCGGTCGCTGGTCAATGAGTGCTGCGATGAAGCCATCGCGTCCCGGGAGGATGCGAGGGCAGGAAGGCTGCTCTACGCCTGCGAACTTCGTGCAGGCTCCGGATACGGCGACACCGCTCAATGGTTCGTCGAACTGCACGACCCGACCGACGACGACAACGCGCCCTTCCTCATCGCCGCGCTGCGGCTGCTGCCCGCGCGCTGACTCGGCGCAGCAAGCCAGACGCAAAAAGGCCGGGCCATGCATCGCATGGCCCGGCCTTTTGTCTCAGACCCTGTGGGGAGACTGATTACAGCGGCAGTGCGTCACCACGAGCAGCGGCGCGGGCTGCGGCACGCACCGCAGCGCGGTCGACCGTGCTCGCCACGACCGGTGCGACACCAGCGGAAGCGCCTTCGGCGTACGGGTCAGCGCTGTGTGCAGCGGCAACTGCATCGGCGCGAACGGCGGCACGGCTGGTCGTCGAGACGATCACGCGAGCGGGGCCAGCGTCGGCGCCGGTGGCGTAGGGGTTGGCGCTGTGGGCTGCAACCACGGCCTGGCCGGCGACGTCGGCGCGGCTGGCGGCCGAGGTCACTTGGTGCACGCCTTCGTACGTTTCAGCATGGGCGGCGCCGGCAGCGGCCAGCAGGGCGATGGAGATAGCGGAGAGGAGCTTCGAGGCGGTCATTTGGATGTCCTTTGTTCGTTCAGTTTTTTGCACTTGGATGATTTCGAACCGGTCTTGGGTGGGTCACCGTCCCTCCGGGGGCGGCCACCTCGCTCGGGGCCCTGTTCACCCAGATCGGCTTGGGGGCCGGTCTGTGAGATGAATTGTGCGCCGTTGTCTAAGTAAAAACCCTTAGAGAAAAGAACCACGGCGTTCACGAAGTGGAAACAATCAGCCGCTTCAAAGGGAGATCAGGGCTTGTCGTAGAGTCTTTGCATGAGCGCGCCGGCCCCTGCCTTTCCACCCCTGTCCTTCTGGAGCACTGCGGACACCGTCTTCGACGGGCTGGTGGGTGCATGGGACCTGGAACGAACCATCGAGGGCCAGGCCTCCATGACCGGCACAGCCGTGTTCACGCTGCTCGAGACAGGGATGTTGAGGTACCGCGAAGAGGGCCGGATCCGTCTTGCCGACGGCAAGGAATTCGACGGCCACCGCGAATACCTCTTCGAACGCGCCCCGGGCGGCTTCGTAGTGCACTTTGCCGAGACCCCGCCGCGCCTGTTCCACGCCATCGAAATCGTGCGCGACGGCGACGCGCTCGCCGGTTCGGCCACGCACCTGTGCACGCCCGATACCTACGACAGCAGCTACCGCTTTCTGGCCGACGGCTCCTTCATGATCCGCCACACGGTGCACGGCCCGCGCAAAGACTACCTCTCGGCCACCGTCTTCAGGCGACGCGGCAAATAGCTCAGTCGCGGTCGAGCCGCCAGCCCGGCATGCCGCGCATCACCGTCTGCACGAGCATCGCGCAAATGCCGCACTTGATGAGATCGCCGGGAATGAACACCAGCATGGCCAGCGCGGCCTGCGACAACGACATGTGGGCGATCAACGAAAGCCCGACGATGCCGAAGCCGTAGACCACGAGAATCCCGCCGACCACCGACGACACAAAAGCCGCAACCACCAGCCCCACGCCCGTGGCCCCGCCCATGCGGCGCACGGCAAGGCGCATCAGCAAGCCGCAGGCGAAGGCCCCGAACATCCAGCCGAACAGGAAGCCTCCGGCCGGCGCCACGAACACGCTCAGGCCGCCACGGCCACCGGGCAGCAGCGGCAGGCCCAGCGCCACCGCGAGCAGGAACAGCGCAATCGCCAGGAAGCCACGACGCGGCCCGAGCAGGCAGCCCGCCAGCATCACACCCAGCGACTGCAGCGTGATCGGCACGCCGAACGGCAGGTCGATCTTCGGGATCAGGCCGAACACCGCCATCAGCGCCGCGAACAGCGCGATGTACGACAGGGAGCGGGAAGAAGTGAGGGAGCCTGAAGTGGTGGTCATGGCAATCGCAATCGAGAAAAGGGAAAGAAGCTCAGCGCCCGAGCCGCGCGGCCAGCGCATCGGCCACGCGCTCCGCCGTCTGCAGCGTGCGGATGGTCAGCGGCGCCAGCAGCCGCAGGCCGCCGCCGTGGCCCGAACGCGCGCGGTAGGCATCGTCGAGGCGCTGCCACTGCACATAGAAATTTTCGGCGAAGCGCAGCATCAGGCCAAGGCCCAGTGCGATCCGCTCGGTCGGCACGCCAAGGCGCTGCAGCGGATGCAGCACCGCTTCGAGCACCGCCAGCAGGTCTTCGAAGCGCGTGGTCAGCGTGAGCATCAGCGCGAGCGTGGCCGCGCTGGCAAGGCGCAATGCGCTGGCCACGCCGAGCGGGATCGTTCCCATCGCCCAGTGAAAGCCGACGATCAGTCCACCGGCGATCGCCACGCCGACCAGCATGCGCACCCGGCGCCACGCGGGCGGCCCGAGCGAGGCGAAGATCAGCAGCACCACCGCACAGGCGATGGCCAGATGCACGGGCCGCTCGACCAGCACCAGCAGCGTGCCGCACACCGACAGCACTGCGAGCTTGACCCACGCCGCCATCGCATGCATCCACGTCGGCTGCTCCGAATACAGGCTACGCATGGCGGCCCCGCTCCGCCACGGCGCGCTCGCGCACGTTCTCGGCATAGGCCTCGCACACTTCGCGGCCCGGCCCGTCGGCGCGCACCTTGCCCTGTTCGAGCCACAGCACACGTTCGAAGTCGTAGACATGCTCGAGCAGATGCGTGGACACGAGGATCTGGTGGTCGCTCGCCTCGAGCTGCGCGGCCAATCGCGCCTGGCTCAGCAGGTCGAGGCTGGCAAAGGGCTCGTCGAGCAGCAGCGTGGCGGGCTCGCTGATCTGCAAGGCCAACAGGCACACCTGCTGGCGTTGCCCCTGGCTCAGCTCACCCACGGCGCGCCCGGCCCAGGCTTCGAGCCCGCGCTGCGCAAGAAAATCGCGCGCCTGCTGCCGCGCCGCCTGCCGCGTTTCGCCACGCGCAGTGAGGCTGAAGGCCAGCTCCTCGGCCACGGTCGGAAAGATGATCTGGTCGTCGGGGTTCTGGAACATCAGCCCCACGTGCTTCGACAACTGCCTGCGGTCGGCTTGCGTGTCGCAGCCATGCACGACCACGCGCCCCTGCTGCGGCTGGTCGAGCCCACTGATGAGACGGAACAGGCTGCTCTTGCCGGCTCCGTTGTCGCCGATCAGGCCGATGCGCGTCTCCTGCAGGCTGAGCGTCAGCCCCTCGAAGACATGCTGGTTGCCGCGCACCAGCGTCACCGCCTCGAGGCGGATGCTGTGCGGGGAACTGGGTTCTGGCGGGGTCGGCTGCGGCAAGGGGCGCCCACTGTACCCGAACGCGCCCCCGCGCTACTGGGCTCAGGCAGTGGCGGCAAAGAGCCCGTTGATCTCGCCAACCGACAACATGCCCTCGCCCATCGTGCCGAAGCGGCCATGCTCGAAAGCCTCCTTGGCAATGCGGCCCACCAGCCCAAGCGCCGACTGCAGCGGGCCGCAGCCCAGGCTGATGCGCCTTGCTCCGGCTTGCGCAAGGCCATCGGCCGACGGTGCGCCGGCATAGCCCGCGTACACGTTCAAGGGCACGCCCAGCGCACCGGAGAGCCGCCCGATTTCTTCCAGGCTGGACATGCCGGGCACGAAGATGCCGTCCGCACCCGCCGCCGCGTAGAGCTTCGCGCGGCGCAGCGCCTCTTCGAATCGCGCCGCCGGATCATCCCAAGGCACGAAGTAGACGTCGGTGCGCGCGTTGATGAAGAAGCGCGCGTCGAGCTTGCGGATGGCGGCGATGCGCTCGCACATCACCTCGGGCGCCGCCAGCTCACGCGTGCCCGGTCGTGTGCCGTCCTCGATGTTGATGCCGGCCGCGCCCATGTCGATCAGCGCGCTTGCCACGTCGCCCACCGCCTGCGTGCTGTCGCCGTAGCCCTGTTCGATGTCCACGCTCACCGGCACTCCCGTCACGCGGCAGATGCGCTCGCAGGCTGCGATCAGCTCGCTAACGGGCATGCGCTCGCCGTCTGCGTAGCCAAGCGACCAAGCCATGCCTGCGCTGGTGGTGCCGATGGCCATCGCACCGGCGCGCTCGACGATGCGGGCGCTGGCGGCGTCCCAGGCGTTCACGAGAACCAATGGATCAGGGCCGGCGTGCAGCCGGTGAAAGGCATCTGTCTTCTGTTGCGCGTCGCTGGATCGCATGTCTGGTCGTTCCAAAGGAGTTGAAGGATGACCGCAGCCTAGACGCAATGCGCCACCGGGACTTGGAAAAAACTGCTGTCCGCGCCGCGACCTGCCTACATCAGCCCGACCACCGGATAGCGCCGCCACCCCGGCTCCGCATGGCGCCGGCCGTGAGCGAAGAGAAAGCCCAGCACCGCTTGCGGATCGGTCAGCTTCTCGGGGTAGTCCGCCTTCCATTGCTCGAACTGGCGCTTCAACTCGGGCTCGTCCTCCAGCATCTGGAGTGCGGTGTCTTCGAACACGTAGGCCGAGAAGTTCTCCTTCTTCTCCAGCACGCTGTTGAAGAAGCCCCAGCGGAAGAAGCTGTCGTGGGCCTCCGGCTCCAGCGTCTCGACCGCGTAGCGGGCGTTGGGCTGGTCCAGCCGAACCAGCACGTCACCCGCGCGCGCCTGGAAGCGCTCGGTGTGCGTGGCGAGCACCAGCTGGTCATGGAACATGTGGCCTTCGTAGGCGCTCGCGCGCGAGGTCACGCTCTGCACGCGGTACACCCGAGCCGCATCGAACAACTGGTCCGCTTCCAGGCGCTGCGACTCGACGCCGTTCCACGCCAGCCGCTCGATCACTTCGCGCCAGGCTTGCGGCACCAGATAGGCCATGGGCGCAGCCACTGCCAGCTCTTCCACGCAGCGATCGAAGTGCACGATGTCTTTTTCCCACGGCTGGCTGCGGTCGTAGGCCAGGCGCTCGTAGTTCCCGAGCCGGCTCGGCGTGCGAACCGCGCGATAGCCCTTGAAGCGCAAGCTGGCCGGCCGGCTGCGGTCGTTGCGCCATGTCAGCGGCCAGCGCGCCTGCTGCGCTGCAGCAGCCCTGGCGTCGCGGCGCAGCGCCTGAATCTGCGCCGCGTGCGCGACGGTGAACTCCAGCACCACCTCGACCAGCGTCCGCATGGAAGCCACGCGGTCGGCAAAGGGCTTGAGCATGTGGGTCTCGGGCATGAAGCCGATGGTGTGGTGCAGCGCCGCATAGCCGGTGGAAAAGCGCGGCAGGTCGAGGAAGTCTTCGATGCCGTCGTCGGGTGTCTCGGCCAGCAGGTTCATGTACGGGCAGGTGGGCCAGCCGCGTTGCGCCATGTCGCCGTAGATCGCAGGCAGCATGCTTTCGCGCAGGAACTGCCCGAGCCCGCCGCCCAGCTTGTCGGGCTGGGTCGGGATCAGCGTCATGGTGTAGCTGTAGTCCGCGCCGTTGGAGGTGTGGGTGTCGACCATCACGTCCGGGTCCCACGCGGTGAAGAACCGGTTGAACACCTGCGCCGCCAGGCTGTCGCACTTGATGAAGTCGCGATTCAGGTCCAGGTGCCGGCCGTTGCCGCGGAAGCCGAACGACTCGGGCCCGAGCTGGTTCACGCGCGAGGTGTTCTGCCGGTTGATGCTGCCGTCCACGTTGTAGACAGGGATGAACAGGAACACCGTGCTGCCCAGCGCCGCCAGCCGCTCGGGCTGCGTGCAGAAATCGCGCACCAGCGCCATGCAGGCGTCGATGCCTTCTGGCTCGCCGGGGTGGATGCCGTTGTTGTTGAAGAACACCGGGCGACGCTGCTGCTTCAGCGCTTCGCGGTCGAACACGCCATCGGCAGTGACCACGCCGGCGTGAAGGGGAACGCCTGTGTCCGACACGCCGATCTCACCCCAGCGCAGCACGCCGGGAAACTGCCCGGCCAGCCGCTCGTAGAAAGCGATGCATTCGGCCCAGGTGGTGGTCTGGTTGCCGTTGCCCGATTCGAACGGCGTGGGGTACCGGGTGTCTGTTGGAGCAGTCATGGGAAGAAGGCTACAGTAGTCGCCCCGATCCGGTCATCCAGCCCTTCTTTCTGCAAAGAGCCAGGAGCCTGCCAGGCACGGCCGCACGCACAACACACATTCAAGGAAACAGACATGGGCGCCCAATGGAAAGCGAAACACAAGGATCTGGCGGCCAATGCCAAGGGCCGGCTGTTCAGCAAGCTTGCCAAGGAAATCATGATGGCCGCGCGCAACGGCGCCGATCCGGCCTCCAACTCGCGCCTTCGGCTGGTCGTGGAGCAGGCACGCAAGGCCTCGATGCCCAAGGACACGCTCGACCGCGCCATCAAGAAAGGCGCGGGCCTCACTGGCGAGGCCGTGCATTTCGAGCACGTGATGTACGAAGGCTTCGCTCCGCACCGCGTGCCGGTGATGGTCGAGTGCCTGACCGACAACGTGAACCGCACCGCGCCTGAAATGCGCGTGCTGTTCCGCAAGGGCCAGCTGGGCACCTCGGGCTCGGTGTCGTGGGACTTCGACCACGTCGGCATGATCGAAGCCGAGCCCGCCAAGCCCGACGCCGACCCCGAAGTGGCCGCCATCGAAGCCGGCGCGCAAGACTTCGAACCGGCCAGCGAAGGCCATCCCGCAGTCTTCCTGACCGACCCCACCGACCTCGACCTCGTGAGCCGCGCACTTCCGGCCCAGGGCTTCACCGTGCTGTCGGCCAAGCTGGGCTACAAGCCCAAGAACCCGGTCGATCCGGCGAGCCTGAGCGCGCACGACCTGGAAGAAGTCGAAACCTTCCTGGCGGCCATCGACGCGAACGACGACGTGCAGAACGTGTTCGTGGGCCTGGCGGGCTGACGCAGCTTCTTCATCGGCCGCATGCTCGCGGGAAAGTGCCTCTGCGGTGCCGTCCACTACACGGTGGCGGATGAATTCGCCTACGCCCTGAACTGCCACTGCTCGGACTGCCGGCGCGCGACGGGCTCGGCCTTCAAGCCCTTCGCGGGCATCGAGCGCGGCAAGCTCGCCATCACGCAGGGCGAAGACGCAGTGATGATCTACGGCAAGAAGGACGCGGGCGACATTCACTGCGCAAAGTGCGGCTCGCTGCTCTATTCGGTGGTGCGCGACGGCCAGTTCGTGCACGTCACGCTGGGCACGCTGGTCGATGCGCCAGCGATTCGCCCGACCGCGCACATCTTCGTCGGCTCGAAGGCGCCGTGGTTCACGATCACGGACGACCTGCCGCAGCACAAGGGCCACGTCGGCGAGAACTGAGCGCCGCCCGCGCAAGAAGATGCCACCGCGGCGCCGACAACCGCATCCTGTGCCGTGACGCGGCCCCACTTCGGGCCGGCATTCGCAGGGTGCGCACCTATGCTCGATGAAGTCCTCTTCTTCATCCCTGGAGCGTTTCCATGTCCCTGCAAGATTTCAAGGTCCTCACCTTCGACGTCGTCGGCACGCTGATCGATTTCGAGGGCGGCATGCTCGCCTACCTGCGCAGCGCGGCGCCCGATGCCGACGTGAGCGACGACGACTTCCTCGCCGCCTACCGGCGCGCGCGCGCCGACGGCAACGCCGGCTGGTACCCCGACGACCTGGAGCGCTGCTGGCACGCCGTCGCACCTGCGCTCGGCCTGCCCGACACCGACGCCATCGCACAGGGCCTGCGCGACTCGGTCGCGCAATGGCCGGCTTTCCCTGATTCGGTGGAAGCGCTGAAGCGGCTCGGCAAGCGCTTCAAGCTGGTGACGATGACCAATGCGCAGGCCTGGGCATTGGCGCATTTCGACAAGACCCTGGGCTCGCCCTTCGACATGCTGCTGAGCTGCGACGACGCGCTGTGCGAGAAGCCCGACGCGCGCTACTTCGCCTATGCCCGCGGCCGCTTCGAAGGCGCCTGGGGCTACAAGCAGGCCGACAACCTGCACGTGGCGCAAAGCCAGTACCACGACATCGGCATCTCCAAGCAGTTGGGCATCACCACCTGCTGGATCGAGCGTCGCCATGCGCAGAAGGGTTCGGGCGGCACCATCGAGTCGAAGCACACCGTGCCCGACTACCACTTCCATACGCTGGCCGAGCTGGCAGATGCGGTCGAGGCGGGGCGTTGAGCACCGTGGGTATCACCATCCTGCGCCAATCGGCCACCATCGGCGGCCTGCAAGACCAGGGCACGCCTGCGCGCCCTTTGAGCCAGCCGCCCTGCCGGCTGAGCGGCATCGATGTCGAACTTGCAGGCGCAGGCGACAACAAGAGCGGCATCTGGGAATGCGAGCCCGGCCGCTTCGAGCGCCAGCTGGCCAATGCCGAGGTCATGCACATCCTGGCCGGTGCCTGCACCTTCACGCCGACCGATGGCGCCGCGCTGGAGATTCGCGCGGGCGACACGCTGTTCTTTCCAGCGCACACCACCGGCGAGTGGCATGTGCATGAGACCCTGCGCAAGGTCTTCGTCGTGATGACGCTGTAGGCAAGCGGCCGCGGCCTCAGGCCGCCTGCTTCGTCAGCTCATTCGCGAACCGGCTGATCGAGAAGCTCTCGATGGGCGTCGACGTCTGGCCGGTGGCGATCAACTCGGCCATCGTCTCGCCCACACCCGGACTGATCGCAAAACCCTCTCCATTGAAGCCGAAGGCGTAGTGCAGGCCCGGCACGCGGGCGCTCGGGCCCATCACGGGTTGCCAGTCGGCGGTGTAGCCCTCGATGCCGCTCCACACGCGGATCAGTTGCACGTGCTCGAAAGCCGGCACGAAGCGGCGCAGCTCGCGCAACTGGCGCAGCACGTTGTCGGGCTTCACGTAGGCGCGGATGTGCTGCGCATGCGCCGGCCCCTTGAGCCCACCGCCGAAGACGATGTTGCCGCGCGCGATCTGCCGGAAGTACAGGCCTTCATGCTCGATGGGCGACGAGATGCCGATGGATGGGCCGATGGCGTAGGGCAGCGGCTCGGTCACGCCCATCTGCGGCCCGCGCGCATCCATCGGCACGGCCTCGCCGAACTGTTCGGCCATGCGGTTCGACCACGCGCCGCAGGCCACGAAAAGCTGCGCCGCGCGAAAGCGCCGGCCGTCCGCCGTGTGGGCCACGAAGCCCGCGCCATCGCGCTCGACCTGCATCACCTCGGCCTGCTCGACGATGTTCGCGCCCGCGCGCCGCGCTGCCCGCGCAAATGCCGGGCCGGCCAGGCGCGGATTGGCATGGCCGTCGTTCGGCGACAGCGATCCGCTCACGATGCCGGGCGCGAAGATGCCCCAGCGCCGGCGCAGATGCTCCGCATCGAACAGTTCGAGATCGAGGCCGAGCGGCTTCACGTCTCTTGCGTGCTGCTCCAGCACCGCGGCCTGCTGCTCGGTGTAGCAGACGCGCAGGTGGCCGTAAGGCACAAACTCCAGGTCTTCGCCGAGCAGCTCCTTCACGCGGCCCCAGACAGCGCGCGCGCGGTTGGCCAGCGGCATCTGCGCCAGCGCGCGGCCCTGCCTGCGCACATTGCCGAAGTTGGTGCCGCTGGCCTGGCGGCCCACGAGCTCGCGTTCGAGCACCGTGACCGACAGGCCATGCTGGCGGCGCAGGAAGAAAGCGGCGGTGGTACCCATCAGGCCGCCGCCGAGCACCAGCACGTCGGTAGTGGTCGTCGCGTTGCTGCTCATGCCTGTTGCACCTCACGCGTGTTCATCATCAGCGGCTTGACCGGCGCCTGCGAGCGCAGGCGCCCCACCAGTTGCACGGGCACGCCGCTGGCCTGCGCCACGATCTCGGCCGAGGCGTGGCCGCAGAAGCGGCCCTGGCAGCGCCCCATGCCGACGCGGCTGAAGGCCTTGGCGCGGTTGACTTCATGGCTGTCCATCTCATTGACGCAGCGGCGCAGTTCGCCTGCCGTCACGGCCTCGCAGCGGCACACGATCGCGTCGTCGGGCAGTGCCGCGGCCTGTGCATGCGGCCATGGAAAGGCACGCGCCAGGCCTTCACGGAAGCGATTCATCTGCGCCAGCGTGCGGCGCAGCGCGGTGGACTCGGCGTCGTAGAGCGCACGGCCCGGCGCATGGCCGAGATCGGCCAGCGCGGCGAGCGCTGCCAGCCGGCCAGCGGCCTCCGCGCCATCGGCCCCGAGAATGCGAACCCCGTCGCCGGCCAGGTACACGCCCTTGGTGCTGCTGCGGCCATCGGCGTCGATGCGTGGCAGCCACTGCCGGCTCAGCGGCTCGAATTCGAAGTCGCAGCGCGCAATGTCGGCCAGCTGCGTTTCGGCGCGCAGATGCCAGCCGAGGCCCACGGCGTCGCATTCGAAGCGCTGCTCGCGCCCCTGCGCATCGCGCACGGCCACGGCCTGCACGCCCAAGCTGTCGTCGCCGTCGATGCGCAGCGGCGCCACGCCCTGCAGCACCGGCACGCCCGCGCGGCGCAGGCTGCGAATCAGCGCGAGCCCGCGCAGCGCCAATCGCGGCCTTGCAAGCAAACCGGCCACTGCGCCCCAGGGCTTGGTGGCCGGTGCTGTGTCGAACACCGCCGCCACCTGCGCGCCGGCCTGTACGTACTGCGAGGCCACGAGATACAGCA
This sequence comes from Variovorax paradoxus, assembly GCF_024734665.1. NCBI lineage: Bacteria > Pseudomonadati > Pseudomonadota > Betaproteobacteria > Burkholderiales > Comamonadaceae > Variovorax > Variovorax paradoxus. Next base: position 6,324,154 of record NZ_CP102931.1, read on the forward strand.
ACGGGCCACTGCCCAGGAAGACGACGCGCGAACCAATGGCGCAGGCCTGCGCCTTCAGCGCGATCTGCGATGCACCCAGGCTGTAGCAGCCGGCGCGGTGCCAGCCCGCCACGGGCATCAGCCGGTCGGTCGCGCCGCTGCACACCAGCAGGGCGTCGAAGGGCAGCGTCTGCGGCTCGCCGGCATGCACGACGTGCAGCGCGCCTTCGCTCACGTTCCAGGCCAGCGTGTCGCCGCGGTAGTCGACGTGATCGCGCAGCGCGTCGAAGTCGCGGTGCAGCGCCTGCGCCTTCTCGGCCTCGGTGCCATAGAGCTTGGCGTAGGGGCGCTTGAAGCCTTCGGGCTGGCGACGGTAGATCTGGCCGCCGTCGCGCCGGCTTTCGTCGACGACGATGGGCCGCACGCCGGCACGCACCAGCGCCTGCGCGGCGCGCACGCCGCCGGGGCCGGTGCCAACCACCACGATGCGCGGTGAAGCAGAAGGAAAAGAAGGAGGCGCCCCGCTCATGCGCCGCCCTCCGGCGCACGGCGAGACAGCGACTGCTGCAGGTCCGGTGTCGGCAACCAGTGGTCCGCTGGCGGGCGCGTGAGCACCGACATGCCCGCCTCCACGGTCGTCGAACAGGCGCGCAAACGCTCGCCGGCCGGCGTCCACACCCAGCAGTCCTGGCAGGCGCCCATCAGGCAGAAGCCGGCGCGCGGCCCGTCGCCGAACTCGCTGTCGCGCACGCGCCGTCCGTTGCTCAGCAGCGCCACCAGCAGCGTGTCGCCGGCCAGTGCGGTGCGGGCCTCGCCATCGATGTGCAGGGTCAGCACGGGCCGGTCGGTTTCCGCGAGCCGTACGAAGCGGGCGGGTGGCTGGAAGCGAGGCTTGGGTTCGGGCATGGAGAGTCGAAGGCGCCGGTCAGCGCTCGTGGGGGAAAAGCCGTTCGATCGGGCAGTGCGTCTTGATGAACGGCGACTTGATGACGATGTAGCTGAAGTACTTCGCAATGCCGATGTTGCGTTCGAGCAGCCCCTCGATCACTTCCTGGTAGTGGTTCACGCCACGGGTGAGAAAGCGCAACAGGTAGTCGTAGCCGCCGCTGACCAGGTGGCATTCGAGCACCTCGTCGACCTCGCGGATCGCGGACTCAAAGCGCACGAAGTCCTCGCGGTGGTGGTCGGACAGCGTGACCTCGGTGAACACGGTCAGCGTGTCGCCGAGTTTTTCGAGCCGCAGGTGCGCGCCGTAGCCGGCGATGTAGCCGGCCTGTTCCAGCCGCTTCACGCGAATGAGGCAGGGGCTGGGCGACAGCCCCACCGCATCCGCCAGGTCGACGTTGGTCATGCGCCCGTTCTTCTGCAACTGGGCCAGGATGCGAAGGTCGAGTCGGTCGATCTTGAAAGCTTCTGACATGGCGGTGCCTGATAACGAGAGAAAGCCCGATTCTGCGTCGTCGGCCGCCGGTCTTGCGGGCTTTGCGTGCCTGTTCGCTCAGGCCGCCATCGCGGCGCGGACGTCGGGTGCTTCCAGCACTTCGTCGAGCGTCTTCTTCAGGCGCGCGAACATCTGCGCAAACTCGTCCTCGGTGAAGGTGAGCGCGGGCGCAAAGCCGAGGATGTGGTCGCCGAAGGAGCGGAACACCAGGCCGTTGCGGTAGCCGGCGGCGAAGATGCGATCGGACAGCCCCAGTGCCGCATCGAAACGGCGCTTGCTGGCCTTGTCGCTCACCAGTTCCAGCGCGCCCAGCAGGCCGCGGTGGCGCGAATCGCCCACCAGCGGATGCGCGAGCAGCGCGTCGAGTCCGGCCGCAAAGTGCGCCGCGCCGCGCTGGCCGTTGGCGAGGATGCCGCCTTCCTCGTAGAGCCGCAGCACTTCGAGCGCAACAGCGGCGCCGACCGGGTGCGCCGAATAGGTCGCGCCGTGGCCAATGGAGGCGCCCTCGGGCGCGCCGTCGGCAATGCCGGCGTAGACCTTCTCCGACATCATGGTCGCGCCCATCGGCACGTAGCCGGCCGTGAGACCCTTGGCCATGGTCATCAGGTCGGGCTCCACGCCTTCGGCCTCGCAGGCGAACATGGGACCGGTGCGGCCAAAGCCGGTGATGACTTCGTCCACGACGAAGAGGATGTCGAGCTCGCGCGCGGCCTCGCGCATGGCCTTCAGCCAGCCCTTGGGCGGCACGATGACGCCGCCCGAGCCCTGGATGGGTTCGCAGAAGAAGGCAGCCACGTTGTCCGCGCCCAGCTCGGCCACCTTGGCGCGCAAGGCCGCAACCGACGAGGCGATCAGCGCCTGCGGATCGGCGCCGTCGGCATGGCGATAGGCGTAGGGCGACGCAATGTAGTGCTGCGTGGGCAGCGGCAGGTCGAAGCCGCGATGAAAGGCCGGCAGCGCCGTAAGGCCCGCGCCGGTGGACGACGAGCCGTGGTAGCCGCGCTCCAGCGAAATGAACTGCTTCTTCGACGGCCGGCCGGTCGCGTTGTAGTACTGCACGATGAAGCGCACGGCGGCATCGACTGCCTCGGAGCCGCCCAGCGTGAGGTACACGCGGGTCAGCGAGGCAGGCGTGATCTGCACCAGTTTTTCAGCAAGACGGATGGCCGGCTCGCTGCTGAAGTGGAAGTAGCCGGTCGCGTACGGCAGCTTGCGCATCTGCTCGGTGGCGGCCTGCACCACGCTCTCTTGCCCGTAGCCCACGTTCACGCACCACAGGCCCGCAAAGGCGTCGAGCAGTTCGTGGCCGTTGCCGTCGGTCAGCCAGGCGCCACGGCCCGAAGACAGCACGGTGGGGCCGCGCTGCTCGTGCACGCGCCAGGGCGAGACGGGGTGGATCAGATGCGCGCGGTCGATCGCGTCGAGTGCGGCTTGGTGGGGCAATGCGGTGGGGTGCGTCATGGCGGTGTTGGAGGGAGCGAGAGCGAAGGAGCTTTCGATGCCCTCAGCTTAGGCGGCGCACCGCGCGAGGTGGTGCTGCTTTGGGGGTGCCGCACAAAGCAGGCTGCGGTTGTGTGCATGGCACGCAGCAGATCGTGCGGTCGGTCTTCCTTCTTCCCTTCTTCAATAGCCGCGTGCGCGATCGACCAGCCCGACCATCGGCTCGCCGGCTTCGAAGCGCTCGAGGTTGTCGAGCACCACTTCCGCCGCGCTCAGCGGCTGCGTCATGCTCGCTATGTGCGGCGTGAGCTGGATGCGCGGATGGCGCCAGAAGGCATGCTCTGGCGGCAGCGGCTCGGGGTCGGTCACGTCGAGCACCGCATCGCCGACCTGCCCGCTCGCGAGCGCGACCAGTAGATCTGCATCCACCAGCTGCGGCCCGCGCCCCACATGCACCAGCCCGGCGCCCGTGGGCAGCAGCGAGAACAACCGCGCATCGAGAAAGCCACGTGTCGAATCGGTCAGCGGCAGCAGGCACACGAGGATGTCGGTGCGCGCCAGAAAGGCCGGCAGCTCATCGGCGCCGGCATGGCATTGCACGCCATCGACCTCGTGCCGCGAACGGCTCCACCCCGCGCAGTCGAAGCCCAGCGCAACAAGCTGCGCCAGCACGGCCTGCCCGAGCGAGCCCAATCCGAGCACGCCGATGCGCCGCTCACCAGCGGGCCGCACGGGCAGCGGCTTCCACAGGCCCTCCTGCTGCTGGCGCCGGTATTGCGGCATGTCGCGATGCAGGCCGAGCACCGCATGCGTCACGTACTCGACCATGCCGCGCACGATGCCGGGCTCGACCATGCGCACGATTGGCAACGAGGCTGGCAGTGCCGCGAAGTCGAATTGGTCGACGCCCGCACCGGAAGAAAACAGCACTTCCAGATTGGGGAAACGCGTTGCCAGATCTTCCGGCGGCTCCCACGCTGCGAGAAAGCGCACTTGCGCCGGATCGCCTATGTCGGGCCAGATGCGGAAGTCGATGTCCGGCGCGCGGCGGCGGAACACTTCGGCCCACAGGCGGCCTCTCGCCGGGTCGGACTTGTAGAGGAAAGTAGTTTTCATGATCGACTGGACTCGACTGAGAACGCGTTCAGGGTGCGTGCCGGTGGTTCGACCGCTGCGCCCGACGATCACGTCGATGGGGTGCCTTGCGCAGCGAAATAAAGGAGGAGGCCGAAGGCCGGGGGACATTCGCGGAGCAAGGCACCCCATCGGCGTGATCGCTCCCTGAACAGCAAGCGCTCATCCAACAGCCTGAGTAACGATGGCAAAGAGCGAAGGCCCACCCGCCGGCGTGACAAGCGGTGCCCCTCGCACCATCGTCGTGGGCGCATCCACACGCAGCAGCCCGATGCTCTCCAGGCACTCAGACAGCCCACTGTCGAAGTCGATGTCAATGCGCGTGAAGTGCCCGGCATTCACACTGGCCAGATGCGCGATCAACGCCTTGGCACCATCGACATCAGGCGCAACCACCGGCCCTATCGAATGACCGCGCCCGAAGCGACGCAGCATCGCGAAACCGCGCGGTTCGTTGTCGTGGTCCAGCACCACGCAGGCTTCGGCGCTGGCCAGCAGGTCGGCGATCAGTGCATCGCGCGGCATGCCACGCGCCGCCGCGTCAAGAGCCTGCAGCGCCGCGGCCTCGTGGACTCCCGCAGGCCGCAGTCGCCAGCCCGGCTGCAAGGCCACCAACGGCGCCGACTGCGCAATGCCCTGGTGCTGCCGCAACTCACCAGTGCGCACAAAGCCCAGCCGCTCGTAGAGGCCGCGACCTTCGGCGGTGGCGTGCAGCAGCACCGTGTGGTCTTCCAGGCCTTCGAGCAATGCGCTCATCAGGCGGTGCCCGATGCGCCGCCCCTGGCAGGCCGGCGTCACGACCACGAGGCCGAGGGTGGCGTGGCGTTCGCCCCAGCGCCAGCGCAGGGCGGAGGCGACGATTTCGCCGTCACGCTCGGCCACGATGCCCTCGGCGTGCGCGAACACCTGCTCCCAGTCTGCCAGCCGGTGCGGCCAGCGCAACAGGTCCGTCAGCGCCTGCGCGAACGGCAGGTCGGCAGGCGTCATCGGTCTCAGCACCACGCCGTCTCCGGTGGGTGCATTCGGGGTCTGATCGGGCATTGGAAAAGTCTCGGTAGCGAAGAGGATGTTCCTTCCATCTTGGACGACATCGGCGCACGGTGCCAGACCGAAATCGACGTTCATTGCAACTTGCAAGCTTCGGCTGTCGCGTGGCCGGGTTTTGCAATTCGCTGCGGTGCGGTGCCTGCGTACGCATACAAATGCTGTGCCAATCTGCCTAGGATCGATCGCCGCTCTTGCGGTGTTCTCGCAACCTACGCCCATGCAAGCCTTCGACCCGCGACAGATCCACGTGCCTTCGGGCCATTTCATCGGTGGGCGCCTCGTGCCCGACACCGGCCGCATCGTGGTGCACAGGCCCTCCGATGCGCAGGCGCATGCCGAGCTCCCGCTGGCCGACGCCGACACGGTGGATGCCGCCGTGCGCGACGCATGGAATGCCTGGCGCCACAGCGATTGGGCACGCCGTGCGCCGCGCGAACGCGCTCGCGTGATGCGCCGCTGGGCCGAGTTGATCGAGGCCGATGCGGCGAATCTCGGCCCGCTGGAAGCCGTGTGCTCCACGCGGCCGGTGCGCGACGCCATCGCGTGGGACGTTCCATTCACGGCCGAGGGCCTGCGCTTTTTCGCCGAGTACGCGGACAAGCTCGGCGGCGAGGTCGCGGCAACGCGCCACGACCACCTCGGCATGGTGGTGGCCGAGCCCTATGGCGTCATCGGCGCGATCACGCCGTGGAATTTTCCGCTGGTGATGGTGTCGTGGAAGGTGGGCGCGGCGCTCGCCGCCGGCAATGCGGTGGTGCTCAAGCCATCGGAGCTCACGCCATGGTCGGCGCTGCGGCTGGCTGAGCTGGCCATCGAGGCCGGCGTGCCGCCCGGGCTCTTCAACGTCGTGCAGGGCGACGGCCGCACGACTGGAGACGCGCTCTCGCGGCACCCGCTGATCTCGAAGATGACCTTCACCGGCTCCACCCGCACCGGCGCCGCCATCATGGCCGCCTGCGCCATGACCGGCCCCAAGCCGGTGACGCTGGAGCTCGGCGGCAAGAGCCCGCAACTGGTGTTCGACGATGCGCCCGACATCGACCGCCTGGCCGGCATGATCGCCGGCGCCATCACCGGTAACGCGGGGCAGGTGTGCGTGGCCGGGTCGCGGCTGATCGTACAGCGCGGCGTCGCCGAGGCGCTGGTGGAGCGCATCGCGGCGCGCTTCGCGGCGATGCGCCCGGGCGCGACCTGGGACGACACGGCCACGCTGCCGCCCATCATCTCGACGCCGCAGGCCGGCCGCATCCTGGAGATCGTCGATCGCGCGCGCGACGCCGGCGCCACCGTGCGCTACGGCGGCGGCCTGTTCGACGGCGGGCCAGGTGGCGCCTACTTCCAGCCAACGCTGATCGAGGGCGTGGACGGCGCCAACCCGGCAGTGCGCGAAGAGATCTTCGGCCCGGTGCTCACGGTGCAGACCTTTGCCGACGAAGAAGAAGGCCTGGCGCTTGCCGCGCACGAGCATTACGGCCTCGCGTCCGGCGTGCACACCGCTGACATCGGCCGCGCGTTGCGGGCGATGCGCGGCATCAGCGCCGGCACGGTCTGGATCAACCGCTACGGGCGCAGCGCCGACTTCGTGATCCCCACCGGGGGTTATCACCAATCGGGCATCGGCAAGGACCTGGGGCGCCAGGCGGTCGAGGCCAACCTGCGCTTCAAAAGCGTGCTCATCGACTTCGCTGCGACGCACTGAGGTGCGCCGCCGCACGCATGGAGGGCAGACCGCATGGCATGCCGCCGCGCCCCCTTCAAACCGCAGCTTTGTCGCGGCGGGCAACGTTTTTCCCTACAACTCCAGAGCGGCTGCGTGCTGCAATCAATTCGTAATGAGCTTGTCGCAATTGCCATCCAAAGCAAGCGACCCGACCCGGCCGGCGACCGGTTTGAATGAACCCAAGGATTCGAGACCATGACCTTCAAGCCCAAATACGTGACCTTCGATTGCTACGGAACGCTGACGCGTTTCCGCATGAAAGAGATGTCGCGTGATCTCTTCGCCGATCGCATTCCGGCCGAGCACATGGAGCAGTTCATCGCCGACTTCGCGGCCTACCGCTTCGATGAAGTGCTGGGCGCCTGGCAGCCCTACGAGGTGGTGCTGAAAAACGCAGTGCGCCGCCTGTGCCGCAAATGGAAGATCCAGTACTTCGACCTGGACGCGCAGAAGATCTATGACGCGGTGCCCACCTGGGGCCCGCACGCCGACGTGGCGGCCGGCCTGGCCAAGGTCGCGAAGGAAATCCCGCTGGTGATTCTGTCGAACGCATCGGACGACCAGATCCAGAAGAACGTCGCGATGCTCGGCGCGCCCTTCCATCGCGTGTACACCGCGCAGCAGGCCCAAGCCTACAAGCCGCGCCTGACGGCCTTCGAATACATGCTCGATTCGCTCGGCTGCAACCCGGAAGACGTGCTGCACGTGTCGTCCAGCCTGCGCTACGACCTGATGTCGGCGGACGACCTGGGCATCGTCAACAAGGTGTTCGTGAATCGTGGCCATGGGCCGGGCAACCCGGCGTATCGCTACACCGAGATCCAGGACATCGGCGGCCTGCCCGGCGTTGTCGGTCTCTGATCTTTTCTTCAAGCACCGCTCTCACGCCATGAAGCTCGACTCCTACTGGACCGATTCGGCGCCAGCCTTCGTCCCCGAGGCACATGCGTTGCCGGCGCAGGTCGATGTCGCGATCGTCGGTGGCGGCTTCACCGGCCTGTCGGCGGCACTGGCGCTGGCCCGGCGCGGCGCCAGCGTCGCAGTGCTCGAAGCCGGCACGCGGGTGGCGGCCGAAGCCTCGGGGCGCAACGGCGGGCACGTCAACAACGGGCTGGCCGTTGACTACGCCGATGTAGCGGCCAAGGTCGGCGTCGAGCGCGCGCGCGGCTGGTATCACGCGTATGACGCGGCGGTCGACACGGTAGCGCGACTGGTGCGCGAGGAAGCCATCGACTGCGACTTCATGCGCCACGGCAAGCTCAAGCTCGCCACGCGGGCGAACCAGATGGCCGCGCTCGAACACAGCGCCCGGCGCCTGGTCGACGACGGCGTGGACTGCGACGTCGAACTGCTCGACGCGGCACGCGTGCGCGCCGAGGTGCAGAGCGAGCGCTTTCACGGTGGCCTGCTCTACAAGCGCAGCGGCCAGATGCACATGGGCCGCTTCGCGCACGGACTGGCGATGGCCGCGCAGCGCAACGGCGCACAGATCCACACCGGCACCGAGGTCAGCCGCATCGAGCGCATCGGCCAGGGCCATGCGCACCGGCTGCACACCGGGCGCGGCATGGTCACGGCGCAGCAGGTGCTGCTGGCCACGGGCGCGACGCGCCATGGCGGCTACGGCAGCTTCGGCTGGCTGCGCCGGCGCATCGTGCCGATCGGCAGCTTCATCGTCGTCACCGAGCCGCTGGGCGCCGAGCGCGCGCAGGCATTGCTCGCGGCCCGCCGCACGTACACGACCATCGCGAACATCCACCACTACTTCAGGCTCACGGCCGACCACCGGCTGGTGTTCGGCGGGCGCGCGCGCTTCGCAGTCTCCAGCCCGCAGTCGGATGCGGCGAGTGGCGACATCCTGCGCGCGGGGCTGGCCGAAACCTTTCCGCAGCTCGGCGTGGTGCGGCTCGACTATTGCTGGGGCGGACTGGTCGACATGACGCAAGACCGCCTGCCGCACGCCGGCGAACGCGACGGCCTCTACTACGCCATGGGCTATAGCGGCCACGGCACGCAGATGTCAGTGCACATGGGCGAACGCATGGCCGCCGTGATGGGCGGCAATGCGGGCGCCAACCCCTGGCAGGGCCGCGAGTGGCCCGCCATTCCCGGCCACTTCGGCCCACCGTGGTTCCTGCCGGCGGTGGGCTTCTATTACCGGCTCAAGGACAGGCTGGCCTGAAGGCTTGCAGTCATCTCTTTCGTTCGTTTCCGATTTCTTCCACCCCACGGCCCCTCAGGAGCACCCACCATGAGCGACAGCAGCAACAAGAGCTTCGAAAACCTCGTCGGCCCAGACGAAAGCCTTCGCGTGATGGCATCGCTGCGACGCGGCGCCTCGCGGCGCGACATCCTGACGATGCTGATGGCCGGCGGCATGCAGGCCACGCTGGCCGGCAGCCTGGCGGGCATGGCGGTGTCGGCCCACGCGCAGACGCCGCGGCGCGGCGGGCGCATCCGGGTGGCGGGGGCCACCGCCGCCGCGACCGACACGCTCGATCCGGCCAAGCAGTCGAACCAGACCGACTACTCGCGCTGCAACATGATCTACAACAGCCTGACCTCGCTGGACGGCAGCCTCACGCCGCAGCCTGCGCTGGCCGAGTCGTTCACCACGAAGGACGCCAAGACCTGGGTGTTCACGCTGCGCAAGGGCGTGGTGTTCCACGACGGCAAGGCGCTCTCGCCCGCCGACGTTGTCTTCTCGGTGATGCGCCACAAGGACCCGGCCATCGCCTCCAAGGCCAAGGTGCTCGCCGACCAGATCGAGAGCGTCAAGGCCACGGGCGCGAACGAGGTAACGATAGTGCTGAGCGCGCCCAACGCCGACCTGCCGGTGATCCTGGGCACCTTCCACTTCCACATCGTCAAGGACGGCACCACCGACTTCAACGCCGGCATCGGCACCGGCCCCTACAAGCTCAAGGAGTTCAAGCCTGGCATCCGCTCGCTGGTGGTGCGCAACGAGGCCTACTGGAAACCCGGCAAGCCCTACCTCGACGAGATCGAGTTTGTCGGCATCGGCGACGAGAGCGCGCGCGTCAACGCGCTGCTGTCGGGCGGCATGGACCTGGTGGGCTCGGTCAACCCGCGCTCGGTGGAACGCGTGAAGGGCACGGCCGGCTTCGGCATCTTCGTCACGCAGTCGGGCCAGTATTCCGACCTGGTGATGCGCAAGGACGTGGGCCCCGGCGCCAACCCGGACTTCGTGCTCGGCATGAAGCACCTGTTCGACCGCGAGCAGATGAAGAAGACCATCGCGCTCGACTACGCAGTGGTCGCCAACGACCAGCCGATCGACCCGACCAACCGCTTCTACTTCGGCGGCCTGCCGCAGCGCCCCTTCGACCTGGACAAGGCGAAGTTCCACCTGCAGAAGGCCGGCGTCACGGGCAAGGTGCCGGTGGTGGCGTCTCCCGCGGCGCTCTACTCGGTAGAGATTGCCCTGATGCTGCAGCAGACCGCGCAGCGCGCCGGCCTGGAGCTCGACATCAAGCGCATGCCGGCCGACGGCTACTGGTCGAACCACTGGCTCAACAGCCAGGTGGGCTTCGGCAACGTCAACCCGCGCCCGAGCGCCGATGTGCTGCTCACGCAGTTCTTCCAGTCGGGTGCGGCCTGGAACGAGTCGCGCTGGAAGAGCGAGAAGTTCGACCAGCTGCTGCTGGCCTCGCGCGCCGAGACCGACCTGGCCAAGCGCAAGCAGATGTACGCCGACATGCAGACCATGATCCACCAGGACGCCGGCATCGGCATTCCGCTTTTCCTGGCGAGCATCGACGGCCACACCTCCAAGCTCAAGGGGCTGTCGCCGATTCCGCTCGGCGGCCTCATGGGCTACAACTTCGCCGAGAACGTATGGCTCGAAGCATGAGCCCGCTGACATGAACCGACAGATCCTCAAGCTGCTCGGCCAGCGCATTGCGCTGGCGCTGCTGTCGCTGCTGGCGGTGTCGGTGATCGTGTTCTCGATCACCGCGGTGCTGCCCGGCGACGCGGCCCAGGAGCAGCTCGGCCAGGACGCCACGCCGGAAGCATTGGCCGCGCTGCGCGCGCAGATGGGCCTGGACGTGCCCGCGCCCAAGCGCTATGCGCAGTGGCTGCTGGGCATCGCGAAGGGCGATCTCGGCCGCTCGGCCACCACGCAGATGCCGGTGTCGGAGCTGGTCGCCAGCCGCCTGCCCAACTCGCTGCTGCTGGCCGCTGTCACGGCGCTGTTCTCGGTGCCGATCGCGCTTGCGCTGGGCATCGCCTCGGCGGTGTGGCGCGGCTCCTGGTTCGATCGAGTGGCCTCGACCTCGGCTGTGGCGGTGGTGTCGGTGCCGGAGTTCCTGGTCGCGACGCTGGCGGTGCTGGTGTTCGCGGTCAAGCTGCGCTGGCTGCCGGCACTTTCCTTCGTCAGCGACATCGATTCGCTGGGCCAGATGCTGCAGGCCTTCGCGATGCCGGTGCTGGTGCTGTGCTGCGTGATCGTCGCGCAGATGATGCGCATGACGCGCGCCGCGGTCATCGACCAGCTCGAGGCGCCCTACATCGAGATGGTGCGCCTGAAGGGCGCCTCGCCGATGCGCATGGTGCTGGCGCATGCGCTGCCCAACGCGGTGGGGCCGATCGCCAATGCGGTGGCGCTCAGCCTGTCGTACCTGCTCGGCGGCGTGATCATCGTCGAGACCATCTTCAATTACCCGGGCATCGCCAAGCTGATGGTCGACGGTGTCTCGCAGCGAGACATGCCGCTGGTGCAGACCTGCGCCATGATCTTCTGCTGCGCCTACCTGATCCTGGTGACTGCCGCCGACATCTGCGGCATCGTCGCCAACCCGCGGCTGCGGCACCGCTGAAGAAGAGGCAGCAAGCATGGAACCGTCCACTTCCCCCTCCTCTTCTCCGGCCGTGAATGCCGCGGCCTCCGCTGCTGCCGTGCCGCCGCCCGAGCGGAAACGCAGCCGTCTGCACTGGCTTGCAGGCTTCGGCGTCTCCGGCCTGCTCGGCCTCGCGGTGCTGCTCTTCTGGATGCTCGCTGCGGTGTTCGGCCCCTGGCTGCTCTCGTACAGCACGGCATCCACGGGCACCTCGAACGTCTTCATGCCGATCGGCGCAGCGCATTGGCTCGGCACCGACTACCTCGGCCGCGACATGCTGGCGCGCGTGATCGAAGGAGCGCGCTACACGGTCGGCGTCGCGCTGCTCGCCACGCTCGTGGCCAGCGGCACCGGCACCGTGCTGGCGCTGCTGGCAGCCGCCAGCGGCCGCTGGATCGACGCAACGCTCAGCCGCTGCCTCGACACCCTGACGGCCATTCCGAGCAAGATGTTCGCGCTCATCATGGTGGCGGGTTTCGGCTCCTCGGTGCCGATGCTGGTGGTTACCGCGGCCATCATCTACGTGCCCGGCGCCTACCGCATCGCGCGCTCGCTGGCCGTGAACATCAACGCGCTCGACTACGTGACGGTGGCGCGCACGCGCGGCGAAGGCACGCTCTACATCATGCTGCGCGAGATCCTGCCCAACATCGTCGGCCCGATGCTGGCGGACCTGGGCCTGCGCTTCGTCTACACCGTGCTGCTGCTGGCGAGTCTGAGCTTCCTCGGCCTGGGCATCCAGCCGCCGGCCGCCGACTGGGGGTCGCTGGTGCGCGAGAACATCGGCGCGCTGGCCATGGGCGGTGCCTCGGTGATCGTGCCGGCGCTGGCCATCGCGAGCCTGACCATCGCGGTCAACCTCGTCATCGACAACCTGCCCGGCGGCGCCGCGCGAGAAAAAGGAACACGCTGATGGGAGCACCACTCACAGTCCGGGGCCTGAGCATCTGCGCCGGCGCGAGCACGCTGGTCGACAACCTGAGCTTCTCCGTGCAGCCCGGCGAAGTGCTGGCGCTGATCGGCGAGTCGGGCTCCGGCAAGACCACCACCGCGCTGGCGCTGATGGGCTATGCACGCCACGGCTGCCACATCTCGGCGGGCAGGGTGCAGATCGGTGGCACCGACGTGCTCGCGCTCGATGCCCGCGCACAGCGCGCGCTGCGCGGGCGCACCGTCGCCTACATCGCGCAGAGCGCCGCGGCCTCCTTCAACCCTTCGCGCACGATCATGGACCAGGTGGTCGAGCCGACCGCGATCCACGGCCTGTGCAAGCGGGCCGAGGCAGAGGCGAAGGCGGTTCAGCTGTTCCGCGAGCTCGCGCTGCCCGATCCGGAAAGCATCGGCGCGCGCTATCCGCACCAGGTGTCGGGCGGCCAGTTGCAGCGGCTGATGGCGGCGATGGCGCTGATCGGCGACCCCGACCTCGTGATCCTCGACGAGCCGACCACCGCGCTCGACGTGACCACGCAGATCGAAGTGCTGCGTGCCTTCCGCCGCGTGGTGCGCGAGCGCCGCGCCACCGCGGTGTACGTGAGCCACGACCTGGCGGTGGTGGCGCAGATGGCCGACCACATCCTGGTGCTGCGCAACGGACGCATGCGCGAGATGAACGCGACGGGGCAGATCCTCGCCGCGCCGGCCGACGAATACACGAAGAGCCTGCTGGCCGCCGCGCGGCCGGTGCCGCGTGCTTCAGCCGGGGCCACCGACGACGGCCGGGAGTTGCTGCTCGAGGTGCGCCAGCTCTCGGCCGGCTACGGCCCGGTGGATACGCAGGGACGCCCGGCCAAGCCGATCCTGCAGGACATCGACCTGAAGCTCTACCGCGGCCAGGCGATCGGCGTGATCGGCGAATCGGGCTCGGGCAAGACCACGCTGGCGCGCGCGGTGGCTGGCTTGCTGAAGCCCAGCCACGGCAGCGTGCTGTTCCACGGCCGCGAACTGAAGCCGACGCTGCAGCAGCGCGAGCGCGACGAGCTGCGCCGCATCCAGATCGTGTTCCAGATGGCCGACACGGCGCTGAACCCGTCGCAGACCATCGAGCGCATCCTGGCGCGGCCGCTGGAGTTCTACAAAGGCCTGCGCGGCGAACCGCTGCGCAAGCGCATTCGTGAATTGCTGGACCTGGTGAAGCTGCCCCAGACCGTGGCCGGGCGCCTGCCGGGCGGCCTGTCGGGCGGGCAGAAGCAGCGCGTGAACCTGGCGCGCGCGCTCGCGGCCGACCCCGACCTGATCCTGTGCGACGAGGTGACCTCCGCGCTCGACACCGTGGTCGGCGCGGCGGTGCTCGACCTGATGGCGGAGTTGCGGCGCGAACTGGGCGTGTCTTACCTCTTCATCAGCCACGACCTGCACACGGTGCGTGCGGTGTGTGACGAAATCGTCGTGATGCAGCACGGCCGCAAGCTCGCGCAGGTGGCGCGCGCCGACTACGACCGCGGCCCGCATCACCCCTACTACGAGCTGCTGGCACGCTCGGTCCCCGAGTTGCGCCAGGGCTGGCTCGACGACATGGACCGCGCGAATCACGTGGACCGCGCCACGGCGCTCACATCATGAGAAAGACCGAAATGACACCGACCTTCCGCATCGCGCTGATTGCCGGCGACGGCATCGGCAAGGAAGTGATGCCCGAGGGCCTGCGCGTGGTGCAGGCCGCCGCGGAGCGCTTCGGCTTCGAGCTCGACTGTCGCACCATCGACTGGGCCAGCGCCGACTACTACGCAGCGCACGGCCAGATGATGCCGGACGATTGGAAAGAGCAGCTCAAGGGCGTCGACGCACTGTTCTTCGGCGCCGTCGGCTGGCCCGCGACGGTGCCCGACCACGTGTCGCTCTGGGGATCGCTGCTGAAGTTCCGCCGCGAGTTCGACCAGTACATCAACCTGCGCCCGGTGCGCCTGTTCGAGGGCGTGCCCTGCCCGCTGGCCGGCCGCAAGCCCGGCGACATCGACTACCTCGTGGTGCGCGAGAACACCGAAGGCGAATACACCTCGCTCGGCGGCGTGATGTACGAGGGCACCGAGCGCGAGATCGTGATCCAGGAATCGGTCTTCTCGCGCCACGGCGCCGACCGCGTGCTGCGGTACGCCTACGAGACCGCGCGTGCGCGCAAGCGCAAGCACCTCACCGTGGCCACCAAGAGCAACGGCATCGCGATCAGCATGCCCTGGTGGGACGGACGCGCCGATGCGGTGGGCCTCGACTACCCCGACGTGACGGTCGACAAGCAGCACATCGACATCCTGTCGGCGCGCTTCGTGCTGCAGCCCACGCGCTTCGACGTGGTGGTGGCGAGCAACCTGTTCGGCGACATCCTCTCCGACCTCGGGCCCGCGACCACCGGCACCATCGGCCTTGCGCCGTCGGCCAACCTGAACCCCGAGCGCAAGTTTCCGTCGCTGTTCGAGCCGGTGCACGGCTCGGCGCCCGACATCTACGGCCAGAACATCGCCAACCCGATCGCGATGATCTGGTCTGGCGCGCTGATGCTCGACTTCCTCACGCAGGGGCAAGGCGCGGGCCGCGCGGCGCACGACGCGATCCTGGGCGCCATCGAGGCGGTGCTGCGCGAGGGTCCGCGCACGCGCGATCTCGGTGGTACGGCGAGCACCACCGAAGTGGGCATCGCGATTGCCGAGCTCGTTGCGGCCGCCTGAAACAAGAAAGACTTTTCGACCATGACGACACTCGAACTCGAACACAAAGACCTGATGCCCGGCCGGCATCTCATCGGCGCCGAATGGCGCGAGGCCGGCGACGCCCGCCGCCTCGACGTGACCAACCCCGCAACCGACGCCGTCTTCGCGAGCGTGCCCGACGGCACGGCCGCCGACGCACGCGCGGCCGTCGATGCCGCGCATGCGGCCTTCCCCGCATGGCGCGCAGTGCCTGCGAAGCAGCGCGCGCAGATCCTCAAGCGCTGGAACGACCTGATGCTGGCGCATCAGCAGGACCTGGGCCGCCTCGTCTCGCGCGAGCAAGGAAAGCCGCTGGCCGAGGGAGTTGGAGAGATCGCCTACGCGGCCAGCTACGTCGAGTGGTTTGCCGAAGAGGCCACGCGCGCCAATGGCGAAGTGATTCCCGCGCCGGTAACTGGCCGCCGCATGCTCGCGTTGAGAGAGCCGATCGGCGTGGTCGCAGCGATCACGCCCTGGAATTTTCCGGCAGCCATGATCGCGCGCAAGATCGCACCAGCCCTCGCAGCGGGCTGCACGGTGGTGTGCAAGCCGGCCGAAGACACGCCGCTGACCTCGCTGGCCCTCGTGAAGCTGGCGCAGGAAGCGGGCGTGCCTGCCGGCGTGCTCAACATCGTGACCGCATCGCGCGAACGCACACCCGAGGTGGTGGACGTGTGGCTGACCGACGCGCGCGTGCGCAAGATCAGCTTCACCGGCTCCACGCCCGTGGGCAAGCACCTGGCGCGGGCTTCGGCCGACACGCTGAAGAAGCTCTCTTTCGAGCTCGGCGGCAATGCGCCTTTCATCGTGTTCGACGACGCCGACATCGACGCCGCGGTGGAAGGCCTGATGGCCTCCAAGTTCCGCAATGGCGGCCAGACCTGCGTGTGCCCGAACCGCGTGTTCGTGCAGGCCCGGGTGCACGACGCCTTCGTCGACAAGCTGGCCGCGCGGGTCGGTGCGCTGCGCGTGGGGCCCGCCACCGAGTCAGACTCGCAGATCGGTCCGATGATCAACGCGCGCGCGGTCGACAAGATCGAGCGCCACGTGCGCGACGCCGTCTCCAGGGGCGCGCGCATCGTCGTCGGCGGCGAGCGGCTGCGCAATGCACGCTGCGATGGGCCCAACTACTACGCGCCCACCGTGCTGGTGAATGCCGACTCGACGATGGAATGCAGCTGCGAGGAAACCTTCGGCCCCGTGGTGCCCGTCATGCGCTTCGAGACCGAGGCCGAAGTGATCGCCGCAGCCAACGACACACCCTTCGGGCTCGCGGCGTACTTCTATTCGACCGACGTGCGCCGCATCTCGCGCGTGGCCGATGCGCTGGAGTCGGGCATCGTCGGTATCAACGAAGGCGCGCTGGCCGCCGAGGCCGCGCCCTTCGGCGGCGTGAAGGAATCAGGCTACGGCCGCGAAGGCTCGGTGCATGGCCTGGAGGACTACATGCACATCAAGTACGTCTGCCAGGGCGGGCTGGGCTAGAAACTTCCTACTGGGCCAGCGCCGCCACTTCCGCGCTGCCCAGTGCGCCGCCGTAGATGCGGAAGTCGTCCACGCGCCCCTGCAGATACGGATCGCTGGAGAACTGCGAGCGCCCCAGCCAGTTCTGCGTTGTCGAGCCGAGGTCGAAGGGCCCCAGGCTCATCTGCGCGTTGGAGCCGGCCTCGACGCCGTCCACGTACAAGGTGCCGAGCGCGCCGGACACGGTCACCGCAACGTGCACCCACTTGCCGGTCGGCAGCGCCGCCGATCCGTCGATCACCTGCTCGTTGTAGCCGTGGACGGTGGAGATCGCGAAACGCGGCGTGCCGCTGTTGCTGCGGGCGGTCAGCATCATGTAGCGGCGCTCGCCGGAGCCGAAGTCGAAGACCCGCGACCACGTCGCGAGGCTGTCGATGTACAGCCATGCGGTGATGCTGAAGTCGGCAAGGTCTTTCGACACCACGCCCGCAGGCAGGGCGACATAGCTGCCGGCCTTGCCGTCGAGCACAACTGCATTGCCTTCGCGTCCGGCAACCCAGGCCGCACCGCCTTGCAATGCGCTGGCGCCGAACCGGCCGGTCGCGTCGGCAGCTGTGGTGCCGCTCGCTTCATCGAACTTGAGCTGCATCAGCAGCTCGGCCTTGATCGCTGCCCTCTCTTCATTGGAGGCAGCGCTCTCACCCGACGCAGTCACCGCAACGATCACGTAGTACCAGACTTCTCCGGCAACGACGCTGCTGTCCGTGAACGTGAGCGTGTCAGTGATGTCCGGGGCGATGGTGCTGTACGGCCCGCCCGCGGTGCTCGCGCGCTTGACCGAATAGCTCTGCGCGTCGGGGCAGCCCCACCATGACAGCACCACCTGCGTGCCGCGCACCCGGGCCGTGAGCCCGCTCGGCTTTCCCTGTGCCGCGAGCGGATCGCGCGTGAAGGTCAGCGTGCCGAAGCCCAACTGGTCGCCGTTGCCACCGTCCCCCTCAGGGTACATCTGCGCGACCTGCAGGGCGGTGTAGGGCGTCGCGATGCCCAGGCGATTCGCGTAGTGGTTGTGCACGCTCTCCCAGACAGGTCGGCGGCTCCCCTGGCTTCCCGTCGACAGCACGGATTGCGTGCCCTGCCTGTTGATGTTGGTGACGTACGGCACCGTGTAGAAAGCGCCCGCACCATCGCGAAGATTGGACTTCGCCACGTACTCGGCACCGGCCAGGAAGCGGTTGTTCTCGTAGCCGTAGATGTCGTCGCCCTGGTTCCAGGCCATCTCGCAGAATGCGCCCGCAAGCCCGATGCCGAGCGTGCTGTGCCCCTGGTCGCGCCCGCTTTCCTGCCATTGGCCAAGGTAGCCGGGATGTACGTAATAGACCGCTTGCAGGCCCGCGCCGTTGCCCTGGCCTGTCTTGTAGTAGCTCATTGCCTCGTCGTAGATGTCCTGCCGGTCGCACAGCACGCCGATGGCCAGCATCGCGGCCAGGGTGCACTGGTCCCAGTTGGCCCAGTAGTTGGTGATGCCAGTGACGTTGGTGCCGTTATGGTCGGTGAGGAAGCTGTGGTTGAGCGGGTAGAAGATGTCCAGCATCATCTTCTGGAAGCGCGCGAAATCGGAGGCGGCCCAGCCCTCGTAGGTGCGCATGATCTCGGCCGCGTTGGCGAACTGGTAGCCGTAGATACCAGCGGCCAGGAAGCGGTCCGCATTGCCGGTGAGCGTGGTCATCGTGGATGACCATTCGTTCAGGAAGACCACGGCCAGATCGGCATAGCGCGTGTCCTGCGAGACCTTCCAGCGCAGCGCCAGTTGATAGGCGCGCGCGATGTCGATGTACATCTGCGCGAAGTTCTGGCCGTCGCCGCCGCGGATCACGGTGGCCAGCGGGCGCGGCTTCGCACCGAGCTGCGCGCGGCCGTTGCCCGTCAATGCGTTCCAGCCGTCGAGCCAGGGTTGCGCCTTGTCCTTGACCTTCTGGCGCATGCGTTCGAAGTCGGCTTCGGTGTGCAGCAGGCCGGGGTGCACGAACTTGCGCGCCTCCACGGATGGGGTCGTCGATTCAGGGACAACGACATCGGCAACGGCTGCTGCATCGGCCGACCCTGCCGCGACCGTTCCCTGCTGTGCGGCGCCAGAGGTGCCAGCGCCCGACGCGACCGAGAAGCTGCCTCCTCCACCGCCGCAAGCCGTTGTTCCCAGTGCCAGGGCGCTTGCCGTGCCCAGAAAAAACGTACGGCGGTCCAGAGAAAAGCCGCTCTTGTCGTCCAACGGATGTGCCATCTGCCAAATTTTTGTAAAAATTTAATTCAGCAACATGCATGCCAATCGTTTGCGCCGCACAACCGCGTGCCATTGGTAACACGGACGAATGCATTGGGCGCGGATTGCTTTGGCGAATCGCGCAATCCCATGACATTGATGTCACAGGCGGCTTGTGACAGCGCCAGAAATGTCGGCTATCGAAGAAAGCGACCGGGCGCGAACGGCAGCGGATCGATGTCGCAAGGCTCACCGTGCATCAGCGATGCCAGCAGGCGGGCTGTTCCCGGACCGGTGTTGAAGCCGATGTGCTGATGGCCGAACGCAAGCCACAGGCCGGGATGCCGCGGGCATTCACCGACGATCGGCCGGCTGTCCGGCAATGTGGGCCGGCTTCCCATCCAGGCCTCCGGTTCGAGACGGCTTTCCAGCGGAAACGCTTCGCGTGCCGCGCGTTCCGCAAGGTTGAGTTGAACGAAGTTCTTGGGCGCATCGCGCTGCGCGAGCTGCACGCCGGTGGAAAGGCGCAGGCCCTGCTCCATGGGCGACAGCACATAGGCGCCGCCGGTGTCGTACACGGGCCGTCCGAGCGAGGCGTTGCCCACCGCGCTGTAGTGCATGTGATAGCCGCGCTCGAACGCCATCGGCACAGAAATGCCGAGCGACTTCTTCGCGAACTCCCGGGTCCACGGCCCCAACGCGAGCACGACCTTCGACGCCTCATGCATCGCGCCGCCCTCCTCGCGGAGCTGCCAGGCATCGCCTGCGCCGGAGCGGCCGAGTCCGCTGATCGACGCCTGTTTGATCTGCCCTCCGCGTGAGACGAAAAGCCTGGCGTACGCCTCCACGACGCGGCCCGGGCTGTCCACCGAATCGGTGTCCTGGATCCACAGCGCGCGCGGAAAAAGAGGCTTCAGATGAGGCTCGATGTCCGAGAGCTCCTTCGCATCCAGCACGCGCGTGGCAACGCCGAAGCGATCGAAGGTCTCGCGCGAAAGACGGCTGCCGGCAAAGCCTTCTTCGCTGCGGTAGAGAAACAGCCACCCGTTGGTGCGCAGGCGATGCGCCGCCTCGGCCTCGACGAGCAGGCGCCGGTGTTCCGACGTCGAGAGCCGGATCAGCGCATCCAGCGCGGTGGTGGTTTCCTGGAACACGCTGGCGCGCGCACTGGCAAGAAAGCGCACGGCCCACGAAAGATTCTTCGCAAGGAACGCGGGGTCGTAGCGAAAGCTCGCCGCGGTGTTCTTCAAAAGCTTCGGCAGTACCGACCACAACCCGGGATGATTGAACGGCATCAGCGAGCTGCGTGCGATTACTCCAGCGTTGCCATACGAGGTCTCTCGGCCCGGGGCAGTGCGGTCGAAGAGCGTGACCTCATGCCCTCTGCGTTGAAGCTCCAGGGCGCACGACACGCCGACGATGCCGGCGCCCAGAATGGCAACAGTGTTCTTGTTCATTCCCTCGATTTTCGTCGGCGGCGAGGGCCAGGCCAGGTACGCGACATCCTCGGCCTGCAGATGGACGGATCGATCAGGCGTGCGCGGGTTCGCCCTTGGGCCTTGGCGCGGGAGCGAACGACGCCACGCCCAGGCCCTGGTAGTAGTGGCCGACCTTGGTCGCAAGGAACTGCCCGAGCGGCGCCTGCTCCTGCCCGACGAAACCGTGCGCGGGAAGCTGGCCCTGCCGCAGCAGTTCGAACACGCCGACGACGCCGGCGGCCGTGGTCAGTTCGATGGCGGTACGGTCCTTGCCACGCAGCGGCGCTCCGAACACGCGCCCGACGCGCGTCTCCTGCTCGAAGCGGCCATTGCGCATGCCCGAGGCCGATGCAAACAGGATCACCACGTCTTCGCGGCTGTGCGGCACTGCATGCTCGAGCACCTGGCGCAGCAGGTCGCGCCGCTCGATCAGGCGCAGGTCGTGCAGCAGGAAGTTCATCGCGTCGCGATGGCCGGGATAGCGGATGGTCTTGTAGTCGAGGTTGCGGACCTTGCCCTCGAGCGTCTCGCACAGCGTGCCCAGGCCGCCGGAGGTGTTGAAGGCCTCGAAGGCTTCGGCATCGAGCGTGAAGGTCTCGTGCCCTTCCATCGGCTGCACCGACACCAGCTGGCCGTTCACGATGGCGTCGCACGGATTGCAGTACTCGTTGATGACGCCGTCGATGCTCCAGGTGAAGTTGTAGCGCAGGCTGTTGGTGGCATTGCGCGTGAGTGCGCCCACCCGCAGGCGCAGGTCGTAGAGCTCGTCGAAGCGACTGGCGAGGTAGCCGCCGAGCATGCCGATCACGCCGGGCGCCAGGCCGCTCTGGGGCATGAGGACCGAGGTCGCCGTCTTCGAGATCTCGCGGATGGCCTTGGTCGCCGCCACGTCCTCGGTGAGGTCGAAGTAATGCACGCCGCATGCAGCGGCTTCGGTGGCCACGCGCTGCGCGAGGAAGAACGGCAGGCAGTTGATCACCACCGAGTGCGCGCGCAGCGCCGTGCGCAGGTCTTCGGTGCTTTCCACATCGAGCGCAATGCGCTGCACCAGCGGGTCGTTTTCGTCGCCGCGGCCCGGCCTCACGTCGGCCAGCGTCACGGGCAGGCGGTGGTATTCCGCAATCATGTCGGCCACGGTGCTGCCGACCTTGCCGGCACCCAGAACCAGAACTTTCTCGATCTTCACTTTGGTCATTTCATTTCTCCTGCGGGGCACCGTTGCCCTGTAAAAGAACTGTAAAAGTGAGTCCTGGCAGTTGATAGAGAGCAGATCGGCGAAAGGGCTGCGCGCTTCGTCGATACGACGACGCCGTTCGTCAGCTTGGACTGTCGGCACGGGAGCAATGACTTCCAGGCCTGAAGTCGCCGCGCGCAACGAAGCGCCTCATGCCCGGCCGGAACCGTCGAAACGACGCGGCAGACTGCATATCGCCGAAGACTCTGACGGTATGACGAGAGAAATCCGTCGTCCTGACGATGTGCCGCGTTGCTTGTGACAGTCCGCACTTCTAGACTCGGACTCGGGCTGGGAAGCGATACTTTCCTTTTCTTTTTATGGCGAGCTTCTTGCTTGGAGTGAACGTGCTTACCAAACGAATCCTTTTCCGTGCCCTCGTGGCTGTGACAACCGTCTGCGCGCTGGGCTCGGCCTTCGCGCAGGAATCAGCAGAAAGCTCGCTGGCCCGCGTGCAGCGCACCAAGGTATTGCGCGTCGGTGCGGTCGCAGGCGCCATTCCGTATTTCGCCAAGGACATCACCACCGGCAAGTGGGAAGGCTTCGGCCCCGACTTCGCGGAGAGCCTGGGGCAGAAGCTCGGCGCCAAGGTCGAGTACGTCGAGACCACCTGGGGCAACGCGGTGCTCGACCTGCAGTCCAACAAGATCGACGCCATGTTCGGCATGGCCCCCACGCCGGCCCGCAAGGAAGTGGTGGGCTTCTCCGACACGCTCTTCGACAACACCTACACAGTGGTGTGCAAGAAGGGCATTCCGCAGAAGACCTGGGAGCAGCTGAACTCGCCCGACATGAAGATCGTGGTGGACGTCGGCTCCAGCCACGACCAGCTGGCAACGCGCGTGCTGCCCAAGGCCGATGTCTCGCGCCTGGAAAACTCCGGCGCCGCCACGATGTCGCTGCAGGCCGGCCGCTCCGATTGCCAGGTGCTGGTGATCCTGCTGGCCCAGCCGCTGCTCGCCAAGCGCGGCTCCATCGGCACCATGTACATCCCGCAGCCGGTCTACACCGCGCCGGTGAGCATCGGCCTGCGCAAGGAAACCGACACCGGCATGCAGAAGGCCGTCAACGCCTGGCTGACCGATGTCCGCGCGAAGGGCGAAGTCCGCAGCATCATCCTGAAGAACATGGAGAAACTCGCGGGCGTGCCCGCCAGTGCCTTCCCGCCCGAAATCAAGTTCTGAGGACGCCCCGATGGACAGCGTGGAATCTTCGAGCGAGCCGAAGAGCCGCTCCCAGCTCGGCACGGCCCTGCTGATCGTCCTGGCCCTCGCGGGCGCCTGGGCCGCCCTGAAGCACTTCTCGGGCGGTGCCCTGGGAGGCGCAGCAGGCGGCTACGACTGGGACTTCGGCGTGCTCTGGAAATACCGCAGCCTGCTGGTGTCGGGCCTGCTCTACACCCTGCTCTTCACGGTGATCTGCGTAGTGCTGGGGCTGTTCGTCGGCCTGGTGACGGGCCTGGGCCGGCTGTCGAGCAACCCGCTCATCACCGCGCCGCTGCGCGCCTACATCGAAGTCTTCCGCTGCACACCGGTGCTGGTGCAGCTCGTGTGGTTCTACTACGCGCTGCCGGTGCTGACCGGGCTCGAGATGTCGGCGGTCGTGGCCGCCACGCTGTGCCTGTCGCTCTACGGCGGCGCCTTCTATTCGGAGATCGTGCGCGGCGGGATCATCTCGATCGACACCGGCCAGACCGAAGCCGCCAAGGCGCTGGGCATGACGCGGCTGCAGATGCTGCGGCGCGTGATCCTGCCGCAGGCGTTCAAGAAGATGGTGCCGCCGCTGATGAACCAGTCGATCATGCAGCTGAAGAACACCTCGCTGCTGTCGGTGCTGGCCGTTCCCGACCTGCTCTACCAGGGCCAGGTCATCGCGCACGACACCTACCGGCCGCTGGAGCTCTACACATTCATCGCAATCGCCTACTTCGCGGTTCTGCTGCCCATCACGATCTGGGCCAAGCGCATGGAATTCGGCTCCGGCCCGAAAGAGGTTTGACATGGCCAGTCCCCTGATCGAAATCACCAACCTGAAGAAGGCCTTCGGGCAGAACGTCGTGCTGAAGGACATCTCGCTGCAGATCGAACGCGGCCAGGTGGTCGCGATGATCGGGCCCTCGGGCTCGGGCAAGTCGACGCTGCTGCGGTGCATCAACCTGCTGTCGATCCCGAATGCCGGGCGCATCACGGTCGGCGAGCAGACCATCGAGTTCGACGGCGCGCGCACCACGCTGCCCAGCGAGCGCAGCCTCGCGCGCTTCCGGGCCTCGACCGGCATGGTGTTCCAGCACTTCAACCTCTTCCCTCACATGACCGCGCTGCGCAACGTGATGGAAGGACCGGTCACCGTGCTGAAGACGCCCAAGGCCCAGGCCGAGGCCGAGGCGCGCGCGCTGCTGACGAAGGTCGGCCTGCTCGACCGGGCCGACTACTACCCGGACAAGCTGTCGGGCGGACAGAAGCAGCGCGTTGCGATCGCGCGCGCGCTGGCCATGAAGCCCACGGTGATGCTGTTCGACGAAGCGACTTCCGCGCTCGACCCGGAACTGGTCGGCGAAGTGCTCAACGTCATCAAGGGTCTGGCCCGCGAGGGCATGACGATGATCCTCGTGACGCACGAGATCAGCTTTGCGCGCGAAGTGGCCGACCAGGTGATCTTCATGCGCGATGGCGTCGTCGCCGAATGCGGCCCGCCGGGCGTGGTGATCGACAACCCGCAGCAGGAATCGACGCGTGCCTTCCTCGGGCGCTTCAAGGCTTCGTCGGAAGCCGCCAGCAGCAGTAGCAACAACGTCGTCGCGACCGTAGCGTGAGCAGGCGATGGTCCCCGCCATCGAGATCTCAGCGTACGACGGCCGCGACGCGGCGGCACAATCCACTCATTTCCGCTGCAGGGCCGCCATGGACCTACGACTCGACGACCTGGACCGTCACCTGTTGACGCTGCTGCAAGCCAACGCCCGCGAGCCGGCCGCCAACCTCGCGCGCAAGCTCAAGGTTGCCAGGACCACCGTGGTCGCACGCATCGCTCGGCTGGAGCGCGATGGCATCGTCTCGGGGTACGGGGTGCGCCTCGGCCAGCGGCTCGAACAAGCTGCGGTGCGGGCCTTCTGCGGCCTCAGCGTCAATGCGAAAAGCGCCCCCGTGATCATCAAGGCGCTCGGGCGTTTGCCCGAAGTGGAAGAGGTGTGGGCCGTGAGCGGCCAGTTCGACTACATGGTCCTGCTCCGGTGCAGCAGCCCCGAACAGCTGGACACCCTTCTCGACCAGATGGGACAGATCGACGGCGTCAACCAGACGCAGACCTCGATCGTGCTGAGCCGCAAGATCGATCGCCGCAGCACGGTGGAGTGACGGCAGGCCCCCCACGATGACAACGATCCGCGACGCCGGTGCCTTCCTTGGCGTGCTGATGCTCGACACGCGCTTTCCGCGGCCACCGGGCGACATCGGCAACCCTGAAACCTTCAGCCGCCATGGCATTCCGGTGCGGTTCCATGTGGTCACGGGAGCTTCGCCCGAGCGCATCGTGAAGCAGGCCGACCCAGCGCTGCTGCAGCCCTTCGTCGATGCCGCGCGGGCGATGGTCGACGAGGGCGCGGGGATGATCACGACCAGCTGCGGCTTTCTGGCCGCCTACCAGGACACGCTGGCCGACGCCGTGCCCGTTCCCGTCGTCACGTCGAGCCTGCTGCAATGCAGGGACTTCGCGCGGCCGGGCATCCTGACCTTCGATGCGGCTTCATTGAGCCCCGCCATCCTGGCCATGGCCGGCGTGCCGCAAGCAACGCCCGTGCAGGGCGTGGAGCCGGGGTGCGAGTTTCACCGGCGCATCCTCAACAACGAAACGCAGCTCGACCTCGTCGAGGCCGGCCGGAATGTGGTCGACGCCGCATGCCGCCTTGTAGGCCTTGCGCCATCGGTCGAGGACATCGTGCTCGAGTGCACCAACATGCCGCCCTACCGCGAGGCGATTGCGCGCGCGACAGGGCGGTGCGTGCACGACATCGAAACCCTGCTGGCCGCGCGTTGGGCGGGGCGCGGGAAGCCCCACAGCAAGTAAAGGCGCGCCGCAAGCCGGCCGCCTCTTCCACCCCTGAATTCCTGACTGCGGGCACGCCATCGGCGGCAGCCCGGGCACCGCCGACGGCCGAATTGCGCCACCAATACAGCCCCCACTTTGGTGCCAATACAGTTATTTATAACGATTTGAACCGTAAATGGAATGCCTTCGACAAGGCACCGTACGATCCGCTCGGCTTCAATTGTTTTTATTCTTCAATTTCCTTTTCGAGCAAATACGGACAGTTAATCCTTTTTATTTAATTCGACAAATCATCAATCCCGACAGGGACTTTTTTGGCCCAACTGATGCCGAAGGCTTTTTATCGCCTCGGATTTCCTTTTCTTCATCTCCTGGAGATTTTATGGACAGCAATTCCGGTCGATCGGTATTTCCAGCACCACACCCCAGCATCGCATGGATGGACGGTGAATTTGTCAATTGGGAGCAATGCACTTTGCATGTTCGCACCCAGGCTGGATTTTTTGGTGCGAACATATTTGAAGGGCTTCGTGCTTATTGGGACGAGGCCACTCAAAAATCGTACATCTTCCGCCTGGACGATCATCTGAAACGGCTCGAGCAGTCGATGAAGATCATGCGAATGAAGTCGCGCTACGATACGCCAACGCTCCGGCAGGCGACAGTCGAGCTGCTGAGCCGCTGCGAATTCCAGGCGCATGCGCAAATCAACCTTTCGACGTATTTCAGATATTCCGGCCCTGGCGAGCCATTGGTTGCTACCGAAGACACGGGCGCACACATTACCGCAATTCCGCTGCCGCGCTCCCCGAAGATAGAAAAAGGAGTTGCCGCTGCAATTTCCACCTGGCGCCGAATTTCGGACGACTGCATACCGCCACGCGCCAAGGTAGCGGCCAATTACCAAAACAGCCGTCTTGCACAAAACGAAGCGCGCGATAACGGTTTTGATATCGCGATCATCCTGAACAACAGGGGCAAGGTGTCCGAAGGCCCGGCGGCATGCCTTTTCATCATCAGGGACGGCGTGCTGATCACGCCCCCGACATTCGCCGATATCCTGGAAAGCCTGACCCGCGATACGCTGATCGTGCTGGCCAGGGAAAAATTGGGGTTGCAGGTCGTGGAGCGCGAAATCGACCGCACCGAATTGCTGATTTCCGATGAAGTGCTGATGTGCGGCACCCTGTTCGAAATACTTCCCGTGACTTCCGTCGATCGCCTGCCCATCGGCGACGGCGAGGTGGGGCCAATCACCCGCCAGCTGCAGGCGCACTACCTGACGACGGTGACGGGCGGATACCCGGAATATTCGTCCTGGTGCACCGAGGTGGCCGCGCCGCCCGCGGTGCTTCCGCCCAAGGTCACGCTGACTCATCAGGAGGCCATCGAGTGGGTGGACAGCGCCGACAACGCCTACCCGTGGGCCAAGGCGAGCCTGGAAGACTTCAGCGGCTACCTGCGGGAGCCGAGCAAGTTCCCATGCAACTTCGCGCGTACGGCGTTCCGCACGAACACGCTGCATTTCGTCTTCGCGGGCTCCGACACCGATCCGCTCGAACTCGCTCGCGTGCGCCAGGGGCTGCGCGAATACCTGAAGACGGTCTCGGTGATGACCGGGATCGAGGAGTCCATGAACGTGCTGGTGATCCTGTTCAAGCCCGAAGCGCAGGAACAGGCGCTCGATCACTACCACCAGACTGCGTGGCACGTGATGCAGGACTGGGTCGACAACGATCCCGAACCGTGGCCACCCGAGATTCCCACCGACCCCGAGCAGCCGTTCTGGAGCCTGTGCTTCGCGGGCGTTCCGCTCTTCATCAACGTCAGTGCGCCGGCGCACCGGCACCGCAAGAGCCGCAATCTCGGTCGATCGCTGGCCATGGTCACGCAGCCGCGGGCGGGCTTCGACCTGCTCGCCGGCCCCACGCCGGAGGGCGACAAGGTGAGGCAGCGAATCCGCCGGCAGGTGGAGCTGTACGACGGGCAGCCGGCGCCGGACGTCGTCGGCACCTACCACCGGGGCGACCTCGAGTGGAAGCAGTACGTCTTCACGGACACCAACGACGAGAAGCTGACCCGCTGCCCGCTGCACATCGATGCCGCAGCGCCCACGCTGCAACGCCGCACGGGCTGAAGAAGAAAGATGGAGAACGAATTGAACGGCTCCGATGTCATTTGCGAAACCTTGATCGCCTCCGGCGTCGAGGTCTGTTTTGCCAACCCAGGAACATCCGAACTTCACCTGGTGGCCGGCATGGAGCGCCGGGCGGACCTGCGCTGCGTGCTGGGCCTGTTCGAAGGCGTGGTCACGGGCGCGGCCGACGGCTATGGGCGCATGACCGACAAGCCCGCCGCGACCCTGCTGCACCTGGGCCCGGGCCTGGGCAACGGGCTGGCGAACCTTCACAACGCCAGGCGCGCCAGGACCCCCATCGTCAACATCGTCGGCGACCATGCGACGCACCACCTGCCCTTCAATGCTCCACTGACCTCCGACATCGAGAGCCTCGCCAAGCCGATGTCGAACTGGTACGGACGCATCGGCTCCGTGCATGACATTGCCTCGACCGTTTCCGATGCGTGCCGGGCAGCCTGGTCGCTGCCCGGTGTCGCCACGCTGGTCGTGCCCGCGGAAGTCACCTGGGGCGATGCCGACCCGGTGCAGCCGCCGAGTCTCACAAGATTCGCAGACTCACCGCCGCCCCCTGATCGCGAGAAGGAGCAGCGGGCCGTGGCCCTGCTGCGCAGCGACCGGAAGACGGCGTTGTTTCTCGGTGGCCGCGCACTGCGGCAGGAAACCCTTGCGCTCGCTTCCGAGATCGCGCGCAAGACCGGCGCCAGCCTGCTGGCCCCCTTTGCGAATGCGCGCATGGCACGCGGGGCAGGAAGGCCCGCCGTGCCGCGCGTGGCCTACGCGACGGACCTGGCCGTGACCCAACTGGGGCAGTTCGATGCAGTCGTCATGATCGGCGCCGAGCGGCCGGTGGCATTCTTTGCGCATCCGGGCATGCCGAGCCGCCTGCTTCGCGAAGATTGCGAAGTGATCGAGCTGTGCGAACCGGGGGGCGATGTTGCGGCGGCAATCGAAGGCCTTGCGGAACACTTCTCTTCGGTCCGGCTGGTCCTGGACGAGCCGCCGCCCGCAAGGCGCCGCGACCAGCCACATCTTCCACCAGGCCCACTCACAAACGAAGCGCTCGCGGAGCTGATTGCCCGGCTGCTGCCGGACAACGCCATCGTCTGCGACGAGGCCCTGTCTTCCGTGACGCAGCTTTTTGCCAAGTCGTACGACGCGGCACCGCACGACTGGCTGCAGATTACCGGTGGCTCGATCGGCATCGGGATTCCGCTGGCAACGGGCGCTGCCATTGCCTGCCCCGACAGAAAAGTCATCACGCTTCAAGCCGACGGCAGCGGCATGTACACGCTGCAGGGGCTCTGGACGCAGGCGCACGAGAACCTCGATGCGATCACGATCGTTCTGGCCAACAGGAAGTACGCGCTGCTGATCGACGAGATGCGGCGCATGGGCGTGAAGCCCCCCGAACACCAGACGCGCGGCAGCTTCGACCTCACCGATCCCATTCTCGATTGGGTCTCGCTGGCAAAGGGCATGGGCGTGGAAGCCGCGCGGGCTTCCACGGCGGAAGAGTTCATCAAGGTCTTCGTCGGCGCGCTGAAGCGCAGGGGGCCTTTTCTGATCGAAGCGGTCCTCTCATGAGAACGCGCTCATAGCGCGGACAGGAACTGCCAGAACCTGTCCGTGTCGCAATAGGCCACGTTGAAGCGGAACCAGGCGCTGGCGGTGTCCGATGCGCTGAAGTACATGCCCGGGGCGAGCCAGATGCCCTGCCTGAGTGCGCGTGCCGTCACTTCCCTGGCCTCGGCAGGATCGATCGGCAGGCGCCCCCAGAGAAAGAGGCCTCCGCGCGGGCGATGGAACAGCTCCACGCCGGCAGCGCAGAGCTTTCGCTCGATCTGCGTGTGCACATCCGCCAGGCGATGGCGCAGCCGTTCGAGATGCTGGCGGTAGGCGCTGTCGACAAGAATCTGGTGAACGGCCTTTTCCGTGACCGCGGAAGAAGTGAGACCCGTGACCATCTTCAGGCGCACCAGCGCTTCCAGGGTGGCCGCATCGGCCGCGATGAAACCCACGCGCAGCAGCGGCGAAATGGTCTTTGAAAATCCGCCGATGTGGATGACCGGCCCGAGGCCCGCCATGGCGGCCAGCATCGGTGCATCTGGCGGAGCGAGCCCGCGGCTCACGTCGTTCTCGACGATGAGCATCTGCGTGCGCTGCGCAATCTGGAGCACCTTGTAGGCCATCGGCAAGGTGATCGACGTGCCCGTGGGGTTGTGCAGCGCGGAGCTCACGAAGAGGGCCTTGGGCTTGTGCTTCTGCACCAGGGCCTCCAGCACGTCGGTGTCCAGGCCCGCCGGCGTGCGCGGCACGAACAGCAGCTGCACGCGCGCCAGCTTCAGCCGTTCGAGCAGGTTGCAATAGCAAGGGTCTTCGACCACGACGACGTCATCCGGCTTGAGGAGAAAGCGGATGACGAGGTCGATGGCCTGCGTGGCGCCCTGCGTGATCAGCACCGAGTTGATGTCGGCAGGCACCCCGAAGCGCGCCAGCTCGAAGGCCACGCGCGACCGAAGGCTTGCGTCGCCGAATGGCTGGCCGTACCCGCCGACCTGGCTCTTCATGGTGCGGCTCAGCGATCGCAGGGCCCGGCCGAATTCGATGCCGTCGAGCCAGCCCGATGGAAGCCACCCGCAGCCGGCCTTGATGGACGCCGTCTGGTCGGAGAACACCTCCGACAGGAGCCATGCATCGTTGGGGCCGGACGGCGGCACGCGCGGCTGCGGTGCGGGCTCCATCGTGACCGGACTCGCCACGATGAATCCGGCGCCGGGGCGCGACGCGATCATGCCGAGCGACACCAGCCGCTGGTACGCCTGCGCAATGGTGAAGGTGCTGAGCTGCAGATGCATTGCCATCTGCCGCACGGACGGCAGCTTCTCGCCGGACAGAATCCTGCGCTGCCCGATCGCCTCGGCAATGCCGTCCACAAGCTGGCTGACCAGGGAGCTTGCGCGGCCTTTGCGGCGATCGATGGAGAGCTTCAACCCATGGTCGCTCAGCTCCACTGCGTCCCCACCGGCCATGGCTTGCGCGCAGCGCCGGGGTTCGAGCACAGCCTGCTCAAGGCTTCGCCGCCATTGGAGCGAACTGCTGCTTTGCACGTTTGTCGAGCGCCTGGAAATTGGCACCAAATGCAGGGCGCGGCAGATAGCGGCCCGCGCCCCGCTCTGCGCGCAGGTCGCCGTTGGCATACACCACGCGCCCCTGGCTGACCGTGTGCGTCGGAATGCCGCGCACGGTGCGTCCTTCGAAGATGTTGAAGTCGCCCCTGGAGTGCTGCGTTGCCGCCGAAAGGGTCTTGGAGGCCTGCGGGTCCCACAGCACGAGGTCGGCATCGGCCCCCTGGGCGATCAGGCCCTTGCGGGGATACAGGTTGAAGAGCCTGGCCGCATTGGTCGATGTGACGGCGACGAATTCGCTGGGCGTCAGCCGACCGGAGTTGACGCCGGCGTCCCAGATCACGGCCATGCGTTCCTCGATGCCGCCGCAGCCGTTCGGTATCTTGGCGAAGTCGTCCTTGCCGGCGGCCTTCTGGGCCGCGCAGAAGGTGCAGTGATCGGTCGCGGTGGTCTGCAGGCTGCCCGACTGGAGGCCGCGCCAGAGAAACTCCTGGTGCGCCTTCGAGCGGAATGGCGGGCTCATCACGTGCGCCGCGGCACTGGCGAAGTCGGTCGCGCGATAGACGCTCTCGTCGACCACCAGGTGTCCCGCAAGGACTTCGCCGTAGACCCGTTGCCCGGCCGCGCGGGCGCGCGCAATTGCATCGGCGGCCTCCATGCAGGACACGTGCACGACGTAGAGGGGAACGCCCAGCACGTCCGCGATAGCAATGGCCCGCTGGGCCGCCTCGGCCTCGACCGCGGGCGGGCGCGACAGCGGGTGGCCCTCGGGCCCGGTGACGCCCCTGGCGGCCAGCTCCTGCTGGAGAAAGTAGACCAGTTCGCCGTTCTCGGCGTGCACCGTGGGCATGGCGCCGAGTTCGAGTGCGCGGCGAAAGCTTTTCACCAGGATCTCGTCGTCGCACATGATGGCGTTCTTGTAGGCCATGAAGTGCTTGAAGCTGCTCACGCCTTCTTCATTCACCAGGGTGCCCATGTCGCGGTGCACGCTCTCGTCCCACCAGGTGATGGCGACGTGGAAGCCGTAGTCCGCGGCGGACTTGCGCGCCCATTCCCTCCAGGTGCCATAGGCTTCCATCAGGGACTGCTGCGCGTTGGGGATCACGAAGTCGAGGATGGTCGTGGTCCCGCCGGCCAGGCCCGCGGCCGTGCCGGTGAAGAAATCGTCCATCGTGACCGTGCCCATGAACGGCAGCTGCATGTGCGTGTGAGGGTCGATGCCGCCGGGCAGCACGTACTGCCCGGAAGCGTCCAGCTGCACCGCGCCGGCCGGCGCCTGACGTGCGGCATCGGCGCCGATGGCGGCAATCTGCCCGTCGACGCACAGCACGTCGGCCGTGAACTCCCGGTCGGCATTGACGACGATCCCGCCTCGGATCAAGAGCGCGTTCGTCATGCTCAAGCCTCCGAAGGCCTGGTCTGTTGCGGCACCGTCGTCTGCTTCTGCAGCCGCATCGACGCAACGTACACGACGGTCGAGATGGCGATGCCCGCAAACCATGCGTAGGTGTAGATCGTCTTGAAGACTTCGGGCACGTCCGGAAAGACACTCGGCAGCGCCGCATTGAGGAACCCGGGGAGGTTGGGCAGGACACCGGCGATGAACGCTGCGATTGCGGCAGGGTTCCACCCGTTCTTGTACCGGTACTCGCCATGGTCGCTGTACAGGTCGTTCACCTGCAGCTGCGTGCGGCGGACGATGTAGTAGTCGGCAATCAGGATGCCGGCGATCGGCCCGAGCAGCGCGGAGTAGCCGATCAGCCACGTGAAGATGTAGCCCTGCGTGGATTCGAGCAGCTTCCACGGCATCATCGCGACGGCGATACCGGCCGTGATGTAGCCCCCGGTGCGGTATGAAATGGCCCGCGGATTCAACGCCGAGAAATCGTAGGCCGGACCCACCAGGTTGGCCGCCAGGTTGACGCTGACGGTGTCGACCAGCAGCACGATCAGCGCGATGAGCACGGCCGCGCCCGTCATGCGGCTGGCCAGGTCGACCGGGTCCCAGATCGCCTTGCCGTAGATCACGACCGTGGCGGAGGTGACGACCACCGCAAGCGCCGCGAGCAGCCCCATGGGAACGGGCAGCCCGACCGCCTGCCCGACGATCTGGTCGCGCTGCGATTTCGCGAAGCGCGTGAAGTCGGGAATGTTCAGCGCAAGGGTGGCCCAGAAGCCCACCATGGCCGTCAGCGACGGCCAGAAGACCGCTGCGAACTGACCCGCCTTCTTGCCGCCTTCGACGAACTGCGAGGGCTGCTGCAGGATCGGGCCCAGGCCTCCGGCGCGGTTGAGCGCCCACGCCAGCAGCACGAAGCAGATGAGGATCTTCAGCGGCGCCGTGTACGTCTCGAGCTTGCGGATCGATTCGATGCCGTGAATGACGAAATAGAACTGCAGAGCCCAGAAGACGAGGAAGCTCGCCAGCTGGAAGAAGTTGATGCCCAGCCAGGCGATCTTCTCGCCTTCGAGCGGATGGCCGATCAGCACGCCGACCAGCGTGTAGATCATCATCCCGCCGAACCAGGTCTGGATGCCGTACCAGCCGCATGCCACGAGCGCGCGCAGCAGCGCCGGTATGCGGGCGCCCCGGGTGCCGAACGAGGCACGCGCGAGCACCGCGTAGGGAATGCCGTACTTCACGCCCGCATGCCCGATCAGCAGCATCGGGATCAGCACGATGAAGTTGCCCAGGAAGACCGTGCCGACGGCCTCGGACCAGGACATGCCGGACTCGATCAAACCGGCGGCAAGGGTGTAGGCGGGAATGCACATCACCATGCCCACCCAGAGCGCGGCGAAGTGATACCAGCGCCATGTGCGCTGCTCGGGCCGCGTGGGCGCCAGGTCGTCGTTCCAGAGTCTCGAGTGGGCTTGCAAAGGTTCGCTTGATTTCATGATTTTTCCTTTGAGAGAGTCACGTGGGGCTGGGAATTGAGCTTCTTCGATATGTCTACTATTTATCCGTATAAAACATATAAATAGGAGCATTACATAGCAAGTTCGATGCCCAAACAAGCCTGATCACCGGTCTATTGCGCGTGTTTTTGGTTCAATTGCATTCAATTGCATCGATTTATCATGGGCAATCGGCTCCGCTCGGGAGCTTTCCCAAGGAACAGGGCATGCCCATTGGTCAACGCGCAAGAAAACGCCCCAAGCTCTCAGACCTCGTCGTCGAAGACGTGAAGCGCTGGATCGTTACGGAGCGCAAGCAGCCGGGCGACCGGCTACCGAACGAGAAAGAGCTCGTCGAGCTTTTCGGCGTCTCGAAAAGCACGATGCGGGAGGGACTGAAGGCACTGGAAGTGCGCGGCCTGATCAAGACGCGCACGGGCCCGGCCGGCGGTGCCTATCTCCAGCAGGTCTCGCTCGATCACGCGTCAGAGCCGCTGAGAAACTTCCTGCACTTCCACCATCTGGACGGGCATCACATCTACCAGCTGCGCAAGATCCTGGAGCCCGAACTGGCGGTCAGCGTCGTCGGCCGGCTCGACGCGAAGCAACTGGATCTGATCGAGCAGACCATCCGCCTGTGCGAGCAGGAGCCTCGCAACGATATCGAGTTGCGTGCACAACGCGTCGCCGAGCTGGAGTTTCACAACCTGCTGGCGGACAAGTGTCCCAACGCCCTGCTCGCCTTCATGTGCCGTTTTCTCAACGACCTGCTGCGCGACCTCATGGTCTACAAGAATGCGTGGGAGCACCGCCACTTCGGCGAAGCCAACCTGGGCTTTCACAGCAAGCTGCTGCAGGCCTTCCGCGATGAGAACGCCGACGCCGTGCATCGCCTGATGACCGAGCACATGGTCGATGCCGAGACGCACATGCACGAGATGGAAGTGCATGTCGGCGTGCAGCAGTTGCTGATGCCCGCGGGTCGGCGCCACGCGTGACGGGCCTGCCCAAAGAGAAAGAGCCGCCCCCTTTCGGGAAGCGGCTCTTTGCTCGTGAACCTGCGAAGGTCCGGATCAGAACGGAATGTCGTCGTCCATGTCGTCGAAGCCCGACGACGACTTGGCCGGTGCCTGGCGCGGAGCCGGCGCCGCAGCGCGCGGAGCGGCTGCCGGCGCACGCGGGGCGTAACCGCCGCCGCCACCACCACCGCCATTGCCGCCTTGCGAATAACCACCGCCGCCACCCTGCGAGTAGCCGCCGTCGTCCTCGGGGCCGCCCGATGGGCCGCCCTGGCCTTGACGGCTGCCGAGCATCTGCATCTGGTCGGCGCGGATTTCGGTGGTGTACTTTTCGATGCCGTCCTTGTCGGTCCACTTGCGCGTGCGCAGGCTTCCTTCGACATACACCTGCGAGCCCTTGCGCAGGTACTGGCCGGCGATTTCGGCCAGGCGGCCGTTGAAGACGATGCGGTGCCACTCGGTGGCTTCGCGCATTTCGCCGCTTTGCTTGTCTTTCCAGCGATCGGTGGTGGCCACTGTGACGTTCGCGACCTGGTCGCCGCTCGGGAAGGTACGCATTTCGGGGTCGCGCCCCAGATTGCCGACGACGATGACTTTATTGACCGATGCCATATGCACTGCCCCTGATAAGTAGATGAAGGAGGAGGTTGAGAAGAACCCTCGATTGTGCCCCAAGGCGACCGGCCGCACTCCCGCCAGGTGCCAGAATGGGCCTCTCCGATGAACCGCGAACCAGACTTTTTCGAGCATCTGCGCGCCGAGCTGTCGAACGGCCGCGTCTGGCTCGACCGGGCGATCGTGCTGGGCTACGCCATCGCGGCCGGGCTGTTCGTGGTGGGCTTCACGCTGGCCAGCGACTGGGTCTTTGGCGAGTTCCACCGCTTCTACCGCGCCTGGCCCTGGGCAGTGCTGCTGACGACGCCGCTTCTCACGGCCGGCATCGTCTGGTTCACATTGCGCTTCTTCCCCGGCGCGGGCGGTTCGGGCATTCCTCAGATCAAGGCGGCCCTGAATCCGGCCCTGCCCGAGGAGCGGCGCTTCGTTTTTGCCTCGCTGCGGCTCACGGTCGCCAAGATCGGGCTGGGCGCGGCAGGCTTCGCGGCCGGCCTTTCGATCGGGCGCGAGGGGCCTTCGGTCCAGGTGGCGGCGGGGGTGATGCAGCATGCGCGCCGCTGGCTCTCGCCCAACACCACCATCGATGGCCGGGCGCTGCTGGTTGCCGGCGGTGCAGCGGGCATCGCGGCAGCCTTCAATGCGCCGCTGGCGGGCGTGGTCTTCGCCATCGAAGAGCTGTCGGGCCGGCTCGAGGCGCGCTCCAGCGGCCTGATCATCACGGCCATCGTGCTGGCGGGCCTGGTGGCTGTGTCGGCCTTCGGCAACACGAGCTACTTCGGCGTGATCCGCGTACCCCGGCTGGGCTGGGACATGCTCGGGCCCGGCCTGCTGGTCACCCTGCTGAGCGGCGCGGCCGGCGGGCTGTTCGCGCGACTGCTTATTGCCTCGCTCACGGGCGCGGCCGGGCGCTTCAGCCGCTGGCGGGCGCGCTTTCCGGTGCGGTTCGCGGCCTGCGGCGGGCTGGCCGTGGCCGCCATCGGACTGGCGACGGGCGGCGTCACCTTCGGCGCGGGCTCCGAGGCGGTCAAGCAGATGCTGCAGGGCCATGACGAGCTCACGCCGCTCTACACCGTGCTCAAGTTCATCGCCACCTGGCTCACGGCCTGGTGCGGCGTGCCGGGCGGCATCTTCGCGCCGTCGCTGTCGATCGGCGCGGGCATCGGCGACGCGGTGGCGCGGCTGGCCAGCAGCGACCAGGGGCCGGCGCTCATCGCCATG
This sequence comes from Variovorax paradoxus, assembly GCF_024734665.1. NCBI lineage: Bacteria > Pseudomonadati > Pseudomonadota > Betaproteobacteria > Burkholderiales > Comamonadaceae > Variovorax > Variovorax paradoxus. The sequence continues at coordinate 6,360,952 of NZ_CP102931.1, forward strand.
GGCATGGCCGGCTTCCTGGCGGCGGTGACGCAGGCGCCGCTCACCGCCTTCATCATCGTGATGGAGATGGTCGACGGCCACTCGATGGTGTTGAGCCTGATGGCCGCGGCCATGCTGGCCAGCCTGGTCTCGCGGATGATCAGCCGCCCGCTGTACGACACGCTGGCCGAGCACATGGTCGGCCGGGCAATAAGCAGTACGGGCAGCACCGAGCCGGTGCATCCGCCCAAGCCTCCAGAGCCCGGCCACTCGCCATGAAATGCGCGGCGGTCTATCATGTCCGGTTGCCCTCGGACGATCGCCCCCTTGAATTCAATATCCACTGAAGACACCGCAGCCGACGCCGAAAGCGCACGCGATGCGGAACGCGAACGCGCCACCTACCTCGGCGCGGTGCTCGCGCAGCAGCGCATCAGCATCCGCGGTGCGCGCACCCACAACCTGAAGAACGTCGATCTCGACATCCCGCGCAACAAGCTGGTGGTGATCACCGGCCTGTCGGGCTCGGGCAAGTCGAGCCTGGCCTTCGACACGCTGTATGCCGAAGGGCAGCGGCGCTACGTCGAGAGCCTGTCGGCCTATGCGCGGCAGTTCCTGCAGCTCATGGACAAGCCCGACGTCGACGTGATCGAGGGCCTGTCGCCCGCCATCAGCATCGAGCAGAAGGCCACAAGCCACAACCCGCGCTCCACCGTGGGCACGGTGACCGAGATCCACGACTACCTGCGCCTGCTGTACGCCCGCGCCGGCACGCCCTACTGCCCCGACCACCACCTGCCGCTGCAGGCGCAGACGGTCTCGCAGATGGTCGATGCCACGCTTGCGCTGCCGGGCGAACCGCGCCTGATGATCCTGGCGCCCGTGGCACGCGAGAAGAAAGGCGAGTTCCTCGAACTCTTCGCCGAGATGCAGGCGGCCGGCTATGTGCGCTTTCGCGTGGACGGGCAAACGTACGAATACAACGACCTGCCCAAGCTCAAGAAGACCGAGAAGCACGACATCGACGTGGTCATCGACCGCCTGCGCGCGCGCGCCGACATGCAGCAGCGGCTGGCCGAGAGCTTCGAGGCCGCGCTGCGCCTGGCCGAAGGCCGCGCCATCGCGCTGGAGCTGGGCGCTGAAGGCGCAGCCGACAAGGAGCACCTGTTCAACGCCAAGTTCGCCTGCCCGATCTGCCACTACTCGCTGTCGGAGCTGGAGCCGCGCCTCTTCTCGTTCAACTCGCCCGTGGGCGCCTGCCCCAGCTGCGACGGCCTCGGCCACCGCGAGGTGTTCGACCCGGCGCGCGTGGTGGCCTTTCCTTCGCTGTCGCTCGCCAGCGGCGCCATCAAGGGCTGGGACCGCCGCAACGGCTACTACTTCAGCATGATCGAGAGCGTCGCGAAGCACTACAAGTTCGACGTCGACGCGCCCTTCGAGTCATTGCCGGCCTCGGTGCAGCAGGTGCTGCTGCACGGTTCGGCCGCCGAGGAGATCAAGTTCAACTACACCATGGAATCGGGCAACTTCGCGGGCAAGAAGCTCACGAAGAAGCATCCCTTCGAGGGGATCATCCCGAACATGGCGCGGCGCTACCGCGAGACCGATTCGGTGATGGTGCGCGAAGACCTCGCGCGCTTTCGCAACCTGCAGCCCTGCCCCGACTGCGGTGGCTCGCGGCTGCGGCCCGAGGCGCGCAACGTGTTCCTGGTCGACGAATCGAACCGGCCCGCCGACGGCAGCGAACCACCGCGCATGGCGATCTTCGAGCTCAGCCGCCTCACGCTGCGCGATTCGCTCGCGTGGTTCCATACGCTCAAGCTGCGCGGCGCCAAGGCCGACATCGCCGACAAGGTGGTGCGCGAGATCGGCCTGCGCCTGAAATTCCTGAACGACGTGGGCCTGAACTACCTGAGCCTGGACCGCAGCGCCGAGACGCTCTCGGGCGGCGAGGCGCAGCGCATTCGCCTCGCGTCGCAGATCGGCTCGGGCCTCACGGGCGTGATGTACGTGCTCGACGAGCCCAGCATCGGCCTGCACCAGCGCGACAACGACCGGCTCATCGGCACGCTGAAGCATCTGCGCGACATCGGCAACAGCGTGATCGTGGTCGAGCACGACGAAGACATGATCCACGCCGCCGACCACGTGATCGACATGGGCCCCGGCGCCGGCGTGCACGGCGGGCGTGTGATGGCGCAGGGCACGTATGCCGAGGTTTCGTCCAACCCCGACTCGCTCACCGGCCAGTACCTGTCGGGCACGCGCAAGATCGAAGTGCCGAAGCACCGCACCGCGTGGCTGCCCGTCGTGAACAAGCCCGCGTTCAACGAAGGCAAGAAGGCCTCGCGCTTTCCGCCGAGCCCCGCGGCCGAACGCCGCGCCGCACGCGAGGCCGCCCACCTGGCCACGCAGACCGATCTGCAGGAAATTCGCGTCGTCGGCGCCACCGGCAACAACCTGAAGAACGTGAGCGTGGCCTTCCCTGTCGGCCTGCTGACCTGCGTGACGGGCGTCTCGGGCTCGGGCAAGTCGACGCTGGTGAACGACACGCTCTACACGGCAGTGGCGCGCACGCTGTACCGCGCGCACGAAGAACCGGCTGCGCACGAATCGGTCGAGGGCATCGAGTATTTCGACAAGGTCATCAACGTCGACCAGAGCCCCATCGGTCGCACGCCGCGCAGCAACCCGGCCACCTACACGGGACTGTTCACGCCCATCCGCGAGCTGATGGCCGAGACCAACACCGCGCGCGAGCGCGGCTACGGCCCGGGCCGCTTCAGCTTCAACGTGGCGGGCGGGCGCTGCGAGGCCTGCCAGGGCGACGGCGTGGTGAAGGTCGAGATGCACTTCCTGCCCGACGTGTACGTGCCCTGCGAGGTCTGCCACGGCCAGCGCTACAACCGCGAGACGCTCGAAGTGCTCTACAAGGGCAAGAACATCGCGCAGATCCTCGAGATGACGGTCGAGACCGCGCACGAATTCCTGAAGGCCGTGCCCACCATCGAACGCAAGCTGCGCACCCTGCTCGACGTGGGCCTGAGCTACATCAAGCTGGGCCAGTCGGCCACAACGCTGTCGGGCGGCGAGGCGCAGCGCGTGAAGCTCGCGCTGGAGCTCAGCAAGCGCGACACCGGCCGCACGCTGTACATCCTCGACGAACCGACCACCGGCCTGCATTTCGCCGACATCGAGCTGCTGCTGAAGGTGCTGCACCAATTGCGCGACGCGGGCAACACCATCGTCGTGATCGAGCACAACCTCGACGTCATCAAGACGGCCGACTGGCTCATCGACATGGGTCCTGAAGGCGGTGCCGGCGGCGGCATGGTGGTGGGCGAAGGCACGCCGGAAAGCATCGCGGCGAACGAGGCGAGCCACACGGGGCGCTACCTGAAGCGGCTGCTGTAGCCGCTTCTCGTCATCAACCTCAGGTCGTCGTCTGCACGTGCAGGCGGCTGGTCTTGCAACGGTGGAGCGCGCGGTAGTGCTCCAGCGGCCGGCCGTTGGCGCCGTAGGCGATCGATTCGATTCGCAGCAGCGGCTCGGGCTGCGGCAGGTTGAGCAGCTGGCAGGTCTCGGCGTCTGGCAGCACCGCATCGATCCAGCGTTCGGCGCGCACCAGGCGCAGGCCGTACTGGCGGCGCAGCACGTCGTAGAGCGAGCGGTCGTCCAGGCGCGTGCGGTGCAGGCCCGGCGCAAGGTCTGCGGGCACCACCGTTTCGACCAGCAGGCGCAGCTCGCCATCGACACTGCGCAGGCGCTTCAGCGCGACAACTTGCGTGTCGTCACTCAAGCCGAGCGACGCAGCTTCCTGCTCGGTGGGCGCGCGCAGCTCCTGCGTGAGGATCTGCGTGCGCACCGAGCGGCCTTTGCGCTCCATCTCGTCGGAGAAGCCGAGCACGGTCGAGACGAAGTCCTCGTCGCGTTCGCGTGCTGACACGAAGGCGCCGCGACCCTTGATTTTGTAGATAAGGTTGTTGCGCACCAGGTCGGCCAGCGCCTCGCGCACCACGATGCGCGAGATGCCGAACTGCTCGCCGAGCTCGGCTTCGGACGGCAGCTTGGCGCCGATGGGCAGCGCGCCCTGCAGGATCTGCAGGCGAAGCGCATCGCGGAACTGGGCCCACAGGGGCGACTCGGAGTCGCGGTCGAGCACGGTCGAAGTTTCGGTCGAAGAGTTCACGTTGAGGGCTGGCCCAAGGCCTGAGGAGTCATCAATGATGCATCGAAAGACGGCGGCGCATCGGCCACCACCGGCGAAAGCCGCACGCCGTGGCGCTCGCGCAGGGCGGCGGAGCACGCTTGCAGTTCGTGATGCGCCTGCGCTGCGTCCCAGCCGAGCGCCTCGGCTGCGATGCCAGCCATCTCGGCCAGCGCGGCATCGGTGACGAGCCCGCGAATCGCCAGCAGCGTGCGGCGGATCACGAGGTCGTCGAGATGGACCACGCCGGTTTCGAGGCAGAGGTACGAAAGCTCGGCAACCGAGTAGTCGGGCGCGTGCTGCAGCGGCACGTCGCCCGAGACACCGAGGCGCTGCGCCAGCGGCAGCGCCTTCGATCCGTAGCGGCGCAGCAGCACCTGTGCGCGCGTGCGGCCCAGGCCGGAGGTGGCAACCATGCGATCGACGAAGCGCTCCGTCGCCTGTGCATCGGCAGGCAGCTCCGCACCGCCGCCGATGGGCAGCAGTTCGGTCGATGCGGTGCGCGGGCGGCCCAGCTGCTGCAGCACTTCGTTGGTGGCTTCTTCCGCGAGCGCACGGAAGGTCGTCCACTTGCCGCCGACGAGGCCGACGATGGGAATGTCGCGCGTCGCGTTCGGTGGGTCGAGCACCACCGAGTGGTCGCGCGAGATCTGGCCGGGCTTGTCGGCATCGGAGCGTGCGAGCGGCCGTACGCCGACATACGTGTACACCACGTCGCCGCGGCCGAAGGACAGGTTCGGGAACACCTCGGCCAGCACGTCGAGCAGGTAGTCGACCTCTTCGGGCTCCGTGCCGATCTGGTCGGGGTCGTCCACCGGAATGTCGGTGGAGCCCACCAGCACGCGGTCGAGAAAGGGATAGACGATGCACACGCGCCCGTCCACCGCCTCGAAATAAGCCATGCGGCCTTCGAGCGCATCGCGCAGCGCGGGATGGTCGAGCACGAGGTGCGAGCCCTTGGTGCCCATCACGCGCGAGCCTGCGCCGCCGAGCACAGCGGTGCTCCGGTCGAGCCACGCACCGCTGGCATTCACCACGGTGTCGGCCGTCACGCGCACCAGCGCGCCGGTGATCTCGTCGCGCAGCGTGAGGATGTTGCCCGCGCAACCCATCACGCGGCAGTAGTTGGCGGCGGCCGAGCGCGGCTGGTCGCGGCAGGCGTCGCCGATGAGTTCGAGGATCAGCCATTCGGGGTGGCTGATCCATGCATCGAAGAAGGTGGCAGTCCAGCGCACCGCAGCGCGGAACAGGCTTCGGTCGTTCTGCGGCACGCGGCTGATGCGGTGATTGGGCATCACGCGCTGGCGACGGCCCAGCAGGTCGTACAGGCGCAGGCCCGCCGCCACGGCCAGCAGGCCGCGCGTGCGCTGCGGCGGTGTGCGGCCGAAGAACTTGAGCGCGCTGCTCATCAGCCCGCCGAAGAAGCTCGACAACGGCACCACCGTCTTCAGCGGCTGCACCAGGTGCGGCGCATTGCGCAGCAGCAGGTTGCGCTCGCGCGTGGCTTCGGCCACCAGCGAGAAGCTGCCGTTCTCCAGGTAGCGCAGGCCGCCGTGGATCATGCGCGAGGGCGCGCTGCTGGCGCCCGCGCTGAAGTCTCCCTTGTCGACGATGAGGCAGTCGACGCGCTGCAGGCACAGGTCGCGGAACACGCCCACGCCGTTGATGCCGGCACCGACGATGACTGTCGAGAAGTGGCGGTCAGCCAAAGAAGCCGGACGCACGAAGGGCAGTTGCCAGGCGCTCATTTCGCAGCTCCCGACAGATGGGAAAACACAGGAGACATGGTGTCGATCAGTTCGTTGAAGCCGGCGTTGAAATCGGCATGAGCGCGCGCCTCGATGGCATCGGGTTCGACCGTGTCACAGGGCGCGAGCAATGCGCTGCCCTGCGCGGTGTGGTCGATGCCTTGCGACATGGCGGCGTAGATGGCGGCACCACGCGCGCCGGTTTCGTCGTCGGCGCAGCGTTCGACCGGATGAGCCAGGAAGCCGGCGAGCAAACGCACGAGGCGCGTGTCGCTCGCACCGCCGCCGAGCACGGTCGATGCGGACACGGGCAGGCCGCAGGCTGCAAGGCGCGCTGTGTGCCGCGCGTGCAGCGCGGCGACCGAATCGACCACCGCGCGCGCCATGTCGCCGCGCGTGTGGTGGCTCTTGAGCCCGACGAAGCCCGCCGTCACGCCGCCACCGCCGTTGACGAAGGGCAGGAAGCGCAGGCCGCCCGCCCCCAGCGGCACCGACATCGCCAAATCGACGACAGCGCGCGAATCGGCCAGCCCGAGCACCCCGGCCAGCCATGCGATGTTGGCCATCGACGACGGGCTGTTCTCCATGTAGAGCCGCTTGTCCTCGCGGCCGAAGTTCACGACGGCGGCAACGTCGGGCTTGGGCTCAATCACCGGGCCGATCACCGCGTTCACGCACCAGGTGCCGAAGACCGACACCGCACGGGCGCGTCCTTCCGCGCAGATCGCGGTCATCGAGGCGAGCAGGTCGATGGCGCCCATCGCCACGGGGATGCCGGCGGGCAGGCCACACAGAGCGGCTTCAGAAGGCCGCAGCTTGCCGACGACCTCGCCGCTCGGCAACAGCGGCCCGAAAACGTGCGGGCCGAGGTCCGCGATGCCTGAGGCATCGAAGGCCGCCTGCGACCACGTGCCCGTTGCGATCGACACCAGCCCGGCAGTGCTCGCATCGCTGGCATCGGTCGCGATCTCGCCTGTCAGCAGAAAGCCGAGATAGTCCTTCGCGAACAGCAGCCGGCGCACCGCGCCGCGCTGCACGGCATCGGTGCCCAGCAGTTCGGCCGCGATCACGGTGGGCTGGCCCGGCCACGGCCTGCAGCCCACATCCGCAAACAGCGTCTCGCCATGGCCCAGCGAGAGCGAACGCGCACGCGCATCGGCGCGCTGGTCGGTCGAGGCCACGGCCCGTCCGCCCACGAGTTCATTGCGCGCATCGAGCGCATAGAGCCCCGCGCCGTGGCCCGTGCAGCCGATGGCGCGGACCTCGGCCACGCGGGCGCCGAGCTGGTGGGCGACATCGCGCAGCACATGGGTCAGGGCCGCGCGAATGGCTGTCGCGCTCACTTCGCATCCCCCTCCAGGCAGCCGGTCGTGCGGCAGTGGCATTCGGGACAAGGCGATGGAGCGGCCGCTCCCGGCTTCGAGGGCCAGGGCTTTCAGGCTGCTCGACCCCATGTCGATGCCGATCAGTATGTTTGGCTTCATGTCATAACAGCTTCGGCGGAATAAAAGCGCGTTGCCAGTAGCGTTTCCCCTAGTTATCCTGTCAAACGGGCAGCGCGTACATTCTATCCTGTCATAACAACTGTCGTGACACAGAGGATCAAAGCGCTGCCCTGAAAAGCAGCATCGCAAGCTGAGCCCACCCAACGTGAGGAGACAAAAAATGAGGCGTAATTTCCTGAAGTCCGCCGCGGCAGCCGGCATCGGCCTGGCCGGCGCCAGCGCATTCGCGCAGCAGCAGGCCGCGGCACCCGCCGCGGGCGGCGGACTGCGCGGCAACCCCAGCGACGTTTACGTGATGAACGTGATGGTGTCGGGGGTCGAGTACTGGTTTCCCGTCTACGAAATGATGAAGCAGCTCGGCCGCACGCTGGGCGTTCGCACCCGCTACACCGGCACGCCGGAGTACGACGTGAACAAGCAGCTCGCATCGTTCGAGCAGGAACTGGCGCGCAAGCCCGCCGGCATCCTGCTGCACCCGATGAACCCCGACCCGTTCATCGAGCCCATCAACCGCGCGGCGGCGATGGGCATCCCGGTCGTCACCTTCGCGGCCGACTCGCCGAACTCCAAGCGCACCTCTTTCATCACGTCCGACAACGACCGCGAAGGCACGCAGGCCGCCGACGCCATCGCCGCATCGCTGGGCGGCAAGGGCGAATACGCCGTGCTGGAGAACCCGGGCCAGGACAACCACGACCGCCGCATCGCCGCCTTCGTGAACCGCATGAAGGCCAAGCACCCGGGCATGAAGCTGGTCGGCCGCGCCGCCAGCAACCAGGACCCGAACAAGGCCTACCAGGCAGTGCTGAGCCTGGCGCAGGCCAACCCGAACCTGGGTGCGCTCTTCATGCCCGAGGCCAACTCGGCACTCGGCGCGGCGCAGGCCAAGGTCGAGACCAAGAAGAACATCAAGGTGATGTGCTGCGACGTGAACGCCAAGATCCTCGACATGATCAAGTCGGGCGACGTGTTCGGCGCCATCAACCCGAACCAGGGCATGCAGGGCTACATGGGCATGATGATGCTGTTCCTTGCGAAGAACCCGACGCTCATCGACCCGATGAACGACGCCAAGCGCAACGGCACCAACCCGATGGCCGTGCCCTTCCTGGACAACGGGCTCGCAGTGGTCAGCAAGGCCAACGCCGACGACTTCTACTGGGACAAGTACCTCGCCCGCCGCGGCACCAAGGGCATCGGCGAGTGAGTGAGCACAACGCAATGAGCGCATTGCTCGAACTGAAGGGCATCAGCAAGCGCTTCGGCGCTTCGCGCGCGCTCTCGGGCGTGGACTTCTCGCTGCACCGCGGCGAGATCCACGCCCTGTGCGGCGAGAACGGCGCGGGCAAGTCCACGCTGATGAACATCATCGATGGCATCCACCAGCCGGACGAGGGCACGATCTCGCTCGACGGCCAGCAGGTGGTCATCGACGGCCCGGCGCACGCCATGCGCCTGGGCATCGGCCTGGTGCACCAGGAGATCGCCCTGTGTGGCGACGCCACCGTGGCCGAGAACATCTTCATGCCGGAGATCAACGCCGGCAAGCACGCGTGGATGAACTACGCGAGCCTCAACGAGCGCGCCGTCAAGGTGCTGCAGCGGCTGGGGCAGGACATCGATCCTTCCGCGCTGGTGAAGGACCTGAGCATTTCAACGCAGCAGCTCATCGAGATCGCCAAGGCGCTCACACTGAACTGCAAGGTGCTGATCCTCGACGAGCCGACGGCCGCGCTCACCGACAACGAATCGGCCGCGCTCTTCAGGGTGCTGCACGACCTCAAGGCGCAGGGCATCGGCATCATCTACATCAGCCACCGCATGGCCGAGATCTTTGCGCACGGCGACCGCGTCACCGTGCTGCGCGACGGACGCGACGTGCACAGCGGCCCTCTCTCCGAACTGGACGCCGACGACCTGGTGCGCCGCATGGTCGGGCGCGACCTGGGCAACTACTACCCGCCGAAGCAGGAAGACAGCAGCTCGAACGAGCATGTGCTCGAAGTGACCGACATCGCCGACGGCGAACGCGTGCACGGCGTGTCCTTCACGCTGAAGCGCGGCGAGATCCTCGGCATCGCGGGCCTGATGGGCGCCGGCCGCAGCGAGCTCGCCGAAACCGTGTGCGGCCTGCGCCCCGCACGGCAAGGCACCGTGCGCCTGCGCGGCAAGCAGCTCACGATCCGCAAGTACAGCGACGCATTGCGCGAAGGCATCGCCTACCTCAGCGAAGACCGCAAGGCGGCCGGTGTGTACCTCGACCTGCCCATTGCGCAGAACATCGCATCGATGGCGCTGAAGCGCGTGAGCTCGCGCTTCGGCCTGCTTCAACGCTCGGCCGAACACAGGCTGGCCGTAGAGCTCGGCACCAAGCTCAAGCTGAAATCCGACGGGGTCGACATCGACGTGGCGAGCCTGTCGGGCGGCAACCAGCAGAAGGTGGCCATCGCCAAGCTGCTGGCCACCAACCCCTCGGTGCTGCTGATGGACGAGCCCACGCGCGGCGTGGACGTGGGCGCCAAGTCGGAGATCCATCACATCCTGCGCGAGCTGGCCAACCAGGGCGTGGGCGTGATCGTGATCTCTTCGGAGCTGCCCGAGATCATCGGGCTGTGCGACCGCGCGCTGGTAATACGCGACGGCCGGCTGGCCGGTGAAGTACGAGACAACGAAATGACGGAAGAGGCGCTGCTGCGGCTGGCCTCTGGACTTTGCGAAGAGGAAACGACAGCATGAACTACCCGGCACAACTCGATGCGGGGGCCGCCCCCGGCCTCCAGCCGCGACCACAGACTGGAGGAGGAGGCCCCGTGAAACCCGCCAGCAAACTCGGCAGCATGCGAGAGATGGGCCTGTTGCTCATCATCGCGGCGCTGTGCGTGGGCATGAGCTTCGCGTCGCCCTACTTCCTCACGTGGGACAACGTGCGCGCGATGCTGCTGTCGTTCTCCATCGAGGGCATCGTGGTGGTGGGCATGACGATCCTGCTGATCGTCGGCGGCATCGACCTGTCGGTGGGCTCGGTCGTGTGCTTCGCGATGGTGGTCACGGGCAAGCTCTTCCTCATGGGCTTCGACCCGTGGACGGCGGGGCTGGTGGCCATCGGCGCGAGCGCGTTGATCGGCGCGATGATCGGCGGCTGCGTCACGCGCATCGGCCTGAACCACTTCATCGCCTCGCTGGCCTTCATGGTGATCGTGCGCGGCCTGTGCCTGGCACTCACGCAGGGCACGCCGCAGTCGCTGTTCTCGCTGCCGGCCGAATTCAAGTTCATCGGCCAGGGCACGCTGTTCGGTATTCCGGCCGTGATCCTGATCTTCCTGGCGATCGTGGTGGCAAGCGACTTCGTGCTGCGCCGCTCCACCCTGCTGCGCCGCGTGTTCTACACGGGCAGCAACGAGAAGGCCGCGCTGTATTCAGGCATTCGCGTGGGCAACGTGAAGTTCTGGGTCACGGTGCTGTGCTCCGCTTCCGCGGGTCTTGCCGGCGTGATCTACACGGCCCGCTTCGGCGCCGCCACGCCGACCTTCGGCATGGGCATGGAGCTCAACGTGATCGCCGCCGCGGTGATCGGCGGCGCCAGTCTCAAGGGCGGATCGGGCACGGTGCTCGGCGCGGTGCTGGGCCTGGCGCTGCTGTCGGTGGTGACCAGCTCGCTGATCCTGCTCGACGTGTCGCCTTACTGGCAGGACGTGATCAAGGGCCTCATCCTGCTCGCAGCCGTGACCATCGACCACATCCTGAACACGAGAAAGACCAAGCGATGAACAACGCATCGACCATGAAGAAGACCACGCTCGGCCCCTCGGGCATCGAATGCTCGGCCATCGGCCTGGGCACCTGGGCCATGGGCGGCTGGATGTGGGGCGGCGGGGACAACGCCGCCGCCGTGCTGGCCATACAGGCTTCGCTCGACGCGGGCGTGAACCTGATCGACACCGCGCCGGCCTACGGCCTCGGGCGCTCCGAGAGCATCGTCGGCACCGCACTGAAGGGCCGCCGCCACGAAGCCGTGATCGCCACCAAATGCGGGCTGGTGTGGCACACGCAAAAGGGAACGCACTTCTTTGAAGAAGACGGCCACCCGGTGTATCGCTACCTCGGACGCGAGTCGATCGTCCATGAATGCGAAGAGAGCCTGAAGCGCCTGCAGACCGACTACATCGACCTCTACATCACGCACTGGCAAGACAGCACCACGCCGGTCGAAGAGACCATGAGCACGCTGCTCGAACTGAAGAAGCAGGGAAAGATCCGCGCCATCGGCGTGAGCAACGTGAGCCCCGAGACGCTCGCCGAGTACCTGCGCTACGGCCCGGTCGATGCAGCGCAGGAGCGCTACAGCCTGATCGACCGCGAGATCGAGCAGACGCTGGTGCCGTTGTGCACCGAGCACAACGTGGCGGTGCTGGGCTATTCGTCGCTGGCGCTTGGTCTGCTCGCCGGCCCGATCGACCCCGAGCGCAAGTTCAACGGCGACGACCAGCGCGCGAGCAACCCGCGCTTCAGCGCCGGGAACCGCGGAAAGCTCAAGGCCTTCTTCGAAGAGCTGGAGCCGCTGCGCAAGCAGCTCGAATGCTCGTTCGGCCAACTGATGATCGCGTGGACGCTGGCACGCGGCAGCGTCTCGGTGGCGCTGTGCGGCGCGCGCGTCAGCAAACAGGCCATCGAGAACGCAGGCGCCGGCTCGGTGCACCTGCGCGACGACGCACTGCAGCTCATCGACACGGCGGCCAGCAGGCATCTGCTCGCGCTGGCCTGACCTGTCTTTTCTGTCATACAACCAAACAAGCAAGGATTTCTTTCGTATGTCGAAGGACAAGACCGCACGCCTGAACCGGCTGCTGAACAACGGGCGCTGCCTGGACATTGCGCTCGACCACGGCGTGTGCAACGAGCCCTCGTTCCTCAACGGGCTCGAGGACATGCCGCAGGTGATCGACAAGCTGGTCGCTGCCGGCCCCGACGCGATCCAGCTCAACTACGGCCAGGCCGACCTGCTGCAGGACCGCCCCGGCCGTGACAAGCCCGCGCTGGTGCAGCGCATCGACATGGGCAACCCCTACAACGCCACCGCGCACCGCGTGATGTGGGCCGTGCTGCAGAACGAGCATGACCCGGTGCTGCCGGCCGTGCAGCGCGATGCGGCCTGCGTGGTCGTCAACCTGTTCATGCTGCCGAACGAACCCGACCTGTTTCGCCAGTGCGTGCAGAACATCGCACGCGTGCGCGCCGACTGCGACCGCTACGGCATGCCGCTGATGATCGAGCCGCTGGTGATGCGCCCGCACAGCGAGCAAGGCGGCTACATGGTCGACGGCGACGCCGAGAAGATCGTCACGCTGGTGCGCCTGGCGCGCGAGATGGGCGCCGACATCGTCAAGGCCGACCCGACCAGCGACCCGGCCGACTTCCACCGCGTGGTGCAGGCCGCGCGCTGCCCCGTGCTCGTGCGCGGCGGCGGGCGCGAAGACCTGCAGCAGGTGTTCGCGCGCTCGCGCGTGCTGATGGACGAAGGCGCCGTCGGCATGGTGTACGGGCGCAATGTGTACCAGCACGCCAATCCGTCGGCGGTGGTCGATGCGCTGATGGCCATGATCCACCGCGGCGCGAGCGCCAAGGAGGCGTGGGACATCTATGAATCGGGCGGCGTGAGATGAGCTGACGCCACCCGACCAAGGAGAGAGCGAGAGAGGGAAGAAGAGGAAGCAAAGGCTGTACGGCGGGCGACGCATGCGTCGCCCGCCGGGGTGCGTCCTGCGCGCGCGCTTTTGCCAGAAGAAAAAAAGACGGAGCGAGTTGGCCGAGAAAAAGGGTTCCCCTGCGGACTTCAAACAACCTGGAGGCGACAATGAAAATCCGGTATTACTTGATGGCATTCCTGCTGCCGTTCGTCACGCTGCTGACGCACGCGGCTATCACCGGGGTCAGTCCGATGACGACCCTGAGCAACATGGCGGCGGCGGTGTCCGAAGCCGTTGCCGACCCGCTCCCCCTGCAGGGGCCGGGCCTTGGCAACCTCACCTACACGTCGGCCGAGCTGTTCAAGCCGGTGTCGATGATCACGAGCCTCGCGCATCCGCTCGATCCGGCGCACAGCAGCGCCTACGAATCGCGCGAAGTGCCCGCCACCTACCCGGGCCGCAAGGACTACGGCATGAACGCGGGCATCATGGTCAACGGCTACTTCCTCACCTCCTTCGCGCCGGACAGCGGCCTGGGCCCGGGCGGCTTCCTGCTGTACGACGTGTCGAACCCGCGCCAGATCAAGCTCGTCAAGAAGATCTACGAACCCGAGGCCCGCACCAAGGAGTTCCGCGAAACGCACTCCTTCGGCACCGCGAAGATCGGCGGCAAGACGTACGTGGTGCTGCCCAGCATCAACGGCGTCGAGTTCTGGGACTTCACCGACATCAATGACATCAAGCAGGTGAAGAAGCTGGCGCTGCCCGGCGTCAACGGCGGCGACTACGAGGACGTGGCCTGGCAGCTCTGGTGGCAGGCGCCCTACCTGTACGTGGCGTCGGCGGGCCGGGGCATCTTCATCGTCAATGCCGCGGACCCCGCGAACGCCGTGATCGCGAACCGCGGCGCCGGCAAGCCCAACCCGGTGCCCACCGGCGAACTCGGCGGCTTTCGCATCGGCCCGATCTTCACGATGGGCAACCACATGGTGCTGACCGCGATGGAAGGCAGCGGCGGTTTCGCGAGCCTGGACATCTCCGATCCGCTCAACCCCAAGGTGCTCGATTCCATCGTGGGCAGTACGCCGTTCTACTATGCGACCTGCTTCGACGGCAGGAACCTGCATGCCTCCGCGCGCAACAGCGGCGCCAAAATGTACAGCTACGACCTGAGCGACCGCTCGCACTTCGTGGCCGAGGACAACCGGCTCGTCATCGACGAACAGCTGTACTGCGCCACGCAGGACAACTACGTCATCCAGGGCGCGCAGACGCGCATCCACAAGGTCGACGTGAGCAATCCGCTCAATCACGTGGAGGTGGGCCGCGGCAGCATCCTGCGCGAGGACGACCCGAACTTCACTCATTCGGACAACGGCCAGGTCGCGATGTTCGGCAATCTCGTCTTCGTGGGCAACGACCACGGCTCGGGCAGCGGCTTCGTCGTGCACTCGGTGGACCCCGACACCACCAAGCCCGAGGTCAAGCAGGTCTCGCCCGCCAACGGAGCGAAGCAGCAGGCGCTGACATCGCGCATCGGCCTGGGCATGACGGACAACATCCGGCCCGAGAGCGTGAACTCCAACACCTTCATCGTGCGCCCGGTGGGCGGCAACACGCTGGCCGGCACCTACAGCGTGCAGCTGGGCATCATCAACTTCCACCCCGAGCAGCCACTCTCGCCCGGCACCAGCTATGAAGTGTTCCTGCCGGCCAACGGCGTGAAGGACTATGCGGGCAACGCCATCGGCACTGACTACAAGTCGACCTTCAACACCGGCAATGCGACCGACATCAACCTGATGCACTACTGGACGCTGGCGGGCAACCTCTCCGACCAGATCGGCGCCAACAACGGCACTCCGGCCAGCGGCGACGCGTTCGAGAGCATCGGCATGAACTTCGCGAACCGCACCGCCGGCGTGCCGCTGAAGAACGACAGCGTGGCCACCGTGCTCGGCGGCACCGCGTCGCTGAGCTTCTACATGAAGACCACGCAGGCGGGCGGACCGAACTCGTGGACTGCGCCCGGCATCTTCGGGCGCGACCAGTCCGGCGGCGCGGACGATGTGTTCTGGGGTTGGCTCGACAACGGTGGACGCATCAAGCTGTCGATCGGCAACGATGCGGGCACCACCTCCACCGCGGTGGTGAACGACGGCAGCTGGCACCACGTTGTGATGACGCGCGACGCGGCCTCGGGTGCGCAGGCCGTGTACGTCGATGGCGTGAAGACCACATCCACAGGCCCCACGGGCAACAAGGGCCTGTCGAACAAGTTCAACCTGCTGGGCCAGATCCAGGGCAATGCGGCGCTCTTCAAGGGCACGCTGGCGGAGGTGCGCGTCTACGGTCGCGTGCTCTCCGACAGCGAAGTGAGCACGCTGCGCGGCCAGGCCATCATCGGCGACCCCGGCATCGGCGGCGGACCGAAGATCGTCAACGGCCAGCTGGTGTTCAACCCGGCCACGCTGGGCAGCGGCGGCGCGCAGTTCCGCTGGAACTTCGGCGACGGCACTCCGCAGACGGCCTACTCGAGCCAGCCGAACTACACCTACACCTACACGCGCCCCGGCCACTTCACGGTGACGCTGACGGTGAAGGACAGCAGCGGCCGCGAGACCTTCTACACCTACAACCTCACCGTGATCGTTCCGACCACGGCACGGGCGCCCACGCACACCACCAACATCGCGGGCGACGCGAACTCGGTGTATTCGGTCAACCCCGACAGCGGCACGGTCGCCGCCATCAACGCACAGACCCTGGCCAAGCTCTGGGAGACCCGCGTGGGCGAGGAGCCGAAGACGCTGGCCGTCGGCCCCGACGGACGCATCTGGGTCACGGTGCAGGGCGAGGACAAGCTGGTCGCGCTCAACACGGCAGACGGCGCCATCTCCGCCACCGTGGCGCTCGCCTACGGCAGCGGCCCCTACGGCGTGGCCTTCACGCCAGACGGCGCGAAGGGCCTGCTGACGCTGGAGAGCAAGTCGGTGCTGATGAGCTTCGACCCGAGCAATGGCGCCACCACCGGCGCGGTCGCGCTCGATGGCGCGCTGCGCGGCATTGCCGTCAACTCCGACTCGCAGGTGGCCTACGTCACTCGCTTCAAGTCGAAGATGACGGGTGGCCAGTTGCACAGGGTGAACCTGCAGAGCATGAGCGCCATGACCACCATCGCGCTGCCGGTGGACACCACCACGGTGGACACCGAGAGCCGTGCGCGCGGCGTGGCCAACTACCTGAGCCAGGTCGTGATCTCGCCGGACGGCAAGCGGGCGGTGCTGCCTTCGAAGAAGGACAACATCGTGCGCGGCAAGTTCAGGGACGGCAACAACCTGGTGCACGACCAGACGGTGCGCTCCATCCTGTCGCAGGTCGACCTGCAGGCGGCGGCGGAGAAGTTCGACGAGCAGATCGACTTCGACGACCGTGCACCGGCGCGCGCCGCGCTGTTCTCCGCCTCGGGCGACTACCTGTTCGTTGCGCAGATGGAGGGCAACCGCGTGGCCATCGTCGATCCGTACAGCCGCGCGGTGCGCGGCGAGATCAACGCCAGCAGCGCGCCGCACGGCCTTTACCTGGACTCGGCGCGCAAGCGGCTGTTCGTCAACAACTTCCTGGCGCGCTCGGTGTCGGTGCACGACGTGGCCTCGGTGCTGAGTTCGGAGACCAACGCCCCGACCTTCCTGCAGAACGTGTCGACGGTGGCGCAGGAGCCGATGGCGGCCGCGGCGCTGCGCGGCAAGCAGGTGTTCTACAACGCGTCGGACAGGCGCATGAGCAAGGACAACTACATCTCCTGCGCGAGCTGCCATGCGGACGGCGGCGACGACGGCATGGTGTGGGACTTCACCCAGCGCGGCGAGGGCCTGCGCCGCACCATCAGCCTGCAGGGCCGGCGCGGCATAGGCCACGGCAAGCTGCACTGGACGGCCAACTTCGACGAGGTGCAGGACTTCGAGAACGACATCCGCAACGAGTTCGGTGGCACCGGCTTCCTGACGAATGCGGACTTCGCGGCCACCTCCGACCCGCTGGGCGCGCCCAAGGCCGGCAAGAACGCGCAACTCGACGACCTGGCAGCCTACCTGGGCTCGCTGAGCAAGTTCATGCGCAGCCCGGCACGCAACGCGGACGGCAGCCTGAGTGTGGATGCGACGCGCGGCCAGACGCTGTTCAGCTCGGCGCAGTGCGTGACCTGCCACAGCGGCGGCACCTTCCGCGACGGCCTGCGGCACGACGTGGGCACGATCCAGGCATCGTCGGGCAAGGGCATGAACCAGCCGCTGGCGGGCGTGGGCTTCGACACGCCGACGCTGTCGGGCACGTGGAACACCACGGCGTTCTTCCACAACGGCCAGGCGGCCACGCTGCAGGACGTGCTCACCAGCGGCCACGGCAACGCCAACAGCCTGCCGGGGGCCGACCAGGTGGCGATCCGCGAGTACGTGCGCTCGCTCGACACTGCGCCGGCCGTCGTCGCGCGCATCCGCTCCGACCTGAACCCCACGATGTGCGTGAACATCAAGGGCGCGGCGACCACCAGCGGCACGACCGCCGTGCAATGGCCGTGCGGCAACGCCGGCAACGAGAAGTTCACGGTGAACAGCCTCACGGGCGGCTACGTGCAGTTCGTGGCAGAGCACAGCGGCCTGTGCCTGGCGCAGAACGGCACCGCGACGACGAACGCACCGGTGGTGCAGCTGGCCTGCACTGCCGGCAACACAACGCAGTGGAGCCTGGTGGGCGGAACGGTTCGCAACCGCGCATCGGGTTCATGCCTCGACGTGCCCAACGGTTCGACGACGCAAGACACCGCGCTCATCACGTGGACCTGCAACGGCGGCAACAACCAGAACTGGACGCAGCTTCCCTGAAGCACGAGCGCGGCCGCAAGGCCGTGCTTTTCTCGAAGCCGACCGTTTCGACGGTCGGCTTTTTTGTGCTCTGTTGGACTGATGCAGCCGTGCATCGATAGAAGACATTCATCGCAAGCGCGTGGTCGGTCAAGAGCAGCCGTCTACAAGCCGGGCGAAATTGCCCTCGCGCAGACGTTCAGGTAGAAAGTGCGGACCCTTGCCAGTCGCTGCAAAGCTCTGGATCGCCACCTCTGCCATTGAAGCTGGATGCCCACACCATCGCGCAAAGCAGTGCTTTCATGACGCAATACGGTCCATCGCGCCGCGCGGTACTGCTTGGTTTAGCCGCATGCTCGGCACTGCGGCCGACGTCAAGCAGCGCCCGTTCGCTCTGTGACGAGCCTGCCAGTGACAACGGCCCCACCTTCTCGCCGACGGGGCCTCGTGCAGAAGCATTCGGTATCAGAGAAGGTTTCCCTGTCGCTGATCCCTTGCTGCGTGGTCAGCCAGGCGAACCTCTGGACATGAAGTACCGCGTCGGTGCCTTCAGTCACTTCGATGACCAGTACCGCACTCGCCGGGTTGCTCGCGCAGCGGCCCCATGGTGCTTTGCCTATGCGATCACCGATGTTCGCTATCGCTACAAGGGTGCCGACCAAACCATCGAGGACTATCTGGCGCGGCACCCTGTCACCGGTCTGCTGATAGCCAAGGATCAAACGATCCTGCAGGAGCGCTATCAGTACGGTCGGTCGGACCGCGATCGCCTGTTCTCGGGTTCGATGGCAAAGAGCATCACTGGCCTGCTGGTTGGCCTTGCCGTCGCGGACGGGTCGATCAGGTCGGCAGACGACGCAGTACAGGGCTATGTTCCGGAGCTCCAAGGCACGGAGTACGGCAAGACTGCTCTGCGTGACCTCCTGCACATGTCCTCTGGCGTGAAGTTCGGCGAAGAGGCCAACGGCGACCGAGATCTTGATCGATTGTGGGGCGGGATGGTTCTCGGCCACCGCTCCTGGATCGACAGGCTGCTCGGCCGTGGCGCTCCGCAGCGCAGCACCATCGACACGATCTCTGCCTTCACCCAGCGCATTGCCCCGGCCGGGACTGAATTCCACTACTCCAGCATGGAGCCTGCGGTGCTCGGCCTCGTCGTGGAGCGTGCGACCGGTCGAACCCTGTCCGACTACCTGCACGAGAAAGTCTGGTCTCAGATAGGCACCGAGGCCGACGGCGCCTGGCTCGTGAACGCGCAAGGCAGCGAAGTCGCCTGGACGTTCTTCGGCGCGGCTCTGCGGGACTATGCACGTCTGGGACGATTGCTCGCGCATGACGGAAAGTGGGAAGGCAGACAGATCATTCCGGCCCAATGGATGATCGAGGCAACGACAGCGCGCCCGTCAGATCGCTACCTTTCGCCCGGAGTATCTGGCCCTCAAGCCCTTGGCTATGGCTACTTGATGTGGCTGCTTCCCGGTTCGGGACGCCAATTTGTTCTTCTTGGCGGGTACGGCCACCGCATCTTCATCGACCCAACGGCCAAGCTGATCATGGTGCAGACCGGTGTCGATAGCTCGATCGATCAGAGCGACGAGCCTGGTCGTCTTTGGGCGGCGGTAGTGAGCAAGTTCGGTCGCTGAAGTGATTCGTCGAACGTTCGGCGAGGCTGCGACGTTCGGAAATGGACGGCTGGCCGCTTACCATTCATCGTGCACCGCCTGCGCTCAAGGCAACACGCAAAGACTGAATCGTGGAGCCGGCTGTTTCAATCCGACGCTGCAGCATGCCTGCAGCGCAAGTGATTCCGCGCTAGCGGCTTCAGAAGATTCGGGAAACGAAGAGACGTGCGCGGACGCGCGAGTGATTCCAGCCATGAATGGCCTCCAAGTGATTGCGGTTTGCTGAAACCGCCGCACGCGAGGCCAATCCCGATCACGCCTGTTTTTGACATGACGGGCGCGGTATAGCCACGCCCAAAACATCGCACCTGCTACATGACCTCCCACGTCATGGACCGTGCGCACCCGCTCTGGGAAAGTACCTCCATCGAATCAATCGATCAATCAACCAACCAGGAGAAAACACCATGACCGGCTTCAACATCCTTCCCCTCGCAGTCGCCTTGCTGATCGGCGTCGCGGCCCTCGGCTCCTGCCTCGGCATCGGGCTGGTCGGCCAGAAGTTCCTGGAGAGCACCGCGCGCCAGCCCGAGCTGGTCGACACGCTGCAGACCAAGTTCTTCCTGGTGGCTGGCGTGACCGACGGAGCCTTCATCATCGCCACGGGTATCGGCCTCTGGTTCGCCACCGCCAACCCCTTCGGCTGAGCAGGAACGAGGCGGCGCACTGGCACCATTCGTGCTAGCACTGTTGACACCGAATTGTTTACAGTTAAAGTATTTAGCTATCAACGGTTTGATGTCGTCGGTGCCGCATGGGGCGGTGCCGGTGCGTTGTTTCATCCTTCCCTGCCGGAGAACCCATGAGCCACCTGCCCCCGAAGTCGCCCGCGCTGCCGCGCACCCTGCTTTCGCTGCTGCTGTGCGGCGCAGCCCTCGGTACCGCTGTGTCGGCCGCTGCCGCCCCCGTCAAGGTGGGCCTGGCCCTCGACATCTCGGGGCCCTTCGCGGCATTGGGCGCCGAGGCGCGCGACGGCTTCGCGCTGGGCATCAAGCAGCTGGGCGGCAAGCTCGGCGGACAGGACGTCGAATTCGTGCAGGCCGACATGGCCGGCAGCCCCGACCAGGCCAAGCAGCTGGTCGACCGCATGATCCAGCGCGACAAGATCGATATCTTCAGCGGCCCCATCGGCTCCAACGTGGCGCTGGCCGTGGGCCCCACACTCTTCAACGCCAAGGTGCCGTACCTGTCGGCCAACGCCGGCCCGAGCCAGTTCGCGGGCGCGCAGTGCAATGCCTACTTCTTCGGCACCGCCTACCAGAACGACCAGTTCCACGAGGCCGCCGGCAAGTTCGCGCAAGACCGCGCCTTCAAGAAGATCGTGCTCATCGCCCCCAACTACCCCGCCGGCAAAGATGCCCTGGGCGGCTTCAAGCGCCAGTTCAAGGGCCAGGTGGCCGACGAGCTCTACACCAAGCTCGGCCAGATCGACTACGCCGCCGAGCTCGCGCAGTTGCGCGCGGCCAAGCCCGACTCCATTTACTTCTTCCTGCCCGGCGCGATGGGCATCAACTTCATCAAGCAGTTCGTGGGCGCGGGCCTGTCGAAGGACATCACGCTCGTGACCAGCGGCTTCTCAGCCGACGAAGACGTGATCGGCGCCGTGGGCGACCCGATGCTCGGCCTGTTCAACACCTCGCACTGGGCGCACGACCTCGACAACGCCGCCAACAAGGCCTTCGTGACCGCGTTCCGCAAGGAATACAACGGCCGCTACCCGTCGGTGTACGCCGCGCAGGCCTATGACGCGATCCTCGCGATGGACGCCGCCGTGAAGCAGTCCGGCGGCAACGCGCAGAACCGCGAAGCCGTGGTAGCCGCGCTGAAGAAGGCCAACTACGCATCGACGCGCGGCAGCTTCAAGTACGCGAACAACCACTTCCCCATCGAGAACTTCTACCTGCGCGTGATCGGCAAGGACGCACAGGGCAAGGTCACGAACAAGCTGATCAACACCGTGCTGACCAACTACGGTGACAGCTACGCAGACAAGTGCTCCCTGAAATAGGCTCGCCCCCAGGCTTCGCGCACTTCGTGTCGCTTCTCCTTCCCCCTACCGGGGGCAACACCTGAGGCCCGGCAAAGCCGGTTCCTCGGTGTTCCTCGAATGAAAACGCGAGCAATCCTTGTGATCCTATGAGTGGAATTCTTGTTCTCGAGCAGCTGCTCAACGGCCTCGGCTACGGGCTGATGCTGTTCCTGCTGGCTGCGGGGCTCACGCTGGTGTTCGGCATCATGGACGTGCTGAACCTCGCGCACGGCTCTCTCTTCATGGCCGGCGCATACGTGGCGGCCGAGGCGCACACGCGCACCGGCTCGTTCGCGGCGGCCATCGTCATCGCGGTGGCAGTCACCGTCGTGGTCGCGCTGCTGCTCGAAGTGCTGCTGATGCGCCGCCTCTACACACGCGACCATCTCGCGCAGGTGCTGGCCACCTTCGGCGTGATCCTGGTCGCCGACGACATCGTCACGATGGCTTGGGGCCCCTCGCCAGTGATGGCGCCGACGCCGGCCGCGCTCTCGGGGCCGGTCAACCTGATGGATGGCCTGCCCTACCCGGCCTATCGCCTCGTGATCCTCGTCGGTGGCCTGCTGGTGGCGCTGGCGTTGTACCTTCTCGTGAACCACACGCGCATCGGCATGCGGGTGCGCGCGGGCGCCTCCGACCGGCCGATGGCCGAGCTGATGGGCGTGCGCGTGGGCCGCATCTTCAACGGCGTGTTCCTGCTCGGTGCGGCACTGGCCGCGCTGGCGGGCGCGCTGATGGGCCCGATCGTCGCCGTGCAGGTCGGCATGGGCGAGGCCATTTTGATTCCAGCGCTCGTGGTGCTGGTGATCGGCGGCATCGGTTCGGTGCGCGGCGCCTTCGTGGCCGCACTGCTCGTGGGCGTGGTCGACACCGTGGGGCGTGCCTTCGTGCCGATGCTGCTGCGTGCCACGCTGCCGCCGGCCACGGCAGCCGACCTGGGGCCGCTGTTCGCCGAAGTCGCGATGTACGCGCTGATGGTGGTGGTCCTCATCTTCCGGCCCTCGGGCCTTTTCTCGGCACGCGCATGAAGTCCTCACGCTACATCGGCCTCGGGCTGCTCTTCGTGCTGCTCGCGGCGTTTCCGCTGGTCGCGCCCGTCTTCGGGCTCGAGTTCTACATCGGCTTCGTGCGGCGCGTGCTCATCGTGGCGCTGGCTGCGGCAAGCCTCAACTTCATCCTCGGCTTCGGCGGCATGGTGGCGCTGGGGCATGCGGGCTTCATCGGCGTGGGGGCGTACACGGTGGTGGCGCTCAGCGACGCGGGCGTGATGTCGGCATGGCTCATGTGGCCGGCCGCGGCGCTGGTTGCCGGACTTGTCGCGGCGCTGATCGGCACGGTGGCGCTGCGCACGCGCGGCGTGTACTTCATCATGACCACGCTGGCCTTCGCGCAGATGCTGTACTTCGTGGTGGTGTCGCTGCGCCGCTATGGCGGCGACGACGGCTACACGCTGATGTCGCGGCCCACGCTGCTGCCGGGACTGGACCTGGGCAATGAAGCCAACTTCTACTGGGTGGTGCTCGCGATCGTCGCGCTCGCGCTCTGGTGGCTGCACCGCGCGACGCAATCGCGCTTCGGCCATGCGCTGATGGGCATTCGCGACAACGAGACGCGCATGCGGGCGCTGGGCTATCCGGTGTTCCGGCTGCAGCTGGTAGCGTTCGCCATCGCGGGCGCCATCGCGGGGCTGGCCGGTGCATTGCTCGCAGGCGGCAACGGCTTCGTGAGCCCGGCGACGATGCACTGGACGCAGTCGGCCACGCTGCTGG
This sequence comes from Variovorax paradoxus, assembly GCF_024734665.1. Classification (NCBI taxonomy): domain Bacteria; kingdom Pseudomonadati; phylum Pseudomonadota; class Betaproteobacteria; order Burkholderiales; family Comamonadaceae; genus Variovorax; species Variovorax paradoxus. The sequence continues at coordinate 6,384,414 of NZ_CP102931.1, forward strand.
TGATGGTCGTCATCGGCGGGCTGGGGCGCAGCTGGGGCGGGCCTGTGGGCGCTGTTGTCTGGCTGGTGCTCGAAGAAGTGCTCAAGCAGCACACCGAGCATTGGCACATGCCGCTGGGGTTGTTGTTGATTGCTGTGGCGCTGTGGGCGCCTAAAGGGCTTGCTGCCCTGTACAAGCGCCGCTTGCCCCTCACCCCAACCCTCTCCCCAGAGGGGCGAGGGAGCAAATCATGAGCCTTTTCAGAATCGAAGGGTTGGTCAAGCGCTTCGGCGGACTGCTTGCCACCGACCACGTGAACCTCACGGTGGAACGCGGCGAAGTGCATGCGCTCATCGGGCCTAACGGCGCGGGCAAGACCACGCTGGTGAACCTCATCACCGGGCTGCTGAAGGCCGATGCCGGGCGCATCCTGCTCGACGAAACCGACATCACGAAGCTGAAAGACCACCAGCGCGTGGCCGCCGGCATGTCGCGCTGCTTCCAGGTGACGCGCGTGTTCCCCAAAGAAACCGTGCACGACAACCTCATGCTCGCAGCGCAGGCCCATGCGGGCACCAGCCTGCGTTTCATGGCGCCGCGCGCGAAGGAACGCGATCTCGTCGATCGCGCAGTGGCGCTTGCGGACCGCGTCGGCCTCGGCAGCGAACGCGAGCGCATCGCGGGCACGTTGCCGCACGGCGCGCAGCGCGCGCTCGACGTGGCGCTGGCGCTCGCGGCCGAACCCAAGCTGCTGCTGCTCGACGAGCCGATGGCTGGCATGGGCCCGGACGAATCGGCGCGCATGGTGGAGCTGATCGAATCGCTGCGCGCATCGATGGCCATCCTGCTGATCGAGCACGACATGGACGCGGTGTTCCGCCTGGCCAACCGGCTCACCGTGCTGGTGCAGGGCAGGGTGCTGATGAGCGGCACGGCCGACGAAGTGCGGGGCCACCCCGACGTACAAGCCGTCTACCTCGGCACGGAAGCAGAAGGCCATTCATGAGTGCGGCATCCACATTGCTCGAAGCGAAATCCATCGAAGCCGGCTACGGCGCGAGCCAGGTGCTGTTCGGCATCGACCTCGACATCCGCCCCGGCGAAGTGCTCGCGCTGCTCGGGCGCAACGGCATGGGCAAGAGCACGCTGCTGAAGGTGCTGACGGGCACGCTCTCGCCGATGCGCGGCAGCGTGCACTTCGGCGGCGCGGCCATCGGCGGCCCGAACAAATCGATGCGGCCCGACGCCATCGCGCGGCGCGGCGTGGCCATCGTGCCCGAGGGGCGGCATGTGTTCCCGAACCTCAGCGTGGATGAGCACCTGCGCGCCTTTGCAAGGCCGCGTCCGGGCAGCGCGCCGCGCTGGACGCTCGATGCGCTCTACGGCCTGTTCCCTCGCTTGTCGGAGCGCAAGGCCAACGCGGGCAACCAGCTCTCGGGCGGCGAGCAGCAGATGCTGGCCATCGCCCGGGCGCTGTCGACACACCCGCGCCTCTTGATCCTCGACGAAGCCACCGAAGGCCTGGCCCCGGTGATCCGCGAGGAGATCTGGCACTGCATTGCCACGCTCAAGGCCGAGGGTGAGGCGATCCTGGTGGTCGACAAGTACGTGCAGCGTTTGCTGCCGCTGGCCAACCGCCACGTGATCCTCGAACGCGGGCGCGTGGTGTGGCAAGGCGACTCGGCCGCGCTGGACGCCGACCGGTCGCTGTGGACGCGCTACCTGGGCGTGTAGGGCCTGCGTTCGCTCCCTGGTTCGCGCGGCTTCACGGCGTTCACGGCGCAGCTTCTCATTGCGGACGAAGCGCCAGGAAGTAGACCCACGCTTCCTCGTTGCGGCCGATGCGCTCCATTTCCCAGTGCGTGCGCAAGCCGGCCTCTTCAAGCTGCGCGGCGAACAGGTTTTTCGCCCAGTACACGGTGTGACAGTCGCCATTCGTCTCGCCTTCGCCGACGCGCATGGAGACCAGGAAGGCACCGCCGGGCTCGAGTGCGTCGAAGACCTTGCGCAAGATCGGGCCGATCTGCGCGCGATCGACATGAATCAGCACGCACATCGCGAGGATCGCGTTGTAGGGCCCGCCCAGCGCATCCGTGATGACGTCGAGCAGTTCGCCCTTCTTGCCGCGCTCCGCCTGCAGGTCGAGAAATGCCTGTGCCGCATCGGTGCGCCTGACGACCCCGCCCAGGGACTCGATGAAGTCGGCGTCCCGCCCCGGACCGGAGCCGATCTCGAGCACGGTGCCGCCGGTGGGCACGAACTGCATCATCCGCCGCAGCGCGTCCGCGATTTCGGGCTGCAGCGGGTGTTCGGCCACGATCGCGTTGTACTCGCGGGCAGAACCTTCGTAGGACTGGACGGTGCGGTGCGATTTCTCCAGCGCCTGTGCGGAGATTTTCATGAGCAGCCTTTCCGGACCATCGGACATCCGACGGAACCTGGAAAGGCTAGGCCCAAGACGCCACCCGGGCCATGGGGCAAATCACCTAGTGGACTGCCGATGAAGTCAATGAACTGGCTGGGTTGGCAATACCTGCCGCAGCAGGCAGCCTCACACAGAGCGCGTGATGCCGCCGTCCACGCGCAGGTTCTGCCCGGTGATGTAGCCCGCGCCTTCCGACGCGAGGAAGCCGATCACGGCCGCGATCTCGCTGCTCTTGCCGTAGCGGCCCATGGGAATGCGGCCACGGAATTCGGCCTTCTCTGGCAGGCTGTCGATGAAGCCGGGCAGCACGTTGTTCATGCGCACGTTGTCGGCCGCGTACTTGTCGGCGAAGAGCTTGGTGAAGGCTGCAAGGCCGGCGCGGAACACGCCCGATGTGGGGAACACGGGGTCGGGCTCGAAGGCAGCGAAGGTGGAGATGTTGATGATGGAGCCGCCGCCCTGCTTCGCCATGAGCGGCGCGACGAGGCGCGCAGGGCGCACTGCGCTCAGCAGATAGACGTCCATGCCGCGGTGCCAGTCTTCGTCGGTGATGTCGAGGATCGGCGCGCGCGGGCCATGACCTGCGCTATTGACCAGCACGTCGACGCGGCCCCATTCAGCTACGACCTTGTCGACGAGCCGCTTGAGGTCGTCGTTCGACTGGTTCGAGCCTGTCACGCCGATGCCACTCAGCTCGGCGGCCAGTGCCTCGCCCTTGCCCGACGAGGAGAGGATGGCTACGCGAAAGCCGTCGTCTGCGAGCTTGCGGGCTGCCGCGGCACCCATGCCGCTGCCACCTGCGGTGACGATGGCTACTTTTTTCTGTTCTTCAGAAGACATCCAGGATTCCTTGGTTCATGCGAGACCTGCATTTAGCCAAGGAATCAGGCTTCTTGCCATTCAGGGGTGCGTGCGAATGACACCGGGTACTCCCCTCCGCGAATGTCCCCCGGCCTGCGGCCTCCTCCTTTATTTCGCTGCGGGGAGCACCCGATGCCATTCGCACATGGGCGCGGCCGTTGTGCAGGCATTCAAAGGCCTACTGCTTGCAGGTGCGCTGACGTTCAACCTGTTTCGTCATCTGGACGATCTCGTGCTCAACGCACATGGACTCCGCCGTCTGCTCCAGCGATCCACCGCCATAGTCCTTCGCCGCGTTGCGTTTGCATCCCTGGTCGCGCACGACTTCCCAGCGGGCGATCCTGGCTTCGAGACGCTCCTTGCAGGCCGGCAACTGCTGCACCTTGCTGGCTAAGGCGTGCTTCAGTTTCAGGTCAGCCACAACGACATCGCGATACGCGCAAATATTCATCGCTGATTGACTTGCCTCGCAACGAGACAGAAGGCCGCGCAATTCGTCCTCAGGTATCCCGGAGCGTTGCGCCAAGGCGGTCAATACCTCCTGAAAACCAGGCTCGTACTTCGCAGGAGATGCTGTGGATGCTCCCGAGACTGCGCAAGCAGTCAGCAGTGCAATCAACCCGCGTTTCATCGCGCGGGCTGAAATAGGGATGCCTCTTCGCGTCGGCGGTTTGCCAGGCTCTGCAAACGAACAGTGCGAAGACGGTGGCCGCGAGGTTCTGCGCGCCCACTGACACTCATCACCGTGTTCTCGTTGGCCATTCAGGCTTTTGTTGTTCGGGGCGATCAACCACCGCTCTGATCGATCACGTCGATGGGGTGCTCTGTTTCGCGAAATAAAGGAGGAGGCCGAAGGCCGGGGGACATTCGCGAAACAGAGCACCCCGTCGGCGGGATTGCGCCCCGAAACGAACGAAACCTAAACCGGAGGCAAAGTAGCCCGCATCGACGCACGCTGGTTGAATGCTTCGAACCACTTCGCACTGTTCGGCGCCTCAGCGCGCCAGTCGACGGCAGGAAACCGGAAGTCCATGTAGCCCAGCGCGCACCCGAAAGCGATGGTGCCGATGTCGACACGATCACCGAACGAAGGCGCAGCCGTCTCGAGCCATTCGAGGCCGGTGCGCACCTTGGCGAGTTGGCCATCGGTCCAGTCAGCCCAGCGCAGTTCCTCAGGGCGCAGCACGCTCTCGTAGCGGGCGAGCAATGCTGCGCCGGTCATGCCGTCGGCCAGCGCGAGTTCGGTCAGGCGCGCCCAGCGCGCGGTTCCGTCTGCCGGAAACAGTTTGCCCGACTGCGTGGCGTTCAGGTACTCGCAGATCACGCGGCTGTCGAACAGCACCTGGCCGTCGTCGGTGATGAAGGTCGGCACCTGGCCGAGCGGGTTCTTCGGGATGATGGTGGCGTCGCGCTTCACGGGGCCGGCCGCGCTCGGCAGCTTCTCGATGCGGTCTGCAATGCCGAGCTCGTGCGCCACGACCATGCACTTGCGCACGAAGGGGGAAGCGGGAGAGAAGAAGATTTTCATGGTGATGAGAGCTTGTGTTTCAGGCGTGCACTGTGACTACGCCGGCTTCCTGATGCGCAGCATGCCCTCTTGCGCGGCCGAGGCCACGAGCCGGCCGTCGCGCGCATAGAGGCTGCCGCGGCACAGGCCGCGCGCGCCGCCCGCGCTGGGCGAATCGAGCACGTACAGCAGCCAGTCATCCATGCGGAAATCGCGGTGGAACCACATCGCGTGGTCGAGGCTCGCGGGGCGCACCTGGCCGCTCATGAAGCTCAGGCCGTGCGGCAGCATCGCGGCGCGCAGCAGGCCGTGGTCGGAGGCGTAGGCCAGCAGCGCGCGGTGCACCATCGGATCGTCGGGCAGCGGCGCGATGGCGCGCATCCAGATGGCGCTTTGCGACGCCGCCGGGCGCGGCAGCGGTGCCATCAGGTCTTCGGGGTCGACGCGGCGGTATTCGATGCCGTGCGGCTGGATCGCCTTGGAGCGCCAGGGCTCGGGCAGGCGGTCGCCGAGGGCGATGCGCTGGTCGAGTTCGCTGACGAGGCCTTCGGGGCCGGCCACCTCGGGCATGTCGAACTGGTGCTCGACGCCTTCGTCCACGGTCTGGAACGAGGCCGACATTTCAAAAATGATGCGCTCCTGCTGGCGCGCCACCACGTGGCGGGTGGTGAAGCTGCGGCCGTCGCGCACGCGGTCTACGCTGTACTCGATGGGTGCGTGCTCGCCCGGCAGCAGGAAGTAGGCGTGCATCGAATGCACCGGGCGCTCGGCGCCGACCGTGAGGCTGGCCGCCATCAGCGACTGGCCCAGCACCTGGCCGCCGAACACGGCGGGCGTGCCGATGTCCTCGCTCTGGGCCAGGAAGCGGTCGTTGCCCAGTGGCTCGAGCTGCATGAGCGCGACGAGTTCGTTGACTATGCGGGAGGCGGTGGCGGAATCGGTGGTCATCGGGGGGAAAGCGGTCAAAAACCTGGCAGAAAGCAACCCTGGACCATAGCAAAGGCCGCGCCCGCAGGCTGTCGCGGGCCGGTCAGCGACTGCTATTTGAAGAAGCAGATATCCATGAAACGGGCCCGGCAGCTGTAGTCCGTTCCGCCCTGCACCACGGACAACGGCGCCCCACCCAGCACCAGCGAGCCATCGGCGGCTCGAGACAGCGGCGTCGGCGCGGCCTTGTCGGCGGGGCCGCTGGCCGTTTCCTGCTCCACGTACTTGAGGTACTGCGTCCGGGAGAAGTCGACCGCCTCGTCCTGCTTCAGCACGCCGGCCTCGTAGCGGCGGCCCTTGACGCTGCCGAAGTAGCGCAGCGCCGGCCCGGTGCGGTCGCCGTATTTCACTTCGGTCCTCGCGAAGCCGGTCTGGATCAGGAAGGCCTGGTCGTCAGGCGTCAGGTCGGTGTCGAAGACCATCAGCACGTACTGGCCTTCGAGGCTCTGGTTGCGCGCCACCTTCAACTCGCCGACCAGGGCGGGCGAGATCTTGGTGCGACCTTCCCACCGCAGGATGGTGGCCACACCCGGGTCGCCGTCGAATACGTAGTGGTACTTCTCGCCGGCAATGACGAGCTTGCGGCCGTCCTTGCTCGCGAGAAAGCTCACCATCGCGTCCTTGCCATGAACGGGCTCGCCCTCGGGCGTACTGGCGCAGCCCCACTGCATCAGGCCGAGCGCGGCGCATGAAAGAGCCAGGAAGCCGCGGCGCGCGGTGATCGACAACGAAAGAAGGTTCACGTTTCGTCCGGGGGTCGAGTTCATCTTGCCCCGGACTCTAGCGCGCCGCCGTGCTCAGCGGTCGAGGTCGGCGCCGTCGGCGGCCAGCTTTTTCTGCAGGGCCGGCACATCGACCTTCGCGCAGGCGCCGCCGCCCAGCGACGCTGCCGCCGTGCCCGCGGCCTGCCCCATGACAAAGCAGCCACCGCTCGCGCGCGCGGCCGACTGGCCCTCGTGCGTCATCGATGCGCAGCGGCCGGCCACCAGCAGGTTGTCGAGCGTCTGCGGCACCAGCATGCGCCAAGGCAGGTGGTTGTAGGCGTTGGCTTCGTCGCGCGGAAAGGCCCATTCGATGCGGCCGTCGGCGTGCATTTCCATCGGCCAGGCATTCAGGCCAATGTTGTCGTCGAACTTCGCCGAGCCCAGGATGTCCTCGCGCCCGAGCGCATACAGACCCTGGATGCGCCGCGTCTCGCGGATGCCGACCTGCGGCGCGATCTCCACGATGGACGACTGCGCGAAGCCCGGCACCTCGGCCTTCAGGAACTTGAAGTACTCGCTGATCTGGCGGCGGCCTTCGAGTTCGCCTTCGGTGAGTTCGCGCGCATCGACGCCGTTCATCGCGCGGCCCTGGGCATTGCGGATCTGCGTGACGTTGGCACGCCATTCGCGCGGGTCCTTGTTGGGCCGCAGGATGGCGCCCTCGCGCGGAAACTTGTAGACGCCCGGCTTCTGCTGCTCGGTGCGCGCCATGTAGTCGTTGATGGCCTTGAACTCGCCCACCGCCTCCAGCGCGGCCGGTGCGTCGACCTGGCCGATGCGGAACATGGTGGTCGGAAAGAGCCCGCTGCCATGGCCGTCGCCCACTTCGAAGGGCACGCCGGCAAAGGCCGCCACGTCGGCATCGCCGCTGGCGTCGATGAAGGCGTTGGCGCGGATGGCCTGGCGGCCCGACTTGGTCTCGACCACCAGCGCCGCGATGCGGTTGCCGTCGCGGATTACCGCGGCCGCGTACGCATGGAACAGCAGCTTCACGCCCGCGGCGTCGAGCAACTGGTCGGCGGCCAGCTTGTAGGCCGAGGTGTCGTACGAGCGCACGCAGATGCGCCCGCCCATGCCGTTCTGCGGCTGGTTCATGCCGTTGAGCCCGGCGATGCGGTCGATCAATTCGTCGACCACGCCGCGCACCAGTTGCGTCATCTCGCCCTTGCGCTTGCCGTACAGGCCCGCGAAGTTGGTAACACCGCCTGCAGTGCCCATGCCACCGAGAAAGCCGTAGCGCTCCACCAGCAGCGTGTTGGCGCCGTGGCGTGCGGCGCTCACTGCAGCGGCAATGCCGGCGGGGCCGCCGCCGACCACCACCACGTCGTATTCGCCGAATACCGGCAACTCGCGCGCCGGTTCATGCAATGTTGTGGGAGACGTAGTCATTACTGCAGCTTGATTCCGCGGGCCGAGATGATCTTGCTCATGATCGCCGCCTCTTCGTTCACACGCGTGCGCATGCCGTCCGGCGAGGTGCCCACGGCCTGCCAGCCCTGCTCGAAGAGCTTGCGGCGCACGTCCGGGTTCTTCATGACCACTTCGAGTTCGCGGCTGATGCGCGCCTGCGCCGCCTTCGACAGGTTGGCCGGGCCCAGCAGCGCCACCCACACCTCGAGGTTGAAGTCCTTCACGCCGGCCTCCGACAGCGGCGGGATCTCGGGCACCAGCGCGCTGCGGCCGCCGGTGAGGCCGATGGCCTTGAGCTTGCCGGCCCTGATCTGCGGCATGGCCACGCCCGGCGGGATCAGGCCCATCTGCACCTGGTCGCCCAGCATCGCGGTGATGACCTGCGGGTTGCCCTGGTAGGGCACGTGCTCGGGCTTGAAGCCGGGCACGCGGGTCTTGAGCAGTTCCATGCCCAGGTGCCCGACCGAGCCGATGCCCACCGAGCCGTAGTTCCACTTGTCGCCGGCCTTGCGGCCCTCGTCGAAGAAGGCGGTGCCCGAGGGCAGGTTGTTCTGCGCCACCAGCACCAGCGGCGCGGTTGCGATCAGCGACAGGTAGGTGAAGTCTTTCACCGGGTCGTACGGCAGCCTGGCGTACAGCATCTTCGACGACGTGAGATTGCCGTTGATGACGATGCCCAGCGTGTGGTCGTCGGTGGCCTTGGCCACCTGGTCGGCCGCGATGTTGCCCGAGGCGCCGGCCTTGTTGTCGACCACGATCGGCTGGCCCAGCGCCTTCGACAGCGGCTCGGCGATGGTGCGCGCCGCGATGTCGGGCGTGGAGCCGCCCGGGAAGCCCACGAGCAGGCGGATCGGCTTGGTAGGCCAGGCGGCGTTCTCTGCATTGGCGCTCAGTGGCAGCGCAACGGCGGCAGCAGCCAGGCCGCAGGCAATCAGGAGAGCTCTCTTGGTGGCTTGCATGAAAAGAAGTGTGAAAAAGTTGTCAAAAAACAAAGAGGGTCAGCTTAACTGTCGAGTGAGACAGCGGGCAAGCCACGCCCCCGTTAATCCAAGCTGATGTTGCCCCTGCGCACCAGCTCGCCATACACCTTCGACTTGGCCTCGGCGTTGCGCTCGATTTCCTCGGGCGACCAGGCCAGCGGCTCGAAGGCGAAGGTGTCGAAGCGGGCTCGGATTTCGGGGTCGGCGATGACCTTGGCCACGTCGGCATTGATCTTCGCCTTGACGGCCGCCGGCACGCCCTTGGGCGCGAGCAGCGACACGAACGAATTCACCTCCAGCGAGGCCGGGCCGCCGGCCTCGGCCATGGTCGGCACGTCGGGCATCTGCGGAATGCGCTTGGGCGCGGCAATGGCGAGGTAGCGCAGCTTGCCGGCCTTGTAGATGCCCTGGCTCGACGGAATGCTCGCGAAGCTCCAAGGCACCTCGCCGGCGCCCACGTTGGAGAACAGCTGCGACACCTCGCGGTACGGCGCGTGGCGCATGTGGATGCCGGTGAGCGCCTCGAGCTGCTGCGCGCCCAGGTGGCCCGGGCTGCCCACGCCCCACGAGCCGTAGACGATGCCGTCGGGGTTGGCCTTGGCGGCGGCGATCAGGTCGCTCATGTTCTTCCACTTCGAATCAGTGGCCACGGCCACGAAGAAGGGTGTGCGAAAGAGCGACGCCACCGGGTCGAAGTGCTGCAGCGTCACGAAGTTGCGCGACTTGTACAGGTGCGGCAGCGCGGCGATGTGCTCGCTGTCGAGCTGCAGCAGCGTGTAGCCGTCGGGCGCGGCGCGGCGGGCCTGGTCGATGGCGATGAAGCCGCCGCCGCCGGGCTTGTTGTCGATCAGCACGCGCTGGCCCCACAGGCGCGAGAGCTTGTCGGAGACCAGGCGCAGCACCGCGTCGGGGCCGCTGCCGGCCGCGAAGGGGGTGACCAGGGTCACCGGCTTGTTGGGGAAGTCGCCGGCTTGCGCCATGGCGCCTGTCGCCGCCGTCAGGGCAAGGACGCCTGTCAGCAATGCGCACGAAAAATTCATGTCTTGTCTCCTGGGCCTTTTTGGCCTCGATGGTTAGTTATGAATGATGAAAGCAACGGGTGTCAGTGCGGCGAAAGCGCGGCAGCCGCTTCGTTCGCCGCCATGGTCGCGGGCCGCAGCGCCTCGGGCGCATCGTCCAGGCAATGCTCGGGCCGCCAGGCGTAGAGCCATTCGACCGCATCGTAGAAGCGCTCGGGCGAGCGGCCGACCCACAGGCTGTTGCGCACGAGGCGTTCCACGCCCTTGGCGTGATACAGCCGCCCCATCTCGCGCACCGACAGCACCACGCGCGCCGTGCGGGCGATGCGTGCCGCTTCATAGAGCTTGAACGCGGCAGCCATGTCAAAGCCGCTGGCCTTCACCGCCTCGCCGAGCGTCACCGCGTCTTCGAGCGCCATGCAGGCGCCCTGCGCGAGGTACTGCATCATGGGATGCGCCGCATCGCCCAGCAGCGTGGCCGGGCCCTCGCTCCAGCGCTCGACCGGATCGCGGTCGGCGGTGCTCCAGCGGCGCCACGAGGTCGGGCGGTCGAGCAGCTGGCGCGGGCGCGCATGCACGCCCTCGAAGTACGAGAGCACTTCTTCCTTGCTGCCGTCGGTCACGCCCCACTCTTCCTGCTCGCGGCTGTGGAAGGTGACGACCAGGTTGTATTGCTCGCCATGGCGCAGCGGGTAGTGCACCAGATGGCAGTTGGGGCCCGCCCAGACCACGGGCGCGTTCCAGCGCAAGTCGGCCGGCATGTCGGCCGCGGGCACCACGGCGCGGTAGACCACGTGGCCCGACACGCGCGGCGCATCGCCGATGAGTTTTCCGCGCACCACCGACTTCACGCCGTCGCAGCCGACGATGGCGTCGGCCTGAAAGCGACGGCCGTCGCTCGTGACGGCCGTGACGCCTTGCGCGCCCATATCGATAGCTTCAACCTGCGCCGAGGTATGGAAGCGGATCAGCGGATGCTGCTTCACGGCTTCGTGGATCGCGCCGTGCAGGTCGGCGCGGTGGCTCACCGCATAGGGATTTTTGAAGCGCGCTCGGAAGGCTTCGCCGACCGGCACCGAGGCCACTTCGCCGCAATCGACCGCGTCCATCATCACCAGCCTGTCGGTGAACACCGAGCCCCGGCGCACCGCCTCGCCCACGCCCAGCGCGTCGAGCGCGGCGAAGGCATTGGGGCCGAGCTGCAGGCCGGCGCCAATCTCGCCGATGGTGGCGCTCTGTTCGAGCAGGTCGATGGAAACGCCCAGGCGCGCAAGCGCCAGCGCCGCGGCCATGCCGCCGATGCCGCCGCCGACCAGCAGCACGGTGGGAGGGTTCTTCGATGGGGTCATGGCGGGCCTGTGCGGTGAAGAAGATCAGTCGATTTGCACGGTCAGCGAAGGCAGGCGGTCGATGCTCACCTTGATCGTCTGGCCGGGCTTCACCGCGCCCACGCCTTCGGGCGTGCCGGTGAAGATCAGGTCGCCGGGCTGCAGCGTGAACAGCGTCGACAGGTTGGCGATGACTTCGTTCACCGACCAGATCAGGTGCGTGATGTCGCTGTTCTGGCGTACCTGGCCGTCGACTTCGAGCACGATGGCGCCGGCGTTGATCTCGCCCACGTCGGCCAGCGTGCGCAGCGGCGCGATGGGCGCGGA